>CAZFMJ010000013.1:16775-46568 GCA_964520045.1 uncultured Elusimicrobiales bacterium | reverse complement strand
CACGATGAAAGTCCGGCGGCCTGCTGGCGGATCTTAAGGCATCCCGTAAAATTCCCCGCTCTCGTTTTAACCGAGGCGGAATCATCCTCTATGCTGAATTTTATTTTTGTTTTTCCGAACGGGGAAGACCATTCCCTGCCTTTTACAAAGGGATAGCGCAATATCGCCATTCCTTCGGATTTTGCGCCCGCCTCTTTTTCTTCGATGCGCCAGTCCTTTCTTGAATATATCCTGTCTATTTTCTTTATGATTTTCTGTCCGGCGAATACCGCGATCTCGATCCTTCCGGAAGACAGATCCGCCGACACTCCCGACGCTTTCCAATACTGCCTCATATTGCGGCCGCCGGTCTGTGAGTCGGCATACACCCATTTTTTCCCTGCATCAAGCGGAAAATAATCGGGGCAGGTAAACAGCCCCGCCCCGGCAAGTTCGGCCCACGGTTTTGAGCCGGGATAACCGCGCGCTGTTTTTTCAAAAACTGTAACGGCCCTTTCGCAGAATTCCAGTTCTTGGGCGTATATGCGCCCGCATTTGTAAAGACTTTCCGCGGCAAGCGGATGCGCCGGATATTTTTTAGCAAAAAGCTCATAGGCATTTGCGGCCTTGCCGTAAAGCCCCTGTTTTTCCAGTTTTACCGCTTCATCATAGTCCAGCCGGCTGCACGAACATAAAAACGCGGAAAAAACCGCAATAAACAAAATTCCCAGAACATTCACGTTTATATTTAAGCATTTTACATTTCACATTGCCCATACAATCGAGGCAAAAACAAGAAAATTACTCGGATATTTTTTAAAATGTTATAATAAAATCAGGCAAATATACCCGATATTCCCCTGCGGAAAAGGAAACATTATGATCGCCGAACCATATAAGATCAAAGAAGTGAAAAAGATGACTGCGCTTAAAACCTATGAGCGCTGGAACATCATCAAAGCCGCCAAATTTAATACGTTTAATATCTCTTCCGATTATGTTCAGTTTGACATGACGGCGAGGGGAATGTCCGCATGGTCTCATTTCCAGAAGGCCGCCCTAATGACAGGCGACGAGGCTTATGCCGGAGCGCGCAGTTACTACAAACTTGAAAAGAATATACGCGATATCCTGTGCATTTCGCAGATAGTTCCGTCTCATAACGGAATCGGAGCGGAAAAGCTTCTTGCCGTTACGCTCATCAAAAAAGGCCAGACGGTTCTTCATAACCGCGGGTCTGAAAAAGGCCTCGTGGAGGCCAACGGCGGCAAAAGTATCGATATCTCCGGCGATGATTTGTCGGCGCACGAAAGACCCGATACTTTCGGAGGAAATGTCGATGTTAAGAAACTAGAGGCCAAGCTTAAGGAACTGGAAAAGGAAAATACCGCCTACATCCATATTGAGCTTTGCTCCGAGGCCTCCAGCGGCCAGCCCTTGTCGATGAAAAATATCGAAGCGGCACGAAAATCGGCATCGGCCTGCGGCGTGCCGCTTGTTATAGACATTTCCAAAATCATGGAAAACGCATGGTGGATTTGCGCTGTTGAGTGTCCCCAAAAAAGCCTTATGGAAATTGTAAGGCGCATCACAGCCGCGGCGGATATCGTTCTTATGGATGCCAGCCAGGATCCGCGCTCCGATGTCGGCGGCTTTATCTCCTGCAAAGATCCGCAGATATACGACGCCGTCCGGAATCAGGTCGTAGTATTCGAGGGACTGCACACATACGGCGGCATGACCGGCCGCGCAATGGAGACATTCGCCGTAGGCATTGAGGAGATGTCAAAAACCGAATTTATCGAGTGGCACCAGGAACAAATAAGCAGCCTGTATCATACGCTCAGGAATGAACATGTGCCTGCCGTTCAGGGCGCAGACGGAATTTCCCTCGACACGGCGAAATTTTTTCCGCACCTGAACAATGCGGAAAATCCCAAATTTGCGCTTGCGGCCGCGCTTTATATACAAGGCGGGATACGAGGCAGAATCGACGGCTCATGGGAATATCATCGCGGGGGAAAGGGCAGTTCAACGCTGATTCTTGATTTGCCGCGCTGCGCGTATACCCGCAATCACATACAGGAAGCGGCGGATGTCATCTGCTCGGTTTATTCAAACCGCGGCGAAATAACAGGCCTTAAACTGACAAACCGCCCCGAGTTTGTGGACCAGGCGGAGTTTGAGCCGGTAAACGAGCGGCTGTTTGTCAATCTTCCGCGCTCACAGCGCTCGGCGATGCGCAATTACGAACCTTATAAAATTGCTATTTTTGAGCCGCTTAAAGTTACCGACAAGTCTTACCGCGAGGCCGCCATCCAACAAGCCGGCTATAATACATTTCTCCTCAACTCCGAGGACGTATACATTGATTTCTTGACCGATAGCGGCACTTCAGCTATGAGCTGCCACCAGTGGGAAGGGATGACCGACACCGCGGATACTCCCTACGGCAATAAGCATTACAATAAACTGGTGGAGACCTTCCGCGAAATACTAGGTTTCAACTACATTATTCCTACGCATCAGGGCCGCGCAGCGGAGCACATCATGTCGCAATGCATGATAAAACCCGGTCAAATCGTTCCCGGCAATATGTATTTTACTACGACCAAGCTTCATCAGGAGATGGCGGGCGGCGTCTTTGCGGATGTCATTGTAGAGGAAGCGCACGACCCGGAGAGCACATTTCCGTGGAAAGGAAATATAGACCTCAAAAAGCTTGAAAATGAGATTAATCGCGCAGGTGCGAAAAATATCGCTTACATCAGCCATGAGTGCTGTGTAAATATGGCCGGAGGCCAGCCTTTTTCCATGGACAATCTGCGCGCGCTTTCGCGCCTATGCCAGAAACATAAAATTCCCATAATGTTCGACGCCACGCGCTGTGTCGAGAATGCATGGATGATTAAAATGAAGGATGCCGGATATACCCACTGGGCAGTGCGCGAAATACTGCGCGAAATGATGAGCTATGGCGACGGCTGCACCATCAGCTGCAAGAAAGATTTCCTTGTCAATATGGGCGGAATCCTCGCCTGCAACAGCGCAGAGCTCAATGTGAAATTCCAGCGGATGCTGAGAACGTGGGAGGGGGGGGTGACCAACGGCGGTCTTGACACCAAGGATATAGAGGCTTTAACCAGAGGATTGCTTGATTCGCTTGACGACGACTACATCCGCTCGCGCATCGCTCAGACGCAGGAATTCGGCAAAAAGCTTATTGACGCAGGCATACCCATTGTCGAACCTGTCGGCTCGCATGCGATTTTTCTTGATGCCAAACGCTTCCTTCCGCACGTAAAGCAGGAGGAATATCCGGCGCAGGCGCTGGCGGCCGCCCTCTACATCGAGACCGGCGTGCGCGCCATGGAACGCGGGATTGTAAGCAAGGGACGAGACCCGAAGACCGGCTTAAACTACAAACCCAAACTGGAGCTTGTGCGCTGCACTATTCCGCGCCGCGTTTATACCAATTCGCATATTGACTTTGTCGTGGAAGGCATAAAAAAGCTTTACGAAAAACGCGGGATGATAAGCGGTCTAAAGTTTGTTTATGAGCCCGAACTTCTCAGATTTTTTCAGGGACGGTTTGAGCCCTTAAAGCCGTGGAAATTAGAGCAGGACGCAGATAAAGCTCAGCGGGTTGAAGCAGTCTCCGCGCAATAGCGGTATTATTTTATTTGCAGTAAGCGGTACATGCCACGACAGTTTGAGCGGTAGAGCGCCTGCCTTTTAATCTCTAAAAATAGTTTTACTGCCGTTTGCCTGCGTTTGTTCCCCGTCGTAAAATCAAAAATCCATTTTTACAGACTTTGCTGGTTTTTGTGCGTTTAGGACTCCCTATGGACACCTATATGGACGCCAGAACATTGCAATCAAAGTCTTATTGACATAAGTCTCTTAAATTAGGAGTATATACCTGGCAGGATAGATTCCGACGATTATCGTAACGACAGTTGTCGTAATAGGGGAGGTTTTTATGAATCCGTTCAGATTCGGTTCCATAGTGGAGGGTGAATACTTCACCAACAGGCGTCAGGAGATAAAGGAGATTGTCTCGGACATCGAATCCGGGCAGAACGTAGTGCTTATCAGCCAGAGGCGCTTCGGCAAAAGCAGCATGGTCAACAAAGCGCTTGCCGGTATGAATATTAAATCTATCCGCCTTGACCTGGAGATAATTTCAGATGAAGTGGATCTGGCCAACGCCTATGTTAAAAAAGCGCTGGCTTTGAGCCCGTTTGAAAAGCTGAAAACCTATATAAAAACTTTTAAAATACAACCCGCCATGGAGTATAACCCCGCCACCGGCGATATAAATGTTTCTTTTTCTCCAGACTCCGCCAATAAGACCGCCGTTGTCACGGAAAGTCTTGAGCTTTCGGAGATAATCGCGAAAAAACAGAACAGACGCGTTGTGGTAGTGTTTGACGAGTTTCAGGAGATCCGCCGCATCGCCCCCAACCTTGAGAAAAAGATGCGGGGCGTATTCCAGTCTCATCAGAATGTGTCTTACATCTTTATCGGCAGTCAGGAAAGCATGATACGCGACATTTTTCAGGAGAAGAAGAATCCTTTCTACAAATTCGGCCGGCAAAAGGTTTTAGGTGGCATCCCTGCGGATGAGATGGAAGCCTTTGTCCTGAAAAGATTCTGTTCCGCCGGCATAAACGCCTCCGGTATAGTTAAAGACATCCTTAAGTTCACCGGGTGCCACCCTTACTATACACAACAACTCTGCCACGAGCTCTATATAGCGCATGAAAAAGGTCCGTTCAGACGCGAGCTTATCACGGAGGCCGTAGAGAATATCGTCACCCAGCATGGCGCTGACTATAAAAGATGGTGGAATGCTCTTGATAACACTGAACGGAAGGTCGTCATAGGATTAGCTGCGGGCGGCAATGAGGCAACTTCCCGGAAATTTATACAAAAATATGGAATTAAGACAGCCAGCACCTCCGGCAGCGCAATTGTGCGGTTGATAGATAAAGGTATAATTGTCAGGCGTGAAAAAAACGCATATGAAATAGAAGATCCATTCTGGAAAGAATGGATAATTCTAAATAGGAATGGGAATTAGCTTTTCGTTATTGAGCGCTCTTTTGGGCTTAGCCACCAAGCGGAAGGGGGGAAACAGCGCTGGAAAATAAAATTTTGCGAAAATTGGGGCGGAAGAGATTGAAAATATTCGAAGATGCCAGATGATCGCTGCTTCCTTCGGAACTTAGGGCGAGGCGGCTTCTGTTAGCGCTTTTTTTTCAGATTGAACGCCAGCATTTCTAAGTCAAGTTTGTCTTGTTTGCGTCCCGCAATTTTTTTGCTTTTAATCAATTCGCTAAGTCCGATTAAGTTAATGGGCGTTGCGCCGTATTTTGTCCGCTTTCTGCGGTTCCATGCGGTTGAAAATTTTGAACCCGGCAGACTCATCATAATGTCTACGCGCACCGGCGCAACTCCAATTTGGTAAATTAAATTGTCTTTGGTAAAATCCGAAGCATTTATATCCAGAAGCGGCGCGCCGAATTCCTTCAACGCTTTATAAACTTTCACGGCATTGGCTTCGTTATTACTTATCCAGATATCTATATCTTTAGTAAACCGCGGCTCTCCATAATAAACTACGGCGTATGCTCCCACGACTAAATATTTTGCCTTATATTTGTTCAAAACCTTGAACAGTTCTTCGTAATCTTTTGCTATATCCATTTTTGCCTCTAATTTTATAAAACTCATCAATCATCAGCCATGCGGCGGAAAATCTCGCAGCAGGCCCGGCCGACTGCCAAAATTCAACGCTCCAACTGTCTTTTGTGCGCGATTTAGAAAGCCGTTCCCATATCTGTCTTTTCTTCATTTCTCATCCCTTTTACATGCACAGAACTTTAAGTAATCTTACAAAAATTATGGATACAATCCGCAAAAATAAAACAAGCAGTCAGCTCAGCCTTCCTTTCATACTGGCTCTATAGACATGACAAGCACATGCTTTGTGCCGGAAGCAGCTGACGACGTGGTCATTCACCATTCCCACCGCTTGCATATGCGCGTAGATGATAGTGCTGCCTACAAACTTGAATCCGCGATGCTTCAGATCCTTGCTCAGGGCATCGGATTCCGCCGAGGTCGCTGGGATGTCGTTCATGGTTTTTCGGCAATTCTGTATGGGCTTGCCTCCGACAAACCGCCAGACATACCTGTCAAAGCTGCCGAATTCTTTTTGAACTTTCAAAAATGCCCGCGCATTGTTCATGGCAGCGGTAATTTTGAGGCGATTTCGAATTATACCGGGATTCTGCAGCAGGGTTTCAATTTTTCCTCCGCTGAACCGAGCGACCTTAACCGGGTCAAAACCTACAAATGCTTTCCGATATGCTTCCCTCTTATTCAAGACAGTGGACCAACTCAGCCCGGCTTGGGCGCCTTCCAGAATTAAAAACTCAAAGTGTTTGATGTCATCGTGGACGGGAACGCCCCACTCCTTATCATGGTAGTCGACATACAAATCGTTTACGCCTTCCGCCCAAGCACAGCGATTTTTTGATTCAAACTTTTGTTTCATGCATCCCCCTTATATCGGACGAAGTCACGGCCGGTTCATCAATAGATAAAAGAAGTTTATCAGGCTCGATGGTAGCCATACAGCCGATTGGAAAAATATAATTCTCCACATTATGCCCAAGTTCGCAGATTTCGAGTATTGGAAAACCATATCCATCAGTAACTTCCATGATCAAGTCGCTTACTTGCCGGGGCGAGTCTGAAATATCTGCCGGATAAGCATTATCAAACCATCCCACAATAATACCAGCGATTTCACCGAACACTCCGCGCAAACGGAATGAATTAAGCGTTTTATCCAATTGCTCCAATGTCTCTGTGCCTTCTATAAACAGTATCGCGTTCTTAGTATCCGGTAAATAGCCGGAGGCGGCAAGATTCAGCAGGCTTCCAGTATGTCCACCGATTAAAATGCCGGATGCTTTGCCTGGATGAAGACATTTCCACCATGGAAGCTTTATTTTAGGATTTGTTTGATGCTTCAATCCCATAACACCGGTAAGCCGCCTCCGTTGCTTTTCAAAAAGCGTTTTCACGATATTGTCGCGGAAAGGAAATGTCATTTCCCTGCCAAATGTCCATAGTAAATCCGGCCCGTGAAAAGTTATAAGACCGGTTTTGGCAAATATGGCATTGAGCAGTGTTGTCCCATCCGATATCCCGCAGAATATCTTGGGATTACGTCTCACCATTTCATAGTTGATACCATCCAAAAGATGGTTGGCGGTGGCACCGCCTTGAGTCATCAACAACATCTTGACCTCTGGGTCTTGCCACATCTTGTTAAAATCTTCTATTCGCTCTGTTTTGGTTCCAGCGCTCCAATAATGTTTCTTGAATACATGATTGCCGAACTTGACCTTGAGGCCTAGTTTTTCAAGAGCAGCAACACCGTCAGCGAACTGCTTTCTTGCCCCATCGCCGCAGATCGGCGAAGAGGGGGAAATTACTCCTACAGTGTCTCCTGTTTTTAATGCGGGAGGTTTGATGATATTCATTTTGATTTATTTGGTTCAGTAATGCCCTTGAGCATCTTTTTCGAAAGGTTTTTCCTTTATAATTTATTTACCCAAATCTTTTATTCCGGAATTTATTATAGCACCCGATAAATATAGTGTTTTTTTAGGTACGAGTAAACCCTGTTGATAAACATACCTCGACGTATTACCGCGGAGGAATATCTTTTGCGATAATCCGGTGTATACTCGTACCAAAATCTAATTGTTCTGCTCTGCGCAGGCTATTCAGGACAAACCGCCATTGATATGCTCCGTATTTAGCCATATTACGGCTTAAATCATCATAATTATCGTTAAAATATTGATCAGAATCTATTCCAGCAGGCGCTGGTTCAGGTGAGTTTAGCACAGCTTTTTCAACCATGCTTTGGAATACCTTAAGATATTTTTTGCCATCAGGCTGTGTGCACCAGAAAGCAACCGCCACATCATTTGCGATTTTTTCATTGTCAGCATGGCTGTTATTGCTCTTAAATTCTGTTTGCAAAAAATGCGCAAGTTCGTGTATAGGCAGAAACCAGCGGAATGCGAAGTCAAACAAATCTTTGGCTGTGCCTGACGACGACCACAAAGCCATTTGTTCCCGCGTATCAGCACTGACTTCTTCCCATTTCGGCACAGCTACTGCGCGTGCTTCTTCCCGCCATGATATCAGCGAAGGCCGGGTCCATTCCCGCATTTCAGGCCGGTATGGAAGCTCATAACCAAGTTTCTCAATTTTATCCAGAAATATATCGGCATTGCGTTTGACAGCTTCAAAGGTTGTTGCAGGAGGATTTGCGGTTACAGAATTATCAGCGATGGCTGATTCAATAGGCACAACATACCATTTACCGTTTTTTATAATGCCATTCGGCGCGCCATAAAAAAACAATGGAACTGTTTTTCTGTCAGGCGAAGAGTATAAATTTTTTTCAGACAGATATATGCCAAAATGAAGATGCGGATAGCACAGCCACCCGTTATTGCCGGCAACAGCGATTTGCTGGCCGGCTTTCACAACTTGACCTTTTTTGACCAGCGATTTTATATGCACGTATTGACTTACAGTTCCGTCACTATGCCTGATTTTAATATTATGCGCAAAATCTGCAAATGATTGTTCGCACTTTCCGCCCTTATCCGGTTCCCACACTTCTATAACTTTACCCGCTTCAACTGCTGTTACCGCAGTGCCGAAAGGCGCTTCAAAATCCCAATTATATTCATTGCCTGCTTCATTATGAGATTCTTTTCCGAAAGCGCCTTGCCGGATAAACAATCTTGTCCCTGCCGGGAAGGGAAACGGCACTTTCTTTAAAAAACCCGCCTCATATGAAGGCGCGGATTCATAAAAATTATCGATTTGTGATAATTCTATTTTTCGAAAAATTTTACATTTCTCCGGCTCTCCGCAGTTAATTAAATCTTTATCAAAGCATTTGCGTTCTATAATATCTACTGGATTATCCATAACCGCTGAAATAATCTTACCAGACTGCCGGCTTGCATTTATTACCACATCAAATGTCTCGCTTCCGACGCCGGCAATATATTCATCCGCTTCTCTTATGATTTGGATCCAGTTATTTGGCACCCCCGAAGAAATCGGCGTTTCCATCCAGTCCGCATGAATGTTTATACAGCTTTTTTCCGGAGGAATGTGACTAACCATAAGAACAATTGCGTCGTTATTTATTTTTGACAACGTAAGCTTAAAATCAATACAATCTTCGCCGATTAAAACTTTTTTGCCATCTGCCCATGAACTACTCACACCGGTTTTAAGATATGTCTGAGCGCCTTCATTAGTAAACGTCTCTTGCCGCATCCCATGCCACAAATCTACATAAAAAGTCATAAGATCAAATACCGGCCCAATTAACATGGGATGAATCCCGCTGATATCAGGAAATGGCATTTTATAACGCGGATCTAGCGATAAACACTGCCGGAAATTCAAACTGTCGCGCGGTAAAATTATTTCCATTCCCGCTACGGTCAGCTCTACCCAGTGGAATTCCTCATAAAATATGCCTTGCGCATCTTTCTTAACTTCGCCGATAACCTTTGCTTCATAATGCCGCTCGCCCTGCCGGCTACGATTAACGCCGTGCATTATATATGCCAGTGTTTCGTTATCCGAATATCTGCGTTGAAGAGGATTTTTTGGGTTGGCAGGCGCAAAAGCAGATTTGTTTATTCCGGCGCATCCTGCACTAAGGATTAAAAGTGGAGCAAAAAGAATAAAATAAATTGCAATGCAACGACATTTATATTGTTTCATTCGTTTTCCAAATATAACCTCATGCTTTCGGTTTTATGGCTGGGATAAATGGCCATTGCGGTTTTATGCTTCCGAAATCCAAGCTTGCGGTAAAAATCCTCTTTGCCTATTGTCGTTGTCAGCAGTATAAATTTACCGGCCAAGCGTTTTACAAGTTCCTCCATAACCATTCTGCCGACGCCTTTTCTCTGCCATTCAGGCAGAACTACGACATCGTAAATATTTGAATAATACTCCCCGTCGGATATGGCGCGGCCGGCGCCTACCGGTTTTCCGTCATGCAACGCTATGCAGGTGATAAAACTATTCTCAAACGCGCGTTTTAACTGCGCGGGATCCCGCTTGTGCAGCGGAGCGCGTTCATAAACATCCGCAAACGCGGTCCAATCTACTCCTTCCAAATCAAACTTCAGTTCAATATTCATAGTATTCGCCCCATATCTGTTCCTTTATCCGACCTGAAGTAAAAATCATAGAAATCGGCGCTCAAACTGTCCGACTGATGAATTTCCCTCATATGATTCTGTCGCACTTAAACTTATAGCCATGTTTAAAATCTCTGTTTCTTTACAATTCTTATAAGGCACAAGCGCTGGTTTCCCTGCAATATCTTGAGGCGAAACCCTTCTTTTGCACATAAATCCGAAAGAAAATTTATATTGAAATGCATCCAGCCGAATTTAGGCCCTATTTTATTTTGCCACACAGGATTTAACTCAATTGAAAAATAATTTCTATTGAGGATGTTTCTTTGAATGGCCAAAATTTGACCGCCATTTTTCAATATAATTGAAAGTTTTTTTAATAATTTCTTAATCTTATCTATAGTTCCGCCAATGCCAAGGCTATTTTCAAGAAAAGTTATTGTGTCGAATTTCTTTTTCGTGGAAAAAGTAAAGATGTCTGCGGCAATGCAATTTTTACAACCATTCATCATGGCCACTTCAATGACATTTTTGGATATATCGATTCCTATAATTTTTCCGCGTTTGGTTAGTGCAGGAATGTAATTACCGGTTCCACAACCGACATCCAAAATATCGCCATACGATAAAGAAATTAACCTTTTTTCCAATTTTGACAGCCGGCTCGTTTTTCTGAAATATCTTTTTAAATCGCATTCGATTAATTTCCCTGAAGATTCTTTTAAGTAAAACTTACTTTTGTCTCCTAAATAGTAGGCTTTTAGGGCTTTGCCGAATACATCCATTGATTGTTTTGTTTTCATGCCACTTGGCCGTATTTCTTTTTTATTTTATGCGATTTTTCACTTTATACAATTTTCCACCTCTGGCGCCAATAACTCGTTTTTGAATGCTTTTTCTTCATTACGTCTCCATCCAACATAGGCAATTACCTGATTTTGCGCCGGGCTTTCAGCGAAAACATAAGCGGCAGTTTAAGTGTGTGATTGGGCAACAGATAGAATCCGTTCCTGCCTTTTTTCATGCCCCTGAATTTCTTCCATGCGCAAAAATCAAATTCATCTATAGAAATTTTACAAAACTATCACGCTTTCTGTTTTTGAATTTCACAGTATCTTGAAAAAGTGGATATAATTTTATTTGCAGTACGCAGTACACGCCGCGGCAGCTCAGTGGTAAAACCACAGTCTTTTAGGCTTTAAAGATTATTTTACTTCTATTTGCCGGAGTTTGTTCCCCGTCGTAAAATTAAAAAACCATTTTGACGGAATTTACCGGTTTTTGCACGTTTGGGACTCTTTATGGACACCAAGCGGAAAGGGAAAATATCTTAAAAAATCTGCCAACAAGCCTGTCATCTATCTATTTTGGAATCCGCAAAAACAAATGCACCGCATCCCGTTCCATGATTATCCCGTTTGGATTACAATTTCATACTCTGACCATCTTCTAAAATTAAGACTGGCGGGGGAATATTTTACCTTGCCCGATACACGAATTTGTAAGCAGGTCGCAGTAAAAGTTAAACTAAATCGTCCGGCAATACCGAATATCAATATCTTGATTCATGGAGGATGCAATGGCCGATGAAAAACCTTGGTATTTAGGGCAGTCTCCGCTTGGGGCGGCATATGCGCATTTCGCAAATATTGCAGGTCAAAAAACCGTATTGGACGCTAAAACAAAGGAGCTGATCCGCCTGGCAGTTGCTTCTGTATTCAGGTGCGAGCATTGCACCGAACACCATATTAAAGATGCGCTTGCAGCCGGAGCTACGAAGCAGGAGATTTCAGAGGCCGTTCTTTTATCGGCGCTTCAAGCCGCCGGAACCCAGCTCAACTGGCACAAAGAATTCTTTAAGGAGCATTTGGAAAACAAACAGTCCGCGCCTTGATAAATTATCATCGGCTTTTTTATGACTAAAAAAATTCTTATAGTTGAAGATGAAAAGCCGCTGGCCAAAATTCTCAAGTACAATTTGGAGAAAGAAGGCTATAGCGTGTTGTCGGCTTACGACGGCGAATCAGGGCTGTCTTTTGTTAATGAAGAAAAACCCGATATTATTATTCTTGATATCATGCTTCCTAAAGTAGACGGTTTTGAATTCTGCAAAACGGTCCGCAAGAATTCGCAAACGCCTATTCTGATATTAACCGCCAGAAAAGAGGAAATCGACAAGGTTCTCGGTTTGGAACTCGGCGCGGACGACTATGTGACCAAACCATTCAGCATACGGGAGCTGGTTGCCAGGATTAAAGCCATATTAAAAAGAACTTCAGGAGCGGTTAATACGGCGGAAATTATCCATGCGGGCGGCATTGAAATAGATTTAGAAAGGTTTGAGATACGGGTAAACGGCAAACCTGTGTGCCTCAGCCCGAGAGAATTTGAGTTTCTCAAGTGCCTCGCCGAAGCCGACGGCAAAGCCATGACCAGAGATCAGCTTCTTGAAAAAGTATGGGGTTACGACAAGTCTATGGAAATCGACACCCGCACAATAGACCAGCACATAGCGCGTATGAGGGAAAAGTTAGGAAGTGAAGGCGCCCGCGTAATAACCGTAAAAAATATAGGATATCGCCTTAAAACAGATTAAATGAATTTTCATTTTATATACGGGATTGCCGCCGGGATAATATGCGGCGCAGCCATAACAGGTTTCTGGATATGGCGGTATTTACGCAAACCGTTTTTGGAAATATCGCGCGCTGCGGACAAATTAGCCAAAGGCGAGCACGGTACCCGCGTTAGTCTGCCGCCAACAAGTATGCTTGGCCGTCTTGGCTCCACTTTGAATCTTTTGGCTGAGAAATTCCAGCATGATATTTCCGAACTCAAAAGGCTGGAGCAGATCCGCAAGGAATTCGTGGCTAATGTCTCGCATGAATTAAGGACGCCGTTGTCCAGCATAAAGGCATATGCCGAAACACTTACTTCCGGCGGTATTGAAGATACCGCAAACAGGCTGGAATTTGTCCGCGAAATAGAAACAAATGCCGACAGGATGACCCGTCTTATAGACGACCTGTTAAGCATTTCTGCTTTGGAATCAGGCAAAATGCCGCCGAGGTTTGAACCCATGGATTTGGGAAGAATCGCTTCTGAAACCGTATCCGGGCTTATGTCATCGGCTCAGAAAAAGCGCGCAATAATCCGGCTTGAGCCTTTCCATAATATTCCGCAAGTCCGCGGGGATAAAAATCAGATTAAACAGGTTTTTACCAATCTCATAGATAATGCCGTCAAATATACAGGCTCAACCGGTATAATCCGCGTGTTTGCATCCATTCAAAACGACAAAATTATAGTTTCAGTGCAAGATAACGGCTGCGGCATTTCCAGCGATGATTTACCCAGAATTTTTGAGCGGTTTTACCGCGTTGACAAAGCCCGCTCCCGCGAGCTTGGCGGGACCGGCCTTGGTTTGGCGATAGTAAAGCACATCATAGATATCCATGCCGGTTCTGTAAATGTCGTTAGCGCACCCGGACAAGGTTCCACATTCTCCTTCACTTTACCCGCATTACATTAACCCGAAACAATAGTCATACCATTGTCACATACATTTTACACCACTGCTATGGAGCGCCGCCGGCTTTACGCGGTATCATATCTTTTGTCAGCAATGCCTATTTAAAGACAAGGGGGGACAAATGATAAAAAGAAATACGGCGGCCGCAGTTGCAATTGCCGTTATGATGCTTGCATCACATGTGAACGGAGCAAATATCACGGAACAGCTTAAGCTGTCTGACGCCGTTGTTTCCATGAAATTTGCAGGAGACCTGCGCGTCAGGGATGAAAATTTCAGCAGGGACAATGCCGCGCCGCGTAACAGGCACAGGGAAAGATTCAGACTGCGCATAGGCTCTGAAATAGAGCTTTCCAATAAGCTGGCAGTGAATCTGCGGTTTGCTTCAGGCGCAGGAGAGCAGGTCTCAACAAACCAGAGTTATGATAATCTCGGAAGCCAGAAAAGCCTTTACATAGATATTGCGAGCTTACAATGGTTTCCTTATATATCCGAAACTGCCTCGGCATATCTTGCAACCGGCAGAATGAAAAACATGCTATGGAAATCTTATTCTTCGGATATTATATGGGACGACGATTTTAATCCCGAAGGGTTCTCTCAGGGCGTGGAATGGCTGGCTTCAGACGGCTTGTCCGTTTTTGCCAATACCCTGCAGATGGCTGCGGATGAGGATTCTTCAACAGGCAGGGGGCAATGGCTGTTTTCCCAGCAGGCCGGATTTGAAACAAAGCTTCCTCTTGAAAGCAGAATAAAGCTCGGCGCCGCATATCATAAGTGGTCGCGGGAGAATGCCGGCACGTTCAGCCAAACCGCTGTTCAGCAAGGCAACCGCAGAACTGCAGGGGGAGTTTTACTTAACCGTTTTGGGATAGGCGAACTCACGGCGCAGGTATCCGCATGGCCTTTTAATATACCGTTAAGTTTGCAGGCCACTCTCGCAAGAAATTTCAGCGCTAAAAATAACGGCACAACAATAACAGGCCCGAAAGCCAGCGACGGGTACCAGTTCGGGTTCATTCTAGGCCATGCCAAGGGAAAAAACACATGGGAAGCCGCAATGTTCAGGAAATATTCTGAAACGGATGTAACCGTCGCCGACATCGCCGATTCGGATTTCGGGGAAGGCGGCACCAACCGCAAGGGCAGTATATTCTGGATTGCGTATAATCCCCAAAATTGGCTTCAGGCAAAAGCTAAATATTTTGCGACAAAAGTCATAGACGCGCAGTTTGCGCCCGGTCCCTATGACGATGACAGGCTGCAGCTGGATTTATCCGTCAAGTTTTAAGGGAAGAAAAACAGGAGAATAAAATGAAAATAAAAAATAATTGCACCGAAAAAGTATACGCAGCGCTTGTTTTGGCAGTCTGCTTTTGTTCCGGGGGGTTGACGGCTGAAACCGTAACGCTTACAGGCGCAGGCGCCACCTTCCCATATCCGCTGTATTCAAAGTGGTTTGACAAATACCATGAACTGCATCCGGACATAGAAATTAATTACCAATCCATAGGCTCCGGCGGAGGCATAAGACAGATTACGGCGCGTACTATTGATTTCGGCGCCAGCGACGCTCCCATGACAGACCAGCAGTTATTTAAGATTGACAGCAAGATACTGCATATCCCCACGGTAATGGGCGCCGTGGTGGCAGTATATAACCTTAAAAATGTTCCGGACTTAAAACTCACAGGCGGGATATTGTCCGGCATATTCATGGGCGAAATAAAAAAATGGAACGATCCGCGAATACTTAAAATAAACGAAGGCGCAAAACTTCCTGATTCGGCGATAACAGTGGTTCACCGGTCTGACGGATCAGGGACTTCATTCTGCTTCACTGATTATCTGTCTAAAATAAATTCTAAATGGAGCAAAAAAGCGGGTAAAGGAGCGTCTGTGAACTGGCCTATAGGACTTGGCGGAAAAGGCAACGAAGGAGTTACGGGGTTAGTGAAACAGACGGATGGTTCCATAGGTTATGTGGAATTGATTTATGCGAAACACAATGATCTGCCTTACGCATTGCTCCAAAATAAAAACGGTAAATTCGTAAAAGCAGATGTGGATTCCGTTTCAGCCGCGGCCGGGGAAGCCGCAAAAAATATGCCCAGCCATTTCAGGGTTTCCATAACGGATTCTTCGGGCGATAAGGCGTATCCCATTTCCACATTCACATGGCTGCTTGTGTATGAAAAGAATTCCGGAAGCAAAGGAAAAATACTAAAAGATTTTCTCTTTTGGATGCTCAAAGACGGGCAAACCATAGCGCCGGAGCTCGGATACGCTCCTCTGCCGTCCAATGTAAAAACAATGGTTGAAAAGGCAGTATCATCAATAAATTGACCATGAGATATTTTAAATTCCGGAACTCCTCCGCAAAAAACGCGAATCCCGGCCTGACTAAACACCAAGCCGGCGATTCACTCTTTAGGATCTTTGTGTCGATTTTTGCAATGGCGGCGCCTGTGCTTGCCGTGATCGTCGCTTTTGAGCTTTTTAGCGGTTCGCGCATGGCATGGAGCAGGTTCGGGAGCTCTTTTCTCTGGACCAGCGTATGGGATCCGGTGGCTGAAAATTTCGGGGCTTTGCCGTTTCTCTACGGCACGGTGGTGTCTTCCGCTATAGCTTTAGCTATCGCATTTCCTTTAGGCATAGGCTCGGCGGTGTTTCTTACGGAACTTGCTCCACGCAGGTTTTCGGACGGACTCGGCTTCATCATTGAACTTATCGCCGCAGTGCCAAGCGTAATTCTCGGCCTTATGGGGATATATCTTCTGGCGCCGGCAGTTAAATGGGCTCATCCGTTTCTGGAAAAGAGTCTTGGATTTACGCCGTTTTTCAAAGGCACGCCGTACGGGGTCAGCCTCCTTGCCGGCGGACTTATACTTGCAATAATGATTTTGCCTTATATCACGGTTATAACCAGAGAGGTTTTACTTACTGTGCCGCAGCCGCTCAAAGAAGCCATGCTTGCCGTAGGAGCCACGCGCTGGGAAATGGTATGGAAGGTAAGCTTGCCTTTCGCAAAATCAGGCATAATAGGCGCTGTTTTTCTTGCGTTAGGCAGGGCATTGGGCGAGACCATGGCCGTTACTATGGTCATAGGCAATACTCCTAAAATATCACCATCTCTTCTTGAGCCTTCCTATACAATGGCGGCTGTGATAGCAAATGAGCTGGCTGAAGCTGCGGGCGATTTACATCTCAGCGCCCTTATAGCCATAGGATTTTCTCTTTTTGTGTTCACGCTTTTAATAAATGCGGCGGCGCGATTAATGATCTATAAATTTTCTCAGCCGGAGACCGGGAAATGAAATCTTATCAAGCGCGGAAAGCCGTAAATTTAATAATGTTTGCCATGACTTCTGTCTGCGCGGGGCTGGCTATTGCAATTCTTTTCTTTATCTTCGGGTATATCGCGTATCAGGGCATCTCTTCAATAAATATCGGCTTTATCACCAAACTGCCCAAACCCGTGGGAGAAACAGGCGGCGGCATAATACATGCAATAGCCGGTTCCGCAAAAGTTGTGGGAGCGGCGGCGGTTATGGCCGCTCCGGTTGGAATACTAGGAGGTATATGGCTGGCTGAATTCGGCAAAAACAGCATGGGTTTCGTAGTCCGGTACTGCGCGGATGTATTAAGCGGAGTTCCTTCAATTATTATAGGCGTGTTTGTCTACACTATACTGGTTATGCCGATGAAGCGCTTCAGCGGAATAGCCGGAAGCGCGGCTCTTGCGGTTATAATGATTCCGGTTATACTGCGCAATACCGAAGAATTTGTAAAATTGGTGCCGTTCGGCGTGCGGGAAGCAGGCCTTGCTTTGGGAATTCCCGAATGGAAAGTGATAATGCGGGTGATTTTGCCCACAGCTTCAACGGGCATAATAACTTCTACCCTGCTTGCAGTATCGCGCGCCGCAGGCGAAACAGCTCCTCTTATTTTTACGGCATTCGGAAACAGATATATGGACAAAGGGCTTCTGCATCCCGCGGCCACTCTTCCCATGACGATATATACCTACGCCATATCGCCTTATACTGATTGGCACAGGCAGGCATGGGCGGCTGCCCTGATTTTAATGATTTTTGTGCTTGCTGTTAATATAGTCACTCGGGTTATTTTGCATAAAAACACAGGAGCATCGGCAAAATGAATATCTTAACTATGAATAGCAGAATAATGAAGCAGACCTCCGGCGTATGCATAGGGGTGAACAATCTCTCTGCCGGATACGGTTCAGGCTGGGCAATAAAGAACATAAACCTGGCCATATATGAAAAAATGGTGACTGCGATAATAGGACCTTCGGGCTGCGGCAAGTCAACTCTTATAAGATGCCTTAACAGGATACATGAAATTCATCCTAAGGCCGCTATACAAGGCGAGATAATGCTGGATGGAAAAAATCTTATGGATTTGGACCCGGTGCTTGTCAGAAGGCGGGTCGGAATGGTTTTTCAAAGGCCGAATCCGTTTCCGAGCATGAGCGTGGCGGAAAATGTAGCTTCGGGTCTTGTGCTTAACGGCATGCGTGATAAAACCATAATAATCGAAAAGGTGCGCAAAAGCCTTGAAATGGCCGCTTTATGGGATGAAGTAAAAGACAAGCTAAATCAGTCCGGCATGGGACTTTCAGGCGGACAGCAGCAGAGGCTTTGCATCGCAAGGGCTTTGGCGGTTGAGCCGAAAGTTCTGCTTCTTGACGAGCCCTGCTCGGCGCTTGACCCGATAGCGACCGCAAAAATTGAGGAACTTTTGCTGGAACTCAAGAAACATCTTACGATAGTGATTGTCACTCACAATATGCAGCAGGCCGCAAGAGTGTCTGATTTCACCGGTTTTATGCTTTTGGGTGAAATGATGGAATTCGGCAGGACTGAGGAAATTTTCACTAATCCCAAAAATAAAAAAACGCAGGATTATATAACAGGGAGGTTCGGATGAAAAGACATTTTGAAGACATAGAGGCTGAACTAAGGGAAAGACTGCTTCACATGGGAGGTCTTGCGAAAGAGATGATAGCGCTCGCCGTCAAATCCCTTGAGCAGAGAGCAGCTGATTATTTTTCAAAAATATATGAAAACGAAAAAATGGTAAATGACCTGCACATGGAAATGGACGACAGATGCCTTAAACTTATAGCTCTTTATCAGCCGGCGGGGGAAGATCTGCGGTTTATCCTAGCCGTTATAAAGATAAACTCCGATCTGGAAAGAATAGGCGATCAGGCCGTAAATATCGCTCAGAACACAGCCATACTTCTAAAACACCCTCAGCTTGGAAGAAGGCTTTTAGATATACCGCGCATGGCTGATTTGGCGCGTGAAATGCTGAAAGACAGCCTTGATGCTTTTTCAAAAAAGGACACGGAACTTGCACATTCTGTGCTTAACCGCGATTCGGAAGAAGATAAACTCAAAAGAGAGGCATTTCATGAACTTATGCATCTTATGGTGTCAGATTCATCCTCAGTCCAGACTGCGCTGGGACTTATTCTTATTGCAAGAAATCTTGAGCGGATAGCGGATCATTCCACCAATATCGCAGAAGATGTTATTTTTATGGTGCTGGGCAAGGATATCAGGCACCATTCCGAAAGCAAAAAGTGAACCTCCCCCGACGGGAGTCGGGGGCTTCCCCGGTTACAACGGAAGCAGCGGTGGCACCACTACTACCATGTGCACATGATCTTCCTGAACATTCAGCTTTATTACCTCGATATCGGGGTCCAGCCCCGGAATACGCGAAAGTGTTTCTTTCGCATATTCCTTTACCCACTCAACAAAAATCTTGCGCCGATATCGAGGTATCCAGACGAGGTGATATTCGGTTTTGTATATCGCATGGGCACTCCTTCTGAATCTCATACCTCATCTATTTTATACCTTTGAGCCTCGTCTGGATAGCCGCCTCCATCGCCAGACAGGAGTCTGGTGGTTTACTGCGGCAGACTAACGGTGTAAGAAATGGAAAGGCAAGAGATGTTGATAGAGTCCGTGGCGTTCCAACGGATAAGTCGTATGCGTAAGCTGGGGCGAAAGGAAGCATGGCAAGAAATCGCATTCTTGCTATCGGGGGACTTTTATTCCCTTGACATACCTTTTCATAGATGACTTTAAATCCCATTTTTGCAAGCTCAAGCGCATGCCTGCCGTATCCGCAGCATACATCCAGAATTTTTGCGCCTGATTTTAGCCCAAGCAAATTGACAACATCTTTCGATTCCTCAACAGCAAGCTTTATATCGTCTTCCTCATACAGCGTGAAATAAATATCTCTGTTATACAGGTCTTCCCACCATTCCATAAAAACCCTCCTATCCGCAATCCTGCCTCATATCATGAACATAATAACGTCTATGGAAATTCTACAAAACTACACGGCCTTTTATCTTTGAATAGAATTTCACACGCATTACATGCCGCGACAGTTCAGTGGTAGAGCGCCGGCCTTTTAGGCTTTTAAAATTATTTTGCCCCTGTTTGCCGGAGTTTGTTCCCCGCCGGAAAATCAAAAATACATTTTGACGGAGTTTATCGTTTTTTGACTGTTTAGGATGGCCGTTGGACACCTCTATGGACACCAATGCCTTTGCCGCTTCCTTGTGAACATCAAAAAATCATTGTAAAATAAAGGAAAAGCCCCCATAGCTTAATGGATAAAGCACCAGCCTTCTAAGCTGGTAATCCATGTTCGATTCATGGTGGGGGCAATTTTATTTTTTAAACCCGCTTCAGCAAATAGGTCTTAAGCTCTATTTCAATTTGGGCTTTAAGCCCCATGACAGTTTAATCATAATGGCTTAAACTATTATCAGAGGCAGAGAATTGAGCGCGGGGGAAAATTTTATGAAAAATTTATATATATGCGGTTTTCTTGCATCAGCGGTGATTTCGGCCGTTCTTGCCTTTCCCGTAAATATCTTTGCGGAAGGAACGGCATGGGGACAGGCTCAGAATATAGACGCAAGCTGGGGCGGGAAAAGCGAAACCGGCAATCTTCCTACCCCGGCAACGCCCCAATCAGGCGAATCCGCTCAAGGAAAGATATCCGGATTTAACAAAGGGAACAGAGACGTTGTCCGCCCTAAGCCTTCGGTCCGGCCCGCGCCTCCGCCGGCAGTTACTCCTTCCCCTGCTCCGAATCCTCCTGAGCCATCGCCGGCGCCGGCAAAACCCGCGGAAGGAAAAACACTGCCTCAGGAACTTCAGCCTCTTGTCGGAGCCGGAGTTCCAGGAGCTATATTCGGCGCGGCGGTAATACCGTTTTTTCTTATAGGAGTCTCGGCTTTTGCGGGAGGCATGATAGGGGCGGCTCTGGCTATAATACTTGTCGCTATTATCAAGGCTTAAAACTTGACGCGGTCATTCTTCAAAACATTCCACCGTATACCTGTAAAGTTCCGTTGAAGATTTTTTCCAATCATCCGCGTTAAGCCCCGTTTTTTCGGCGCAAAGGGAGTTCAAAAAATCGTCTTTTGAGCTGAAATGCTCCCATACCTGAGGCAGATACGTTCCGCTTCTTCCTCCCTTCCTGATGTACACTCCATGTCTGCCGGGCTCTATCAGCTCGGCGGACGGTATTTTTTCCAGCGGAGAAAGCACGGATATCTCTATTTTTACCGTTTTCAGCTCATCAACCGTCACCGGATCAAAACGAGTGTCGTCGAACGCGGCGGCGCAGGCAAACTGCGCGACCGCGTCCTGAAGAATGCTTCTCGGCTCCATGGTTCCTATACAGCCCCTCAGCCTTTTGTTTTTATGAAGCGTGACGAATACCGCGCCGGGAAGATTGAGCGCGGGCTCATCGCTCAGTTCAAGTTCCATATGCCGCCGTTTTGCGGGAAAATTTTCAATGCTTTTTCTGGCCAGTGCCAGAAGATGCTTCCTGTTTTCAGGGCTTAAAGACACTGTCTTTCCTGACACAGCGCCGGTTTTTATAAAAATTCCGGCCGCATACCCCACGCTTTGCGAAGTATCGCCTGAAATTTCTCCGGAATTTACATATTTAAGTATTTGGAAATCATCGGCTCCCGATTCAAGACAGGCCGCGGCTCCGGCCATAACGGCCCCTTCCCCGCAGCAAACACAGGAAAGGTTTTCTCCGCCCTTTTCAAGAATAAGTCTGTTCGCCAGCCTGAAATATGAAATATCTTTGATCCGCACCGCCGTCTGAAGAGCGAGCAGGATGGAATTATCGGCGCGTCTTGCCAGTTCGGCGGGGGGGTAGTGCGAAAGGTCCGAAGAGACGCATATAAGCGCGAAATTTTTCTTTGCGGTTTCAGCCAGTATCCGGCCTATTTCGCCGAGAACGGCGGTATCAACGGTGCTTATGAGGATAGGAACTATTTTAACCTTCTCTCTTTTTATCATCTGCAGGAACGGAAGCTGGACTTCTATGGAATGTTCGCCTTCATGCGCCGCGGACGATTTCTCAAAAAACTTCGGATTTTTCATCAGTTCCGCAGTTATCTGCTCGTCCACCCTAACTTCGCCCAAAGGCGTCAGAAAACTTCCGCCTCCATACACCGCGGCTTTATCAGAGGCATACCTATGGCCCGTGCCTATGATAATCAATGTTTTAAAATCAACATCCCTGACCGCATTAAACCCGATGCCGGCCACCGCTCCGGAATACGCGTAGCCTGCGTGCGGAACAATAAATCCCAGGATTTGCCCCGTCGCAGCTCCGGAACCGGCCTTTCCTAAAAACGAAGACACCTCTTTTTTCAAAAGCTCGGGCTCCGATGGATAAAACGCGCCGGCTACGGAAGGATTTCTCGGCATAACGCAGTCTCCCTGAAAGTCATCGTAAAATTCCATTTTTTCTTATTTCTTATCACTTACCGCTTATCGCTTATCACTTTATTCATCGCTTCCTGCAAAGGCAACGGCACAAAACCAAAATCATTTTTTGCTTTCATAGTGCAAAGCAAAGATCTGGAACAAATGCCGCGGCCTTGTTCGGTCTCGCTTTTTGAAATAAAGCGGATAAGACTTTCGGCATAGCCCGAGGCGCGGGCGAAAGCCATGGCGAATTCATAAGAGTTATACGGCTCCCCGGCAATATGCATAATGCCGGAAAATTGCCTGCGCATAATTTCGTTTAAGGGACGGATAAGCTCCCCCGTCCACAAAGGCTGTTTAAAATAATCCTTAAACTGCGATATTTCCCCGCCGTAAAACAGTTTGGATTCAAGAGACGCAAGGCGCGGGCCGAACCGCCTGTCCGGAAACCTTCCGAAAATATGCGATATCCTTAAAATGACGGTCCGTCCGCATGTTCCCAGAAGCGCTTCTTCAACCGCCTGCTTTGCCTTTCCGTATTCGGTCGCGGGGCGGCAGGTTGAAAATTCCTTAAATACTCCTTCTTCGGCTCCGAAAACCGCATCGCTTGAAAAGTGAATTAAATGAATATTATGCGCATTGCAGAATTTTCCCAAAGCGGTAAAAATATTTTTTGCAAGCTCGGGTGATTTGCCGGCCCATTTGGGATGCGCCGTATTTATTATCACTTCCGGCCTGCCCCGCTGAAAAAGCATATCAAAGCTCTCGACAAGCATGTCGAACTTAAACAGCCTTGAAGGAGGCCCGGGATTAGTCAAATACGTGCCGTGCGCTATATGATATTCCGAAAGCCCGTCCATAAGACGGCTTCCCAAAAGCCCGGAAGCTCCCAAGATGAGTATGTGCATATGCTTTATTAATTATACATTTGCCTGAGAGCCTTGAAAATCCTAAAATTAGAACAATGGTGGTTGTAGCTCAATGGTTAGAGCGCTCGGCTGTGGCCCGAGAGGTTGCGGGTTCAAATCCCGTCAGCCACCCCATTTTGGACAAAAGCGGTAACCGGAACGTTAAAAAGGATTGGTTTCTGCCGCTTAAAACATGAAAAAAGGCAATTCTTTTCATCCGAATTGCCTTTTTCGCTTTTTTCAAGAGGCTGTGTACTGGTGGGTACTGGAAGGGTAAAAATGACCTGGCATTCATATTTGCTTTTGACTATAACTTGCCTGATTAGCGTGCTTATCAAGACTCTTTTTTGCCCTGTGCTTATTTTTTCATAAGATGCGGCAAAATTTTCCAAATATTTTGTAACCCCATCCACATTAAAGTTCTTTGCATGCAATTCACCAACTTTACAATGTATTTCAGCGCGGTTCTTTTTTAATTCTTCCAAAGCCGATATTTGTTTATTTATCTCTCCGCTTATATGTCCTGCAGTGGCCTTGTCTGGAAGATTATTCACGAGCCATGTGACTTTTTTATCGCGCAACCGGGTAAGGGATTCTATCTGTTTATCAATTGATACCTTATCGCTAAGAAGTTTTTTCTCGGCATCTATATTAGCTTTTCTAAACTTTTCCAAGCTATCCGCAATTGCGTTTGGCTGCAATGCGATTCTTCGTATTTCTTCTAAAATGGCCGCCTCCAGCAAACGCGCCCTTATATACGGCATTCCGCAGCCTTCAGTTTTCTTAACACATCCGTAGTAATAATATGTTTTTCCGTTTTTACTGCCTTTCTGCGTTGTCATCGTGGAACCGCATTCCCCGCATTTAATAATGCCCACAAGCACATTAGGACTTTGATGTGAGCGGGGCGCGGCGTATAATTTTTCTCTAAGCAATTTTTGAACATATTTAAATTCTTCTTCGCTCACAGCAGAGACATGTCTGCCCTTCTCAAGTTTTCCGCCGATATTGACCAACCCGGCATAAACCGGATTCGTTAAAATATTCCATACCGAATTTTTTCGCCATGCGCCTTTTCTTCTTGTTATACAATCCTCTTCATTCAACAGCCTTGCGATATTAATAATACCGACATTATTGCACAGGGATAATTCAAAAATACGTTTTACAAAAGGCATTTCTTCAGTATGCGTTTCTAAAAATCCTTCATCACTGCGCGAATAACCATACGGAGCCCTATTATTCCATTTGCCTTCCTTCAAGCGGCGTCTTAGTCCGAGGCGGGTGCGCTCGCCTATAAGCTCCCTTTCAAATTGCGCGAAAGAGCCTAACATATTAAATAAAAGCTTTCCTGAAGGGTATGACGTGTCAAACGGTTCTGTAATAGACCTCAGACCAATGCCCTTTTTTTCCATATCTTCGCCAAGAGCAACGAGATCGCTGAGTCTTCTTGAAAGCCTGTCAAGTTTATAAACCAAAATCAAATCAAATTTTTTCTTCCGCGCATCAGACAGTAATTCCTGAATAGCCGGACGCTTTAAATCCTTACCTGAATATCCATCATCAACATAAACTTTTACGCATTCGAGTTCCTGTATGCGGCAGGTTCCCTCGAGCTTTTCTTTCTGCGCTTCTATCGAATAACCAAACTGAGCTTGTTCTTCCGTAGAGACGCGGACATAACATACGGCGCGCGTCGTTTTTTTCTGCGTGCCGCAATCTAATCCCAACATATCATTTTTGTGGCGAAATTTTCTCATAAAAATCTTATATCCAGGCGGCGGTCAAGAGCGTGAGCCACTCTCCATAAAGTATTCAACGTTATACCCGGCCTCGCAGTGGTTTCAAGCCTGGAAATAACCTCCTGTACAGTTTTTGCGCGTCTAGCAAGCTGTGATTGCGTCATACCGCGTTTTTTTCTCAGTGTGGATATCTGAGCCGCAAGTTTAGCGGTAAGATCATAATCATAATATGCTTTCCTAAATTTAGGATTTTTCAGCTTTTCGCGGCGCCAGCTTTCATACGATTTATGCAATTTATTCATAATTTTCCCTGTGTTTGATACCGGTAAATCCAGTCATGCATCCGGTCAAATGCCTTAGATATTTCCCGATGAGGAATTTGCCGCGTCTTTTTCCTGAATCCGGTTGTAACTACTATAAACTTATCGTAAATAAAATATAACAATCTATATTCTTCTTTACCGAAAGACATTCTCAATTCACGTATTTGACCGGAAACAACATCAGCCATCGGTCTATGCAGGTCAGGGCCGTGAATTGCCAATTGATCAAACCACTTTGCCATTTTACCCTGCGCTATATCCCTCAGCGAATCTAAAAATTCCGATACGGGACATTCGCCCCTGCCCGTTTTATAGAAAACAATTTTATATGTTTTTGTGTCCATAACATTATAGCAAAATTGTCATATTGTTAAAACAGTATCGTCTATCTCCGCCATAGGCGTTTCCTGTGATTTTTCATTTTCCGCATCGGGCTCCGTTATGGCTATGCGCATTATTTCAGCAAGCACGGTGATAGCGCGCTGATACCTCAATTCATTCCCTGGCTCGATGGAAGTTTCCACTGTTATTTTTTGATTTTCACTGGTTTTTTGCGAAGGCAATAATACGTCTATTTGCGCATTCTGCATTCATAACCTCCTTTTAATATTCAATTCTATGCAGGAGATAGGCCTGCACTAAGACACCGGATTCTACGTATATGCTTGTGTCTATCTTTTCGTCTGCGACTTGTATGTCTTTTATTGTATCGCCCGCAATTTCATTGGCAGCGCCTGATACCGCCGTATTTTCCGCTGAGGCTGAAACGCCTGCGGCTACGCCGGCTACTATGGTTTTAAGCGCTATGGAAGCTATCCTGCCGTCTTTATGACGCTCTACTTTGCCGATAAGACCGTCTGAGCCGTCAACTGACTTGGCGGCGGCTGAGATCTTTATTTCATCGCCTTCAGGGAATACCACAGTATGGAAATAAACGTTTACCCTGTCATGGGTTTTCTGTATACCTGCCGTGCCGTGGAGTTTTGTGCCTCTCGGTATTACCACACGGTTTAAGTAAACAGTATCGGTTTCGGTCTCAGCTGTGACATAGGTTTCAGTGTTGTATGAGAATATAGCGTTTCGCAGTACCGCCTGAATGGTAAATCCGGTAGGCAGGAAATATATTGTTTTTTTGTCCTGCGGTTTTGACACGCCTTTCCACGGCTCAGCTTCTTTGCCGTCAGCCCTGAGATTCCAGAGCGTCTGTTTCCGTGATTGAACGTATATGCCTGTGTCCAGGGATAAGACACAGGACGGTGCGGATAGAATAAGCAAAAATACTACCGTAAGCTTTTGCATAATTTTCAATTAAAACCTGTAGGGAATAATAAGACTAAGGTAATTTCCCGGCTTTCCGCTTTCGGTAATGATGAAAACAAGGTTCTGCGCTTTTGCAGGCTTGTCAAAAACCAAAGCGCCGGCCTTGGTTTTACCGGGCGACACAAAAAGCGGAAGGAAATCCGCGCATTTAACAAACAGGCTGTCTTGAGTAAGCATTGCTTTTCCCGGAAAGAAGTCTTTTCTACTTTCTTTTGAGTTGGAAATCTCAAATTTCAATGCTATTTTATCTTCCCATGATGAGATCGCTGAAATCTCAACGCTTATGTCACTTCGGGCTTTATGGATATCAGTCACATATCTTGCAGTGTCATTGTCTATCGCGGTTATTACGTCCTCAAGCGTAATAACCGCAGGCAGGCGAGTTTTGACTTCCTTTGTTTCAGTCTGCGTGTTCGTGGAGATCGAGATTGTTTTTTCAGCATGTTGTCTGCGCTGTTTTTTGGTTTTCTGCGCTGGTTTTACCTCCGGCGCGGGTTTGGGAATGTTTTGAGCCGGAGGGGGGGCATCCTCCTCTAATTTCCATGACTTGCCTTCAAGAGACTGCCGGGCAGTTTGCCCTATGGGCGTCTGTTTAGGCGCGGACATAAAAAAGATAAATGACATAATCAGACCGGCTATTATAAAAGCCGCAAAACCAAGGCTATAATTAATCTTTATAAATTTGTTCATTCCATTCATCAGTCAAAAGTCCATACGGGGAATCTATGCTTCTCTGCGTCTTTTTTAAAACCAGTTCGCCTTCAAATATAATTTCCTGTTTAGGCGAATTAGCATCGTAAGCGCTTATTTCTTTGCTTCCCCATGTCTTGAGTATTAAAATATCGCCTGAATCCTTCTCGATTTTGATTTTCTTTAGCTTAAGCTCCGTCTTTATCTTTTCCTGTTTCATCCTCTGCTCTGTTTCGTCGCCGGAAAGAATCTTCTGCGCCTTTTCCCTGAACTCCGGCGTCATCATGCTGAACGCCTTTTTTAAATCCTGTCCGCTTGTATAGCTGTTGCGTCCCAGAAAGAATCCCAAAAAAAGCTCGGCAAAGTTTTTAACTTCCGCTTCAGTCAAATCATGCGTCTTGGCCTGAATTTCCTGCGTTGATGTCTTGCCGTCCTGGCTTACCCTTATTACCATCGGCGGTTTGTCCAAAGCGTTTTTAAGCAGTCCGAGAAGACAGAGATTTATCACTGCCATTATCCAGAAGGATTTAGTCATGGTTTCAGCCCTGTTTAGAGCTTCGCCCCATATTTCAAAATAAGGCCTTTCCTGACTGTTTGTGTCTTTAGGTTCAGTTCCCATTAATATGGTTCCTTTTTCTTATTTTCTGCTCTGTTGGCAAAACGAGACGGCAGTTTTTTTAAATAATCAGCTTTACCTGAATTGAATGAGTTTAATTCCGATTTCGCACGGCGGGCAAAATACGGCACGCGCTGTTTTGTGAATTTCCCCTCACGCTGTGTTCCATATTTAGATTCCATTACTTTTGCCGGTATGCCCTTTTTTACGCTCATCGCCGCCATCAACGCAAAGACAGCGCCTGTGCCTATACTGCTCATCCCGCGGCCGCCTATAAGCGAGTCAGCAAGCTTGGGGATATTCCATGTAATCACTACCATGCTTATGCCGATTGTTATAAGACCCACATAATCCATTTTTGCGGCCATCTCGCCCGGCTCTATACCGTAAAACGCCTTGAGTATGGTAAGAAAGGCGAATACAGCCGCCCTGAACATCGGCACCCACATAGCTACGGACATTGTGTTTTTAGTCCATGTGCCTGCCATATCCGAGCTTGAGGGATAAATAGACGCGCACATCGCAAGCGGGCCTACAAGATAGAGCAGGCATAAGAGCGCGAATGAGATCCAGCCGAGCATGCATTCAGCTATTATTGCGCCGAAGCTTGATGCCCAAAGAATAAGCTTTGGAAGGGAGATGCTCAATATTCCCGGGGTTGAGGCAAGGGCGTAATTCTGGAACATGGTAAACATCTCCGCCCAGCGGTCGTCTGAAAGTATCACAAGGCCTGCTATCTGCGGTATTTTCATAAACCATGTAAAAAACAGGTCGAATTTCCACACGGCAACGAAAATAATAACCAGCCTTACGCCAAGCCCTGTGTATTTCGGCCTGTCATAGAGGGCATTGATATTTTCCCGGTATATGGCGGCAAGCCCCACGCTTGCTATGACCGCTGAAGTAAGCCGTGAGAGCGGCACAAAATCCCGCAAAAGCCACGGAATTTCTTCAAGTTTAGCCAGGGTAAACGCGCTTTGGGATATCATTTTTTCCCTCCCTCAAATACAAGAGGCTTCATCCTGCTAAGGCTTTTGTTAAAGTCGCCCCATATTTTAGTGTCCGACTTCTGAGTTCTGTTCGCATACAGGAGAAGTATTGTCTGCGTTTCCAGAGTTTTGGCTGAAATCTGCTGAATCTGCGCTAATGCCTGAAGCTGCAGCCCCTGAGCTTTTACCTGAATATTCTCGGAAGTGGTCATTTTTTCGCCTGTCTTCTTCGATTCCATGCTTGCCTGAATAATGGAATTGATCCATGACATGTTTTCATATATTTTATCGTCTACCGCCTGATTGAACTTTTCATTAGCCGCCTGACCTGTTTTATGCCGGTATTCATCTTCATCTGAAAGAATTGTTTGCCCGGCTTTATTACCGGCTGATTCAATGCCTGATGAGGTGGAGTTCTGAATTTTGCGGCTAAGGCGTTCTACCGCAACATCAGGATCATAAGAATAAAGCAGTTCGTTTTCGGCTCTAACCATTTTGTCGTAAGCCGAATTGGTCACAGAGTCTTTTATTATTGTTCCGGCATTATGGAAAATGCCTTTTCCGCTGTTAAAGCGCTGGAATTCATCATAATGGCGCATTGCGGCGGTATAGTTCTGGCGCAGGG
>CAZFMJ010000013.1:0-16765 GCA_964520045.1 uncultured Elusimicrobiales bacterium | reverse complement strand
CCCTGCCTTGTTTTGCATAGCATCTCCAGTATTTCCATATCGCACGCATGAGGATTGCGCTGGCGTATCTCGTTTTCAATCTTCCTGTCCTGCGGACTGCTGGTGCATATCCAGTAATCCATGGGGCAGGGCTCTATTTTCAGTATGCTTGCGCAATTACCGAATTTAAGAAAAATCTCGCTGTGCCTGCCGGGCACCGTCTGGATGCTTTTGACGGCTTCTGTCTCGCGAGTGTTGAGCCCGAGATTTTCAAGCAGGTTAAGATCTTTTTTCATCTGAAGGATATATTTGACATAAGAATTGCTGACTATGGCGGTGCCCGCTTTGCTTTTCAGGAATTCAACAGGCGACTGGGATATGGAAAGTATCATGGCATTGTATTTGCGCGCGGTCCTATAAAGGTCCTGTATCAGCCTGCTTCCTGTTTCATCGTCGAAAAACTTCCAGCCTTCATCTATCGCTATAATCTTGCGCAGGTTCACATCGCGCAGTTTTTCGTAAATCAACGACCGTATAGCGAAAAAGGTTATCGCCTGAAGCTCTTTTTCCGATTCAAGCTTCTGAAGGTCAAAAACAGTAAGCCTGTTATCGACATTTACCGAGCTTTCCTTCGCGTCAAGTATTCTGCCGTAACTGCCTTCGCACCACATCTGCAGAGGCGCGGCAAGCCGTTTGCATGCCGGGACAAGCTCTTCTTCAATAGCCAAAAGCGTCGAAGTGCAGTTTTTAAGTATTCCCACAAGATCGGAAAGCCTCGGCCTGCCTTTTTCGCCTATATTGTCGTATGCCGTCCGCACAGCGCCGCGTAATGCCCTGTTTTCGCTCGCAGACAAATTCTTTCTGTCCGGATACATGCACATCTTCGCCAGAATACTCACAAGGGCTGCTTCCTCGTCATCGCCTAGATCGCATTTAAGCGGAAACGGTGTGAATAAATATTTCCCGGACATATCCACGTCAAGGTACTGCCCTGAGAAAAGTTTCGCGAATTTGCGGTAAGAGCCGCCCACATCGATTATCACGATGTGGTTTGATTCGGATTCAAGGAAAAAGTTCGCAAGCATGTAATTGGCCATAAAGCTTTTGCCTGAGCCTGTAGCGCCTATTATTATGCCGTGCTTTGCGGGAAGGGACTCGTCAAACGGGTCAACAGGCAGAAGCTCGGCATGGGAAGTCTCAAAAAGCATTTTCGGGGCTGAGCAACCCTGCCACGGCCATGAAAGCGGAAGAAGGTTCGCGAGTCCATTCGTAGGCATAAGAAAATGCCTGTGGTTTAAATGGCTGTGTCCCGGAAGGCAGGCCAAAAACATCCTGTCATGGCACATGTCGCTTGAAACAGCGCGGGCAGAGGCAAAATTCTCAAATGAAGAGAGGGCAAGCCCTGTCTTTTCATCAAGCTCGTGTTTGTCCCTGCTTCTGACAAGCAGGTTGAGCCTGAAATCAAAAAGCTTTTGCGAAGTCTCCGCCATTTCGCTTAAAAGCTCGTCGATTTCGGTGTATTTCTGCTGGGTGCCGTAGTTCTTACCGGAAGACACGGAGATCATATTGCGCAGGAAATTGGCTTTTCTTTTTAAGGATTCAAGCTTTGTCTTTGTATCAGCGGATTCAATTGAAAAGCAGATGTCATAATCCGGCCAAAGCTTTTCAAGCAGAGAGGGAAAAAGGGTTGTGTCGGTATAATCAGGGTAGGTCTCAAGATGAAGTCCTTTGCAGTAATAACCGTCGATAAAGCCATGCGCGAACTCATTGGCGAATGCATTCCACGCCAGCCTTGAGCGCAAAGTAAGGAACGGATGCTCATAAACAGGCTTGGTCCGCCTTGAAAAAAGCGGGTTTAAATGGCTGAAGCAGAAATCAAATAATTCCCTGTTATCCAATTGCCTTACCGTGATACCTGCGGATGACAGCTGTTCCAGCACTGATTGTATGAGGAGCGAAAGCTCTTTCATTGTTTCAATATGGCCGGATTGCGCGATACCGCCAAATTCCCGGCTCCGCACAGGAAAGATACCCGGCTTGATGCGGGATTTAGGCTTTTTCCCTGCGAACAAAAAACATCTGCGCTTCTGCACGGGCTTTGATTTGTACCAGTCATATTTTGCCTGCACAATTTTCTGCGCGAATGACTCTGCCTTGCCGGCATTATGAATTGTGCCGGACACGCAGTTTCTGTACTGCTCAAGGATTTCGGGATTGCCTTCCCGCGCTCTGATTATCCATTGCAGAACAGATTCCGAAGGCAAACCGTTCAGAAGCCGCCTGAAACACATTGTCTTGGCTTCCGTTTCCTGCTTTTCCATAAAGGACATATCAGGCGCGGTTATTTCAAAACCTGCGCTTATCCGGCCGTCCATGCCTATGATTACGCTATCGCGGATATCCCAGATGTTTATCATCCGATGAAAAGGCATCTGTCTGTGCGGGGCAAGCATGGATTTGAGCCTTACAGGAATAGGATCTCTCATCGGTAATTACTCCTCATGCGATATGATGTAATACACGGGCGCGGCCAGAAAACGCAAAAGTCCGGTTGTATATCCTGCCGGCTTGTTGCGTTTGTATATCCTGATAAGCGCATAAGCTATAACTGTCACCGCAAGGTTGCAAAGCGCAGGCAGTATGTAATCCGCGATAAAAAACACCAGAGCTAAAACTCCTATTTCGGCAGGCTCTAACCCAAGTATTTCGTCGCGGATACCCAGACTTCTGTATGTTTTTATTCTCATCTGCCTGCGAAGTTTGCCAGCAGAGAGAAAACCGAACCTGCAAGAAGCATTATTACCGCACCGATAAACACGCCCTGCGCTCTCTCGGCGGCTTCCCTGCTTCCGAAATAATACAAGCCTGCGGCAATTGCCGCGCCGCACATGCCAAGCGGAACAAGAGTCTGGTTCAGGAATGAATTCAGCTTATTGAGGAAGTTGATAATATCGCTTTCGCTTCCGGTTAATGCCGAGGCATTGGAAACCAATACTGCGGCAAGTATTGCGGCTCCTGCGGTCATGGGTTTTATTTTCTTCATGTTTGTCTTTTCTCCTTAATTTGCGTTCAGATAATCCAGCACAAGATGCGCCGGCTCATATACGGCGTCAATATCAAAAAGTTTTGCGAGCGTATTAAGTCCTTTTTGCGCGTTTCCGTTTACAATTTCAACGGTGGCTAATGCAAAAAGCTTTTCAGCCTGAATCTGTTCCATTACGCCTGACTTATTTTTGCTGAGATATTTGGATTTAATCTGGCTGAGCTGTTCAGACACTGCCTTGTTATCAGGCATAAATCTCATGGCCTGCCTGAGAAGCATGTAAGCGCCTGCAAAATACCCGCCGTTATCCGCCTGCTCAGCTTCGTGTATCAATCCCCGTATTCTGCTGTTCTTTTCAGATTCGATTTTCGTTTCAATCTCTTTTATGCGGCTGCCATCGCCGACCGCTGTTTTGAGTAATCGGATTTTCAGTTCAGCATCCACAAACTTATCAGAGTCGATATCTGTACGTATCCCCTGCTCGGTCTGTTCCCTGAAATCAGCTAATATTGATTCAACTTTTATGCGGGCTTTAGGATCTTTCCTGCCTGCCTCAATAATCCTGCCCACAAGGTTTGATTCTTCAAGCCCTGCTTTTCCAAGCTCTGCCGCACTCAGCGCTGTTTTCAATGCAGTCCCGATATTATTCTCAGCTTGTTTGGTATATGCCTGCTCAAGCATCTGTTTTGCCGAGGCTTTTTCAGCTATATCATTTGTCTTTGCAAGTTTTTGGCGCAAATCATTATCCAACGGGTCTAAGATCCATGCGTTTTCATAATTCTTCTGCGCCTGAACGTACCTCGCCGAGTCAAAATCATTCTCCGCTGTCTTAAGAAAATTCTGTTTAAGGCTTTCTGCTTTTACGCGCGCCAGCCTGTGCTCATCCATGAATTTTTCTTTTTCGCCCTGATCCTGTCCGAACCTGTAACCGCAGGTAATGCGGGGATTGGGGGAAAGCGGCTTGTTCTCAGCCGAAATATCTATGCTGAATGCTCCGCCTGCTGTGATAAGACCTATCCCGCCGGTTAGGGAAAATTCGTTTATATCCGAAATCCCCAGCCTCAATTTAAGTCTTTGCCTTAATGAATACTGGATTCCCATGCTCATGGAATTAACCGGCATGGCTTCAGCTGTCCTGCGCAGTTCAATCCCCGCTTCCAGCGAATCGCTTACAACCTTGTTTTCTTTTTCAATATATTTTGAGCTTGTGTTGAATTTAAACGAAGTCCCGAGCCTGAATTCAGTCGGATAAAATTCTTTTGCCTCGCATAACTTAAGGCCTGGTCTTAGGAAGTTTTTAACCAAAAGCCCGAATGAGAGAACCGGATCTTTGAGGGAATCCAATTTTTCAATATTACGCTGATACTGCGCGCCAAAATCACCGGCAAAACCTTTGGCGTTTAAAGAATCCATTGCCATGCTTATAAGCGTCCCAGAAATTCCGGCGTATAATCCCTTCGCCGCTTTCCTCGAAAACCCGAAAATATAAGCTGTTTGATTGGATTCTATCCCTATGCCGGGGTCGTCTATTGCCAGCCGCCTTATAATGCCAGACCTGCTGAGCTGTATTATGCCGAGTCCGAAACCTGAATCAAGGGACGGAAAGCTTACACCGAAAAAATTGTAACTTGCGCCGTCATATAGGAAAAGGTGCTCAGCCGCGACGTCGCCCGCATATCTGCCCAGTCCCGCCGGATTGTAATACATGGCAAGACTTCCCTTTGCGGAAGCGGAATATGTTTCAGCAAGGCCGGCAGGCTCAGCGCCGGGCCCGCGCGAAAGAAAATGCCGGCGTATGCCGGATTCACCGGCATGAAGATCCTGAGCTATTACAAATAATGCTGATACGGTTAGGATGGTTTTTTTCATATTATCCTCCTTCGCTAAAAAGTCGCAGACACTTCAAAGCTTTAGCAGCACAGCGCTTCGGAGAGATTCCGCCCGTAACCCCCGTGCTTCAGCACGGGCGAGCTTCATCTCGCTACCGCAATTATAAAGGTGTGTTTTAAAGTATTGCTTCCTGTTTTTAGAATCACCCTGCATATATATGTTCCATTGAACACAGGCCTGCCCATAGAATCCCTGCCGTCCCATATTATTTGATACGGACCGGCGGGCACGGAATTGATTCTCAGCCTGCGCACGATATCCTGGAATTCAGTGTAAATTGCGATCTCAGCCTCCTGAGTTCCGCCGGGAGGCGCAATAATCACGATATTTGTGTTTTCCCTGCCTGCTTTGAACGGATTGGGATAGTTGTAAGCCTGCGGCATGCCGGAAACAGGCTGGAGCGAAAAGGTCTTTATCGGAGTTTCTGTTTTAGCAAGATATTCTGTTGAAGCTGATATTTTCACAAAGTAGGTTTTGTAAAATTCCAGACCGGAAATATCCACTGTTATTTGCTCCTCAGTCTGCTTTACGGTGAACCGGCTGGAAGGCGTGGAAAAAGTATTTATTTTATCTTTGTCTATGATGATAACCGGCGTCATATCTGCCGGAGAGCCGCCTAATAAAACCTGATAAGCAATATGGTCATTCTGCGGGTTTGTGACTTTTTCCCATGATATATTCACTTTGCTTTCCATTGTCCGTATCTCCGGAGAATCCATAAATCCGGCTGTTACCCGCAATGCGTCGGGAGGATCGCTCAAAAAGGAACCGTAGAACAAGCGCAATTTAGTTTCTGCTTTAGCGCCGTATGGATCCACAGCCGCTACTTTGTAGTAGTAAGTGGTATTGAATTCAAACTCAAGGTTATACGCTGTCATCGTCCCTGATTGGACTTCGGTCAACAGCAAAGGATTGGTTGAAACCAAAAACCTGTAATTTACAGCGTCGCCGTCAGGGTCAACTGTATTTTGCCAGTTGAAGTCAAAGCGATTATCGCGGGTTATAATTGTTTCCGGAGAATCGCACAATACCGGCTGAGGGGGGGAATTGGGAAAAACCGCATGATAATATTGGATTCCGCCTGAGATAGGCGTCTCAAGGCCATAAGGGTCAACGGCTTTTGCTGTCCAGTAGTAAGTCGTGCCGAATGAAAAGCCGTCAAAAAAATAGGCTGGTGACGACAGTATAACTTCGTTTAACCCTTGCTCCACCGCACTGCTGGCTGTGCCGATCCCAAATTTATAAATAACAGTGTCTCCGTCAGGATCAGGCGAATTCTGCCATGCGACGGCATTTATAATTTTCCGTGTTATTATGGTGCCGGTATCTGATGCAATGCTGAAAGGTTCAGGCGGACTGTTTTTGAAAACTGTTACAAAAGAGGACGTTTCTCCCTCAGCAGAAGCGCCTGCGGTGTCTACCGTGGCTACACGCCAGTAATAGGTGGTGTTGAATTCAAGCGATTGCACAGTGTAATAAGTGTCAGCGGTCGTGCAGACTTGAATCATATTGTTACGATCAGCGCCGAGATAAATCTTAAATTCAAGCGGGTCATTGTTTGGGTCTTGAGCCTGAGACCATTCCAGCTTAATGCCTTTGGAAATATCGTGCAGGCTGTAGAGTCCCGCCCCTGATATGTATTTTGAAGGAGGAGGGGGATCATTAACAAAAACAGTTTTTGTAATTACCGCAGACAGACTGCCTGATGTCTCGCCTGTCCGCGAAAGCTCCACATCAGGATTTTGAGCGCTATGGCTTGCAGCGATTGCGCTTAAAGTACCGGATACCGCCGCGCCGTCAGGCCTGCGGAATGAAAGGCTGTAATCAGTATCGCCTGATGAAATAAATCCGCCTGACGACGGGTCGTAAGCCGTATGGAAATTACCTGAATCGCTTGCCGATACCTGCGCTGTGAGGGTATCCCGCGTCTGAAAAAGCATTTTCCCGTCCAGGGTCGGCCAAAAATAGAGACCGCTGACCCATGAGCTGGCCGCCCATGCTTTTATTCTGTAACTGCCCGCAGGCAGGTAATGCAGCCCCGTGCCGGACGCAGACAGTCTTCCGGCTATGTCGTAAATTTTAAAACCTAAATCATTGGCATAAGCCGGATATCTGCTGGTTTCAATAACCTGAACAATCTGACCCCATTGCAACGTAAAATCCTTCAAGTCTTCAGCATAAGTTGTGTACGAATAGTAACAATGCGCTCTGAGGTGAATTACAGCCTCATACGGCTCAGACTGATATGTCTCAGTGCCAGTGCCCTGAACAATCCAATCAATGTTCTGCTCAGGATATATGTATGAAGCTGAAACAATACGCCCCGCCATAAAAACCAGCAGGATTATTATTTGCAGTTTAGTTTTCCATGATTTCATATTTTCTCCCTTAACTGGTAAGGCATATCTGTCGGGCCCGTCCGGTTTTGCGCAAACCAGCCGGGCCATGCGGTTAGTCGTCTGCAACCTCCGCAACATCGCCGCATGTGGGACATACATCTTCATCGGCCTTGATCAAACGGGAGCAAAGACGGCATTCATGCATCACAACGGCATCGCATTCCGGACAGACTGTATCCTCCATGGACATTGCAGCATAGCAATCAGGACATTCAGGAGCGTCCATACAATCTTCGCCGTGCCAGTCCATGAGAACTTCGCCGCTATCCATGCTGAAGCCGCAATTTTCGCATTTCATGCTTATTAAACCCCCGCTTCTTTGATCCCATACAAGGCTCGGTTTCGGACAACAGCCAAGGGGAACTCCTTTTTTCTTCCATCTTGACACGACAATAGCTTCAGTTGTGGCAAGTATGAACACCCTTTCGTCCGGCAACCAGCCGAGTTTCTTGAGCCAAAGCCCTGAGATGTTCAGTTTCGGGTATTCGCGGAGCGTTCCGCTTGCAACTTTTTTCTGGCCATACCCGATTATGAGCGACTTTATGATTCTGGCTTGCTTTTGCAGCTGGTCAGAATCAAGCCTTCTGTCGCAGTCAACCCTGTTTTGCGCATTTTCCATAACCGCCTCCTTTAACTTATATTCCATTCCGGCCTTCCCTCCCGCCCGGCCGCCGGTTAAACCGGAGACCTGACAGGAGAGAAGACCAGCGGGCTGGTTACAGAATACAGTCCCCGAACGGGACCGGCAGATATGCCTTCAAAGATCAATTTCTTTTTTGGATGCGTGTGTCGGGCCCGCAGGATTCTCTTTTAAGAGAAAACCAACGGGCCTTTTAAGCCTTGTGTCAGGGCTTAATATCAGACGAATTGTCCTGTCCAGCCTGCTGTCCATTGCTTCCTTTCGCCGCAATCAACATGCGCGATTCTATCGGAAGAGCATTAAGAAGCACGCTGATACTGCGGTCATCGTTTACAAATGCCACCCCGATTCTGGTGCGGAATTTGCCGTTTAATGACCACACTTCCATTCTTTCGCCTGATTTTTCATTTGCGCCATTGAACCCAGCATCCTGCTTTGTCTGGTTAGAGCGCGTTTTTTCTTCTGTTTTCGCCATTTTTGGTCTCCTCTTACGGGTCGTTTCCGGCCCAATACTTCCGAGCTTTTCCTGCGGGTCCGGCAGACGCATCCAAATCATCCCTTCTTTGAACCAGAATTCATTGCGGCTGAACGCAAATCCAGGCCTGCGCGCTGTTTTACAGCCGGCTTTGTTATTTCAGGCGTTTGCATATCAGCCGTGAGCTTGTATATTTTGGGTGTAGAAATTATTGATTCCGCCTGATTGTGCGGTATTGCTACCGCACAGCCGGGCGGAAGACTTTTAAGGATATTGGGGTGTATTTTGAATTCCTCTATCTCCCGCCGCGACTTTCTGCCGGTGCACATATCGCCGCCCCAGATACCTTCTTCAATCACTTCTGTTATTTTGTGCACCTGGCTTGTGCCTATCATCCTTGCGAATAATTCCGCATCTTCAGGATGAGGAGTGTGGAAGCAGACTTTGCAGCCGGAGCTGTTTGCAAAAAGCGTTGATATGAAAGCCTCAACATCCATGCCCTGCACTTTCCTGAGCTGCCCCAGATCCTGATGCGAAAATATAGTCCAGAACCTTGCGGAACCCACTGTTGCCACGAATACGGCAAAGGCGGGCGTTGCAAATTCGGGAAATTCATCCAGTATCACTGATGCGGGAGGAGGCTTGACTGTCCGTATCTGACGCTGGGAAGCAATGGAAAGAAGAGCCGCTATTATCATCCTGCCCAAAGGATTAGCCAGCACCTGCAGGTGGCCTATTGGAATGGCCGCATACATAAGAAGCGATTCCTCAAATACCTTCTCAAGCACTATTTCGGGGGCGTAGCTGTTCAAGATATTACCCAGCCTGCCGGTTACCCAAGGCCTTAGCTTGGCGCTGAGCGCGCTTGTGTCGGACTTGCCTGCAAAACTGCGCTTGGCAAGGTCAACGCTGTGTTTGTCGGAACACATTGAAAATGCTTTTTCCCGGCATTTGTCATATTCAAAGTAATAGAACACATCCCGCAAAGTGAAACTTAAGCCGCGGGATTCATAAATTGACATAAATATTTCCGAAAGGCTTTGTATCCGCGCATAATCCACGCTCTTAAAATATTCAGCATCGCCCTCGCCCCCAGGCTCCCTGCCGATTGCCCTTGATATCTGGTTTGCCAAAGCTATCGGATCCTGTCCGGCAATCGGCAGGATGGGGTTGAGGCTCATTGACCTGCTGTCGGCAGGATTGAAATACCGAACGCAATTCAGCCTTCCGCATTTTTCAGTAAGCTTCAAAAACTGGTTGAAATCAGAGATATCGCCTTTGGCCTCCATGAAAAAACACGGCATCCCTGCCTTCATGTCCTGCCATGCAATGCTTAAAAGCACTTGCGACTTTCCGCTCCTTGTCGGGCCTACTATCTGGACATGACGCTCCCGCTGGCATGGGTTTATATAGACAGGGTTTTCCTTTCTCCTTAAGAACATACCTGCGCCCGGATCAGCCATTCCCAAAAGAGTAAGCCCGCATTTCCGATCAGCATTTCCAAGAAGTTTGAGCATGCTTTTCTCTAAAACGGGGTTATTGAATAAGTTTTGCAAATTGTCATTTCTGCCGGTTTTAAGCTTCGTCTGCTTCAAAAGAATTCCGGTAAGAATTGCTGTCACTGTTATCCAGATGATCCTAAACAGACCACTATCAATAGGAAATATTGAGTGAAACAGCCTTAAATTCCCAACCGGAAGACCGGCGAATTTATAAGGGATAGATATCAGCAAACCCGCAAAACATATGCAGAAAAGCCATCTTCCAAACCGAAATCCGCGCCGGTCAAACTGAAAACCCACGAATCCCAATCCCAAAATCCAATATTCAATGTGTTTCATATTTTCAAAATCTGCATTCAGAAATCCGCAAAATACATTTCCCTGCCGTCCGTTCCTTTCATCAGGACTCTGCCCTGTCTTGCCCGGAATTCATCTATCGGAGCGGTGTAAAACTTTTCCATGCCAAGATTTTGGGCAAGCCGAAGTATCCTGCCGCATGCGCATTGGTTATGCATAAAGTAAACGAGAAGGCCGTTCTCCGGAATGATTCCGGCGTATGTTTCCCAGATTTTCGCGTAAACAGCATTGGGTTTCTGGGTCAGCTCAACCTCAATAAATTTTTGGTCTTTGCGGTCGTTTACGATCAAATCCGGCACTATATTGCCGGCCTTCGGCGCTTCGCCGTCAGCTATCTTTTTGTGCAAGTCGTGCAGAATCTGCCTGCCTGAGAGCACGGGAAGCCTCCAGAATTTGGACATGGTAAGGCCTATTGCCGCAGTCAAAAGCTGGTGCTTTACACATGCGGGAGATATTCTTGCCTGATGAGAAGGGAGGCAGTTTTTATTCAGACTCTTTAATAGATTATGGCCGGATGAGCTCAGGATATATGCCCTGTTCATAAATTCAAATCTCAGCGGATTTACATATCCGGCATGCAGAAATTTACACATTCTGCGCCTTGCCGAACTGGTTATTCCCCGTGTATTTTTTTCAAAAAGCCAGTCAATTTTTACGGACATATCGGTTTTTTCTTTATGGAAAACTGCATTAACCTGCAATTCATCTAATATGCCCCATAGCTCCAAATCCGAGAGAATTTCTATATCTCTTTCTCTAATTTTCAACTTATACTTAAACCCATTTTTGTAATAATCTGTAATCATTTTCATACCCATATCCCTAATTTTCTACCAGTATCCGCCCTGCAGAGAGAGGGAGAGAAGAGATAAGGTTAGACCTTATAATAGTACGTAGGGGGGGAGGGGTCGGGCATTGTTTCAATGCCCGACCCCTCCCCCCCGTGACCTCTTCCCCAGTCGGTGCAGGGCGGATAGACAGACCTCCAATCTGGGCAATCCATATGTAACAGTGCCGTTCCACCCTGATTACACCGGCTGACGCATGATTTTTCATTTGCCGCCCCTGGTTTCCTGAGCCGTTTTCAGCATTAAAAGGGCTTCGGAAATGAATTTGCTGCGCGAAATATCTTCGCACCGCTTGAGCCGTTTTAACCGCTCCCGGTCAATGAAAAGCAGGTCATCATGCGCCAGAGATACGGCTATTTTTATATAGCGGGACTTAAAATTCGGAGCGCCGGAATCATCCGTCAGCTCCTCCATTTCATTGCGGTCAACAGGTATTGCAGATGCCTTAAAACCGCTTTCTTTCAATGCTTCCATGACTTTTTCCGCCATTTTTTTCCTCCTTTTTTGCCCTAACCAATCTTTGGGTTGCGGTAGCAGGTGAAGATTTCCTCCTCCGTTTTGTCCGGACTGGGCACCCGGCTGCTCCAAAACCCGTTTAGGGGCCTCTACTCTATAATTCCCGTGACCCCCCCTGTTTCGTTACGTTCCTCGTCGATTCTTTGTAAAGTCCAAACCGCTCTGCCCATTTTTTTTGTGTGACCCATCTAAACTTCCAGTTTCGCCTAACTTCCGCTTCCGCGTCTTCCAAGTCTTTCTGCTCTATCAAAATATCCAGCGGATCTCTGTCATCTCTTAGCTGCGAAACAAATTGAACCGCAAGAAAAGAATTTTCCTCTTCTTCGCCTGTTTCAGAATAGTCACGGCGCGGCACATACGGTGGCGCATCCAAGCTTTCTATATTTTCGGTTTTCCAATTGGCTCTATTGGTATCATTAATGGCATTTCCCACAAGAGCATTAAAAAAATATTCTATGCTTGTTTTGCCTTCCAGAAGTTCAAGATAAGTTTTGCTCACAGCATTTTCTGCGTTTTCTGGACTCCCGGTTATTGCAAGCGCGATTTTTAAAGCATTTTCATGTTTATCATGATAAAACGCTTCTATCCTTTCATTTCTGGATATAATGGCCGTATCGATATCGGCATTTTTATCAAGCTCGGTTGGGCTGGAAACCCCATGTTCCATCTGCAGGGTTGTCCGCGCGGAATCTTCCTGAAGCACTACGCCGCTAAAGCTTTGAAGTGTCTGCGACTTTGGCGAAGGAGGATAAAGGATGGAGGTCTTGGGGATTACCATGAATGCTGATGCAGGTATTTCCTTGGGATTGATTTTTTGTCGGTGGGGAAGGCAGGGATTTGGAAATAGGCCTTGCCCTGAGGGGTGGGGCGATACTGCCTGAGCGGTGATTTCTGTTTCTGTATTACCGACACTCGAACCGATAGCCATATAAGTCTCCTTTTTATAGCTCCGGTTTTCGGTCGGCTTGTTATTGAGTTTTTTAGTATTTACCGTTGTTCGCTACATGTTTTTCAGATAGGCAGCACCTCCTTTTTAATATCTTCGGCATACTCCTGATACTTTAGCAGTATAGGCTGAGCATCATAAAAATGTATTTCGTGCAGAGTACAATTTCGTTCTTTTTGGCAAAACTCAACCAATTCCTGCCAGTTGGAATCCGGAATCGTTTCCCGGGAACACGAATCATAGCGACGCCGCATTTTGCCAAAACCAACAGTTTTAAGCGCACTTTCCCATGACTTAACCATGCCGTTTTCGATCTTTACCTTATAAAAGATGCAATATGGATAATTGTCCCGGACAGTTGTAAAGGTATCTTGCCAGGCTTGATTGATTTGAACTTTTTCCCGCATTTTCCTGCCTCCGAAATTACTGTCTGACTGCCGATATTTTTATTCTAACTGATGGCAGGATTTGGGGCAATGAAAAAATGAGGCACGAGTCACGCCAAAGTCACGCGGCGTGACTTCAGGAAAAAAGGCAAGGTTTTTCCCGTCGGGGTTTCAAAAAAATATTCGGTCATACCAAAGTCACGCCGCGTGACTTTGGGTGTCTTTGAGCGTTTTTAAGATAATGGGATTTATTTGCCAGCAGGAAAAAATTGATAGGATTTCGGACGCGATTATTAAATACGCGAAGGGTACGGTAAATGCTAAAATTTATATATTCAATATTATTGGTGAATATCGGAAAATCTCGAAATAAATTTATGAGCGATAAACTTAATGCACTGCTCGAATATGTTAAATCTGATGGACGTGTGTGTCCAATGCCTGATTATTGGAATGAACTTTGGCAAATGCTTCCCGACCGCAAACAAAAAAGTTCAGGAGGATGGGTGCCCGCATTGCCACTGATCTTGGCGACATGGTGGGATACTCCTGCTTTGGCAAAAATGATTAGGCTGGTGGAACATATTAATTATGCTACGAATGCAGGCATTTTAAACGACGTTGATAAATTTTTGAGAAATTTAAAACCGGAACAATGGGCTTATGGTAATGGAACGACCAGTTGGGAAGACTATCAAAACAACAAAAAAAGCCAATAACATGTAGGATGTTTACTTGTGGATTGTTACAAAAATATAAGTACATTATCGACACTTTATGCAATTTTTTTGGTTCTTATATGCATCATTTGTTTTAACAGCTAGTCATTCGTTATTTTTGGCTGTTAATAGATATGATGTTGTTATTTGGTTAAGTTTATTGGGTAGTATCATATTTATTCCCTTCCTCGTAAAAAATTTAAAAATTCAACAAATTCATCGGCCAAAATCCTGGATATATTATTTTATAGGTATATATTGGGTCTTATTTCTAGTAGGCTGCGTGGTTTTTTTCTATAACTTCGATTTTTTATGGATAACATGGCGTAACTGGAAAGAATATCTTTATGCCCTGATAATAGGTATCTATCTATTGGGGATTTTTGTCATCACACTATGTAGTTTTTGTTGTAAAAAAACTAGTGTTCCACAAGGCATACAGCGTTTTGCACCAGAATCCGTTGATAGCAACCACGATGAATTGGGTTTTGCTTTGTCAGCCAGAAATACGGCGCGAGCGTTTCAGGAATTAGAAGCTTATGTGGGAGTTAGTGCAATTTTCGGTGGTTTAGGATGGGGCAAATCATCCTTCGCACGTATGATAACTGAAAATTTCGATAGTAAATCCACCCTGTATTCGTATATTTCACTCACTGAAACCAATGCAGAAAAAGATTTCTCAGCATTATTCTCACAACGTTGGGCTGAAACTTTGGCAGAACGCTATCCTAAATTAAATATAACACAAACTGTGGATTTAATATATTCTTTGCTTCGGGAATCCGATCTGAGTGGGTATATGCATTGCATGCGACTTATTTCCCACGTTAATACACCATTGGAACACACAAAAAAGGTGATTGGAGACAATTCTGCCGATAATTTGTCCAGCATTGTTCCCAAAACCATCGCAAAAGCATTTTGGAACATTCCAGAAATAAAAGAAAAAATATGGATTATAATGATAGATGAAATTGAGCGGGCAAAACTATGCGAAGTCTATAGAGCAATTGAAATAATAGAAAGGTTCAAATATGAAGGTCGTACCGGCTTGCCTGTGCAAATTCTTTTTATTTTATGCATAGATGATGAAAAATTAAAAGATCGTTTAAAAAAACTTACCGACCAAGATGAAAATGCCGATTTAATAAGCGACTTCTTGTTTGAAAACCCCAAAAATATTAATTGTGGCGTATTTTTTCTGCCACCGGTAGATTCAGAAATAAAACGAAAATTTATTAAGTTAAACGTAGCCCAGTGGATTAAAAAATTTAATTTACAGCACCGCACCATATGACACCAAACCAAGTTGACAAATACCCAGACAATACCACTGGGATGGATTACGCCATCGATTTATTGAGCATGGAACCACCACGCACGATCAATCGCGTTATGGCAGAAGCGGAAATATTCTGCCGCACTTATCGTGATACGGCGGGACTTCCAAGAATAAACTTCATCCGGCCATGCGACATATTGCTCCTTTCTTACTGTAAAATACAGTGTCCCATTGTCATAAAATTCCTGCAAAAAACCTTCGAAGAATTTGTTGACTCAAACAAAGCAACGAATATCGTTAAAAATTATCAAAGACATGAGAAAATGGAAAAATATCCCACAGGATACGTTCTTGTCGATTGGATAGCCGAAGAATTGGGAATAAAAGAAGAAGAAAAGAAAAAGATAAATTGGCAGGACATTAAAAATATTATTTCGATATGCGCACATAATTATATTGATCATTTATCAAAAAACGCCAAACCTACATTGGATTACATAAACACGACTTCGGATCCACGTATACTTAGAGAATATCTTACGCTTAAATCGGACGACACTCGCAACCTATACAAGCAGAATGTCGAAATATATTATCAACATAAACACAACGAGAACTATTTAAATAATATTAATAATGAAGATTTTCTGGAATATGCATGGTTCCTTTCTACTATTGCCGAAGAAACCCCAAACGAAAATTTAAGCACGGCGATAGAAATATATAAAAGGATATCTGGGAATGCCATTAAATTAACTCCACATAAAACTTCCAATAGTATCCGTGGGAATTTTATTTATGCCTTCATTGTGAATGTGAACAGATATGTGAGCCTGAAAATTTTAAAAAACCAATCTGTTGAGAATGCTATCGAATTACTAGACAAAATATTTATGGACGCAAAAATAGATACCGGCTCAAAATATTTGATTATCGGGAGTTTAATATCTGAAAATACTGGTTTAATTAATTTGGAATTCAAACAAATTTTTAATAAGCGTATGTATACGCCGCCTATCAGAAACAGCTTATTTAACGTCTTTAGTGAGGTTGAACAACGTTATTTTAATGGAACTGAAGTCATTTATGAAAAAGAAGAAAACTTTTTTTATGTCCTTTATCAAAGCTGGTCTGGAGAGACTAGTAATTCTTCGGAGATGGTGAAACTTAAGGATGCTGCGCTTCGGAATATAAATCAGTATCCAAAGGTTATTGAAATGTATTGGGATAATTTCCCATATATTGAAAATTGTGCATCATATGATGAATTAAAACTGAATACGCAATCAAATCTGTTTTGGGAACGAAAAACCGCGAATGAGTTATTTATGCCGCTGAAAACATTAATGGGTATTTCGGGGAATATATCCGACTCTGACACTGATTTACTCAAAAAAATTATTTTTTGGAAAGGAATTGCAAATGATGCCGCCAGCTATCAAAAATACCTCCAAGACTTTGACCTAAAAACAAAACCTTTTCCACGTAATACGCTGCGGGCAAGGCTCAAAGATTTAAAAATATTACCATAAAGGTTTTTGATGATATCCAAAAATATCAGTTTTCGAAGGGAATACTTCCTGCTGCACAAAGCAATATGGCGGCTTCGTTTATGCCGTCGATTTCAAGAAGGGTTTCAAGTTTGCTGTCTAAAAATGCGCCTGTGACGCAGCATCCGAGGCCGAGAGCCGTGCTGACAAGATATAGCGTCTGTGAAAGATGGCCGGCATGATAGGAGCAGCGGTAAGTTCCTCAGATTTCAGCAGTAGAACATTCCCCACAT
>CAZFMJ010000012.1:12959-49719 GCA_964520045.1 uncultured Elusimicrobiales bacterium | reverse complement strand
GCGCCGCACAGAATCAGTCCCGATATAAAAACCAAACCGCCGATTTTACCCATTGGATGCCTCCATTATGTTTTGTTGATTTACCCCGAACCAGCGTTGAATTATCGAAACACGGAAACTTTTTACTCTCTTCCGTTTAAAAGCTTTTTGCCGAAGGTTGCCCCGAGCTATTATATCGGACCACAAACGACAACACTCGCAATATAACAATTGCCATTACCGTCATCCATATACACGTTGCAAGTCGGGGTGCTCATTACCTGCCCGTCACACTGGCTTGGTCCGCAAGCGCTTTCAGTGACACGAGGACACAGATACTGTTGTGTTGGAGTTCCGCCGCCGGGAGCGGTAGTCCCGCCGGTAGGCCACACTTCCTTGCACACAGTGGGGTCGGTGCCGTTAAGACATATCCGCCCGATATAAAGAGTTTTTCCGGTTGCAAAAATATCCCCGCCGAATGTCGAGTTTCCGGCGACTTCCAACTGGCCGTCAATCTTGGTATCGCCTGTGATATTGGTTCTGCCTTTGACATACAACCTATAATAGTTAAAAGACGGAAGACTATTACGAAGCTTTGTGCCTATGACCACCTGGCCATCCGCATTAGTATCTCCGATCAGCACAACATCGCCTTTATCCCTTCCAAATGTCGCTTTGTTTATGCTCACAAGCCTGGTGTAAATGCCCACGGGCGAAGGATAATAAGCATACAGGGTTAAGGTCTCGCTTCCCATTTTTTCATAGCCGAACGCAAGCAGAACAATAACAATAAATCCAAAAACATGTTTTTTTGTCAGTTCCATTTTCTGAGGCATTTTTATTTCTATTTTCATAATCACTCCCTGTTTTTTGGGGCGCCGGTTTCCAGCAACCCAATTACCAGCTGTTTTTTTGTTTCTGACATGGCGACCTCTTTATAGCTGTCCAGCATTCTTTTGTAATTCTATTCTTTTTACCCCCCCCCCCAGCAAGGGGGGGCTTTCTCCTCACGCAGCAGCTTTATATATACCACCCAAAAATGATAAAGTTAGTTTCAGGAAATCCCATGAGCCCCATATTAAAACTTGCCGGCCACAATGAAATAAAAGAAATAGCTTTTGAACTGCAATTTCTCAAATCATTGTCCTTGCGGCAAAGATTTCAGATTATGGAAAACAAAAGCCGCGAAATACGCAGTCTGCTGAAAAAAAATGGACACAGAAAAACTGCTCAAATCACTAAAAGAACATAAGGTTGAGTTTGTTATAATAGGCGCGACGGCTTTCCCTGTGCACGGTTATGCCAGAGCCACCCTCGACATAGATATTTTTATACGGCCTACTCCCGCAAACGCGGCTAAAACGCTAGCCGGCTTGTCCGGATTCGGCTATGACATGGCGGACATAGCGGTAAACGACCTGCTTACAAAAAAAGTGCTGATACGCCAATATATCGTTGAAACAGATATTCATCCTTTTGTAAAAGGCGTCACTTTTGAAAAAATCTGGCGCAGTAAAGTGAAAGCCAAATACGGAAATGTATGGGCTTATTTTGCTTCCCTCAACGACCTTATCAGCATGAAAAAGGCCGCAGGCAGACCCAAAGATACGGAAGACCTTAAATTTCTTATCCGCTTGAAAAAATCAAAAAATAGACACAGCCCGCATAACAATACCGCCGCAGAAAAGGAAAAAAATTGACCGCCGGTTTTTTTTCTGTTATACTTACCGGTAGGTAAGTATCAATGAAAAATGACATCAGAAATCATGCAATGCATGACAGAATAATCAAAACGGCGGCCGATCTTTTCGCCGGGAAAGGAATAGACAGAGTTTCCGTGAGGGAAATAGCGCAAAAGCTCAGCGTCACTAAGCCGGTGCTTTATTACTATTTTAAAAACAAGGAAGACCTCTGCACCCAGATATTTATGCAGGGAGCGAAGGACTTCATGCAATTGCAGTCCGATTTAACCAGCGCAAAAATACCCATTGAAGGCAAGCTTGCCATGATATTTTCCCGGCATCTTGAGTTTTTCAAAGCAAAGCCCAAAGCCGCGCAGTTTCTGCTTAAAATACTTTCAGCTCCGTCAGGCAAAGGCATATCCGCGCTTGTAAACAATCTTAAGGAAAAAAATTGCGCCGGCCTGCGTAAAATTTTACTGCGATGCGAAGCCGAAGGCGAAATAAAAAAGGGGAAAACAGAAGATATCATCCATCTCATAAAGGGCGTGATCGCGCATCTGATACTTGATATGAGCCAAAACAATGCCGGTCAATTTGACAAAGGTCTGCCGGCGAGGCTTGCCGGCATCATATGCCGGGGCGCCAAATGCCTTTTTATAACCGCAGCGATTGCCGCCGCCGCGGGAATTCCGAAGGCGTACTGCCAGAGTCCCGCAAAAAAAATCACCCTTGCCGAAGCCGTTGAAACGGCGCTCGCTCATAATTCGGGGGTCATATCCGCGCAAAAAGGGCGCGACATATACAATGAAAAAGTGCGGGAATACTGGGCCAGCGTATATCCTTCTCTTAATGCTTATGCCCAATACGCATATAATCTGGAAAAACCGTCATTTTTCATACAAAACCAAAAAATGAGCATCGGCAAAAACAACGCCTACACCGCATCATTGGAAGCATCCCAGATAATCTGGTCGGGAGGCAAAGTAAACACAGGGCTGAGAATGGCGGATATATATTCAAACACGGGAGAAGAAAATCTGCGCTCAGCCAAAGCCATAGCGGTGCTTACGGTTAAAAAACTCTATTACAGCCTGATATTTGCTTCGGCCACCGTATCCATACAGAAGGAGGCTCTTGATATTACGCGCCAGCATCTTGACACAATAAACGCCCAGTATGCCCAGGGCATTGCAAGCGATCTGGCCGTGCTACGGCAAAAAGTGGAAGTAGCAAACAAAGAGCCGTCTGTCCTGCAGGCGCAGAATTACTTTGAGAATACGCTTCTTGAATTAAGCAAAGCTCTGGGTTTTGACCCGGAAGAAAGATTCCTGCCCGCCGACACTTTTGACTGCGCCCATGACACCGGCAAACCTCTTGAAGATTTATATGCTTTCGCCCTTTCAAACAAACCCGAAGTCCGCCAGGCAAATCTGGCTTATAAAATGGCGGAGGAAAACGTTAAACTGCAGAGGTCATTTTTTTATCCTTATCTATATGCCTTTGCCAACAGACAGTTTCAGGGACAGTCTGACTCGGGATTTCCTTCATCTACCGAAAGGGCATGGAGCAGTTCGGCGGGGCTGAAACTTTCCGTGCCGATATTTTCCGGAGGCTCGACCTCTTCGCAGACGCGTCAGGCCGGACTTGCAATGGAGCAGGCGCTTGAAACGCTTAAAGAAACTCAACGCAGAATTAAAATAGACGTCAAGAAGGCATGGCTCAATCTTGCGGAAGCGAAGGAGCGCATAAAATCGCAGGAGAAAACGCTCCAGCAGGCGAGACAGGCGCTTAACGCCACGGAAACGCGTTTTAAAAACGGTATGGCCGGGCAGTTGGAATTAAACGACGCTTCGCTGGCGCTCAATACTTCCCAGACTTTATATACTCAGGCCATGCATGACGCCTGCTCGGCCAAAGCGGAGCTTGAATGGGCGGCGGGGCAAGGGAAAGAGGCTGCCAGTCACCAGTAGCCAGGTCACCAGTCTTATAAACTGAAGACATAAAAGGAAAATGCTATGAGTATAAAAAATTTCATTTGCGCGGTTTTTTTTGTTTTTTATTTTTTCCTTGCCGGAGGGTGTAAGGATAAGGAACTGCAGGCATTCAACACGCTTGAAAAAGACCGTTTTCTTGTAAAAACCCAAAAGGCTCAGCTGAGGGATATTGAGGATCACCTTATACTGTCCGGATCGGTGAAAGCTCTGGACGAAGCTACTCTTTATCCCAGAGTGGCGGGCAAAATACTAAAAAACCTCCTTAAAGAAGGCGACCCGGTGAAAAAGGAACAGACCGTGTCTCTTATTGAGAGAGACGAAGTGGGGGCCGTTTATGAGCCTGCCCCCGTGCCGTCGACTTTAAGCGGAGTGATAGGCAGGATATATCAGGACACGGGCGCAAATGTTACGCCCCAGACTCCCATAGCTCTGGTGGTAAGCCAAAGCCGGGTGCGGGTGCTTGTGGACGTTCCTGAAAGATACGCGGCAAAGATTTTCCCCGACCAAACCGCCCGCATAAAAGTGGACGCCTTTCCTGATACGATTTTCAAAGGCAAGGTCTACAGGATAAGCCCGGTAGTCGACACCGTCTCCAGAAGCATACTTATAGAAATACTGGTAGACAACGGCAATAATCTGCTTAAATCCGGCATGTTTTCCGAAGTCAGGCTGGTGACGGGCTCAAAAACACAGGCGGTATCAGTGCCCACCGGCGCCGTGCTTAAAGACGAAAAAGATAATCCATATATTTTTACGCCCTTAAACGGCGCGGCGGTAAGAAAAAACCTGAGAACCGGAATACAGAATGCCGAGTATACGCAGATAGTAAGCGGGCTTAAACCAGGAGACGAGATAATAAGCTTCGGCTTGTACGGTTTGAAAGACGGCAGTAAAATAGAAATTAAAAATCACACAACCACTCAGCAATAATACGAACGCAGATAATTAAAAATAGGAGACTAAACGCAAAGAGCGCAAAGCAAGCGCAAAGAACACAGAGTCAAGCTGATGAAGATGAAGGTGCAGTTACTGCCTGTAATTTTTGCGTTCTTAGCGTTAATTCTTTGCGTCCCATTCATTTCTTGAAGGCTTTGAGAATGGGACGTCCCAAACTCACTGCTTGTAAGGATAGTTTGGGGCAGCGTTATCAGCGTTCTATGTTTAAAAAATCATGAAAATAACTGAGCTTGCAGTAAAAAAACCGATATTTACCACCATGATGATAACCGCTTTGGTGGTGCTGGGTCTGTTTTCCTATTTCCGGCTCGGCGTAGACCTGTTTCCCAATGTAGAATTCCCTTTTATAATAGTGCAGACGAGCCTCAGGGGAGCGGGACCTGAAGAAATAGAATCATCAGTTACCAAGCCCATAGAAGAAGCGGTAAACACCATAGCGGGAATAGAAGACCTCAACTCCACAAGTTTTGAGGGGCTTTCCATGGTGATGATAAAATTTGTGCTTGAAAAAAATGTGGATACCGCGGCGCAGGAAGTGCGCGACAAAGTTAATTCCGTGATGAGCCGGCTTCCGCAGGGAACCGACCCGCCCGTGGTAGGCAAATTTGACATGGGCGCGGTACCCGTGGTAAATGTGGTCGTATCCGGAGATAAAGACCTTATAGAGCTGACGCACTTTGCAAGAAAAAAAATAAAGGAAAACATTGAGACGGTCAGCGGAGTAGGCTCTATAGACATAATAGGAGGCAGAGAGCGGGAAATACATATAGTCATAAATCCGCTTAAGCTGGCCGCGCTTAATCTCTCCATAAAACAGGTTAAGGACGCCATAGTCCAGCAGAATATAGAGATACCCGGCGGTAAGGTGGAACAAACCCGCCAGGAATTTGTCCTGCGCACTCTCGGAAGGATAGAAAACGTCAAAGATTTCAACGACATCGTGATAACAAGCGCCAACGGCGCTCCCATAAAGATATCCGATATTGGCCATGCCGAAGACACCGGAGCTCAAATGCGCTCCGCCTCATTCTTAAACGGCAGGCCGTCCGTAACTCTCGTGGTTAAAAAACAGTCCGGCACAAACACCGTGGAAGTGGTTAAAAACATAAAAGAAAGGGTGGAACAGCTCAAACAAATAATCCCGCAGGGAATAGAGACCAGAATAGTCGGCGACCAATCCGTTCACATTAAAGAATCAGTCAAGACTGTTGAAGAGCACCTTATTCTGGGCGCTTTATTTGCCTCGCTCATGGTTTTGCTTTTTATAGGCGATTTCCGCTCCACAATAATATCCGCGGTGGCAATACCCGTTTCGCTTATAGCGACTTTTATCTTCATGGACATGTACGGCTTTACGCTCAATAATATGACCCTGCTCGGGCTTACCATAGCGGTGGGGATAGTAATAGACGACGCCATAGTTATGCTTGAAAACATCTACCGCCATATGGAGGAGCATAAAATATCGCCTCTTAAAGCCGCTCTTGAAGGAGCGGCAGAAATCGCCTTTGCCGTGCTGGCTATGTCATTATCGCTCATAGTAATATTTGTGCCTCTGGCCTATATGAGCGGAATAATAGGCCGCTTCGTAAAAAGCTACTGCCTGACCGTGGCTTATGCTGTTGCAGTAAGCACTTTTGTGGCGCTGACCCTGACTCCCATGCTCTGCTCAATATTCCTGAAAGTCAAAACAAGCGAAAAAACAAGATTTCAGAAATTAACGGATGATTTGAATAATTTTCTGGCAAGGCATTATCTGACCCTGCTTAAATGGGCGCTGTCCCATAGAAAATTGATGGTGGGAATGTCGGCGATCATAATACTTTCCATGATTCCCCTGATTAATTTCGTGGGCAAGGACTTCCTGCCCCAGGACGACACCAGCCAATACCAGATAACGCTCAAAGCTCCGGAAGGCACAAGCCTTGAAGTTATGAAACAGCTTTTCAGCCAGATCGAGGCGGAAACCAGAAAGATTCCTTATGTGACCAATATACTTTCATCCATAGGAACCGGAGTCGGAAGCCACTTCGGGGCTCCTTCCGCAAACGAGGGATACCTTCTGGTGGAAGTCACGGACGTAACCCAAAGATCGGTCGGTATGAAGCAGATAATGGCCGCAAGCCGGGAGATGTTGGCAAAATACACAGGCATCCGCACCGCCGTAAGCCCCAGCGGCGGCATGGGTGGAGGAGGCGAGCGTGATTTGGAATACGTAATTGCGGGCCCCGATTTGAATAAACTCCAGCAATATTCAGGGGCTGTAGCCGACCACATGAAAACCCTGCCGGGAGTGGCTGACGTTGACTTAAGCTTTTCCTATGCAAAGCCGGAATACCGCGTGGAAATAAACAGAAGCAGGGCCCATGATTTGGGAGTTAAGATAGAAGATATCGCAACTTCGCTCAGGACAATGGTGGGAGGAGAGGAAGACATTACCAAATTCAAGGATGCTGATGAACTTTATCAGGTGCGCCTCAGAGCCGACAAAAACTTCCGCGATAAGAAGGAAGTTATAGAGGCCATGATGGTGCCTGCCGGAGCCGGCAAACTTGTGCGGCTTGATAATATCGCAAAAGTAGTGGAGGGACTTGGCCCTACGCAGATAGAAAGGTATAACAGACAGAGGAAAATAACCGTGCAGGCAAATTCCACCGGCATGCCTTTGGGCGAAATGATAAAAAAAGCGGACTCGGAATTTAAAAAACTCAAAGTCCCGGCGGAGTACGCGGGCGGCGCGACAGGCAGAGCAAGGGAATTGGACAGAATGCTTATGAGTTTTTTAACGGCTTTCCTGATGTCCTTTATCTTCATCTACATCGTGCTGGCAAGCCAGTTCGAAAGCTTTGTCTACCCGATATCAATAATAATCGCTCTGCCTCTGACCATCCCCTTTGCGATAATCTCCCTGTTTATAACGGGGCAGAATCTTTCAATATTCAGCATTATGGGCGTGTTTATGCTTTTCGGAATAGTAAAAAAGAATTCCATACTGCAGGTCGACTACACCAACACACTGCGCGCTAAAGGCATGGACCGGTATGAAGCTATACTGCAGGCCAACAAAACAAGACTGCGCCCTATTCTTATGACCACCCTGACGCTTGTGGCAAGCATGATGCCTACGGCGCTGGGCACCGGAGCCGGGTCCGGAGTCAGAAGAGCAATGGCTATGGTCATAATAGGCGGACAAACCATGTCGCTTATGATAACCCTTCTTATGACCCCCGTCACTTATACCCTATTCGACGATCTGCAGAACTGGATAAATAAGAAAAGGAATAACAATTGAGATTTAAATCCATTACTTATAACAAATACAATTATTTGTATAAACCGCGTTTGAGCCTCCATATGAACTGCACGACATTGCGCTCCGCAATACATTAACCTCAGTATTCATTAAGTTGTTATCCATCGCAAACGCCGCCAAGCATTTTCCGGCATACCATGAACAGCCTGTGTCACAAGTATAGTTCCACGCAATATTTAGGTTAAAAAAACTTATACCCGCCAGAGCCGCCGCGCCGCCGCCCCCTAATTCCTTCCATGTTTTAGCGCTGCCGCACAGATATATCTTTTCACCGCTTCCATAAACAATTTTACCGGCAGGACTGCACCCGACGCCTGCAACGGCCGCGGCTACCAAAGGCAATATCAGACCCGATGCCGGACCCGACGCCGGCGCCTGGATGTTGATATCCCCTACAACATCAAGTTTCGCCTGCGGATTTTTCGTCCCTATGCCGACCTTTCCTCCGGAATTATTTTCTCCGGTCAGCACGACATCGCCTCTTTCCCTTGCAAATGTCGCCTTGTTTAGACTCACAAGCCGGGTGTAAATCCCGACGGGCGAAGGATAATAAGCATGAAGGGTCAAGGTCTCGCTTCCTATTTTTTCGTAGCCGAAACACAAAAGCGCGATTATTGCGATTATTCCAAAATGCAGTTTTGTAAATTCTATTTCATGTGGTATTTTTAGTTTCATAATTCCGTCTCCCTCTTATTTTTAGCCGCCGGTTTCCCAGCCGCCCGACGCCTTCTTAACGATTATATTACATCTACCCCCCCCCCGCAAATTTTTTCGCTATTTTGCGGAGGTCTTTTGCAAAAACTGTTTTAACAATCTTTGACGGATTTCCTATCGCCCGCTCCAATCCGGGATCAAAACGAACTCTCCCAAGGCATTGTATATTTTTTTTATTCCCGGCGCGAAGCAATCGGCTCTGTCCCGCCGGCCCGGACATATTTTCTATGACCCCAAGGCAGGTTATTCCCAGACCGCTAAAAAGCTCAAGAGGCTTTTGAGCCACCTCAACCGAAAGCCGGGCGGGGGTTGAAACAACAAGCATCTGCGCCCTTTTTATCCATCTTGCCGCGTCAAGGCTTGCGTCTCCTATTCCGGGAGGCATATCTATAAAAAGAAACTCCAGCTCCCCCCACTGCGTAATCGCAAGCAGTTCGAGCATGGCTTCGGAAACGGACGAGCCCCTGAAAGGCACGGCCATATTTCCTGAAAAAAAAGCGGATGACATAAAATGCACCCCGCGCACTTCGGGAGGAACTATGCCGTTTTCTTCCTTCGGGAAAAGTTTACCGGCGCCGAGTATTATGTGGCAGGACGAGCCGGTCATATCCATGTCGAAAAGGCCGGTTTTAAACCCCCGCTCGGGGCATAAAAGCGCGAGTCCGCACGCCGTGACGCTTTTTCCTATTCCACCCTTCCAGCCGGTGACGGCTATAACGCGCTTTACTCCTGAAAGGCGCTTATTTACAACATATGGTCTCGGATCAATGTTCATTCTTCACGCCTTTAATGGATTTTATGAAAACGCCTCTGCCGGCGGTTATGTCGAAATCAGGGCTTGAGCATTTTGCGCACTTAAGAAAGGCATGGGCCATTTCAGGAAGAAAGTGTATAAACTCGGCTTCATCCGCGCCCGTCTTTTTTCTTATATCGCCGAGCTTAATCTTTAAACCGCACGCTTTACAGGTAAATTCGGCCTGCTCCTTCGCCAGATGGATTCTTGCGCGGGAAAGAATTTTATATCCGGATTTGCGGATTTCTTTAAGCGCAAATTTAAATGCCCCCCGGTCTATGCGCTGAAGCTCCCCGAGGCGGACCTCAACCTCATCCACGGATTTAAGTTTTTCAGCTTTAGCCGTATTTTCAGCGGCGGACAGCACTGCCTCAGCCAACGCCCATTCATGCATAATAATACTCCTCATAACTGCCTTACAGGCAGTTAAACGCGGGAGATGGAAGACGGCCCATTCTTTCCACCAAAGCATTGAGAATGGGCCGCCCCAAACTCACTGCTTCTAAAGATTGTTTGGGGAGGTAAACGGTAGACGGAACAGAAAAAACACATGGATGAATACCGTGTTTTTTTATCTTGGCTTTTCCGTCTACCGTCTCCCATCTACCGTCTTACTTCTTCACTTATTGCTGATTTAACGCGCGGTTTTTCTCAGCTTCAAGACGGTCTGCCGAAACGCGGTCGTTTTTTGACAACGCCGCCCGTATACGCTCATTAAAAAACGACTCAAAATATTTTCTTACCGCAATTTTATTATACCCGGCGTAGGGAAGCATATACTCCCAGGCCTTTTTATAGTTTCCGGTATTCAAATACACCAAAGCCAGATTTTCATAAGCGCCGGGGTATCCCGGAGATACTTCAAGCGTCTTGAGAAACTGCCGTTCCGCTTTGTCAAATAGGCCACGGCGCAGATAAATAATGCCCAGATTATTAACCGCATGCGGATAATAGGGATAAATTTTATTCGCGGCATCCAGCTCCTTTTCCGCATTTTCAAAATTATTTTCCAGAAGATACATGGCTGCGGCATTCGCCCGCGACAAAACGCTTTCGGGACAGGTTTTTGCAGCGGAAAAAAACAGGGTTTTCTGATCAAGCCAGTCGTAATTGCGCATCCATGTTCTTGCCGCATAAAAACATGAAACAGCAATAAATACCAGCAATGCGGCATATTTTAACAGCTTAAGTTTTATTCTTGCATAAAAAGTCCAAATCCCCCCCACCCCACCCTCCCCCGCATCTGGGGAGGAAGTCTCGATAGAAGGTTTAATTTTATCCCGCTCGTAAACCAGCAGTAAGGATTCCGCCATGATAAGGCATATGCCGGCGGAAGGAAAATACATAAGCCTTTCGCCCATTATAGTGCCTATGACTACGACAAGATTTGACACCGGCAGAAACGGCCAGATAAATAAAACCGAGGCTATATAAAAAGACCGCATGGCGGGTTTCGCCAAAAAATAAGCAAAACCCTGCGATTGCTCGCTTCCTGCCTTATCTCCGCCGCCCATGACAAGAGGCGCTTTCCAAAGAGTCAGACCCGCCGTAAACGATAAAAAAATGAGGATGCCGGACACTGCGCCGAAGTCGGATAAGGTTCCGACGGCGGGTATCTGGTTGTACGAATAGTCCGAAGAAAGATTAAACGGCAGAACCGTTTTATACGCATATAATGCCAGAACTTTAAACGCGGTCAAAACACGCTGATAGACAGGAAGAAATTTAAGCGGGTTTTCGACAATCGTGGCGTTGTTTGCAAAGCAGTAATCACCAAGCATGCTGATCCTTAAAAAAATATAAAAGACAAATATTGCCCCGAGAGCTGTCAGAACGCTCTGATATTTTTTATAGACGGCCGTAAGGGACAGCTCAGGATACCGCAGGGGAAGGAGAAAAAAACAAATCGGCAAAACCGCCGCGGATGTTTCCTTGGCCAAAAGTCCGCAAAGGAACAAAAGGCAGGACAGCGCGGTCTTCAATACCCCTGAAATTCCGCTTAAAAAAGAAATTACGGCAAGAAGGGAAAAAGAAAAAGACAAAAGCTCGGCTCGGCCTACAAGCCCCGTTACGGCTTCGGTATGCACGGGCATAAGCAGAAACAAAAATGCCGCACCCCCCGCTAACAATTTTCTCTTTGTAAGGCTCAGTATCAGGACAAAAAAAAGCCAGCAGTTCAATGCATGCAGAAGTATATTGCAGAAATGAAATCCCCACGGCGAAGCGCCGAAAATAAAATAGGTGACGGCATAACTTGAAATAGTAGCCGGCCTGTAAAGCCCGGCCGGAGAATTCCGGTAATAATCCGAAAAAATAGCCGGAATATTGCCTATATCCCTGATTACGGCATTATCCTTTATTGTAGGCACATCATCCATCGCAAAATCATTCCGGAAGGTATTACTGAAAAGCAGAAAGGAGGCGAAAATACAGAAAATAAAAAACGGCAGGCTTTCTTTTAACCGTAAAGACGCGGGGTTATCCGGAAAATTCTGCGTCTGCGCGGGCTTTTTTTTATTTTTCCCCATGTTATAAAAAAGGTAGACGGTAGATGGGAAACGGTAGATGGTACAAGGAAAACAGAAGAGGGGAAACGAAGAAATTATTTGCTTGACTGTTTACCGTCTTTTGATTTGTTTTGCCGTCTACCGTCTCCCGTTTACCATCTGCCTTCTACCGTCTTTATATAAATCTGAACCCTTTTCCGGGAACAGATTGAATTTGTTCGGTTAATTCTTTCGGAAGTTTTTTTCTGAGATTGGAAATATGGGTATCAACCAGATGCTCCACGGCTATCGTATGCCACAGCTTGGAAAGTATATTCTTGCGCGAAATTACGCTGGGGCTGTTTTTGACCAGAAAATACAGCAGGTCAAATTCTTTTCCAGTAAGATTATAGATTATCTCATCGCGGAACCTGACGATATGCGAATCCATTTCAATATGCAGATCTCCGCAGTTAATAACCGGGCTTTCATTCTTATCAAGTTTTATGCGCCGCAAAAGCGCGTCTATCCACATCAAAAGCTCGTTCATCGGAATGGGTTTGGTCAGGTACTGGTCCGCGCCTGCGGCGAATCCCGAAACTTTATCGGCGTCGGTGGAGCTTCCGGTGAGCATTATGATAGGCGTGTCGAAAAAATCTTTATGCCCGCGTATTTTTTCGCAGAAATCAATTCCGGTGCCGTCGGGAAGATGGACATCTAAAACCACGATATCGGGTTTTTTTGACTGAAGCAGATCAAATCCTTCCGAAATACTCATCGCATCCACAACCGAATATTCCGCCTGCTTCAGGCCGTCGGCAAGAGTCTGGCGGAGATTGGGATCATCTTCAACAATAAGTATTTTTCTATTTTGATTCATAAATAGCAATATTATTATAACAAAAATAGCGATAAACAAATGCTCTGTTTCGTAGAATGTTTCATAGAATGTTTCGTAGAATGTCTTTAGGAAACATCTATTTTTTATGACTTCATATGCGGTAATCGCCGCGTTTTTATTCGGCTTAACCATTCCTTTTTCAAAACTGCTTATTCCGGCTGTTTCACCTGTTATGCTTGCCGGACTGTGTTATCTCGGCAGCGCAGTAGGGCTGGCGGCATATCTTTTCGCCCGGGCATTATTCTCCCCCCCCCCCCGCGCCCCGCTGACGCCTCCCCGAGGCAGAGAAGCGCCTCTTTCAAAAGGAGATCTGCCGTGGCTGGCCGGCTCGGCGCTATCAGGGGGAATTCTGGCTCCGATATTGCTGTTCAGCGGGCTTAAACTCTGCTCCGCGTCATACGCCTCGATACTGATGAATTGCGAAGCGATACTTACGGCCCTGCTGGCATATCTGTTTTTCCGGGAATCGGCGGGTAAAAAATTATGGCTCTCCGCGATTCTTATAACGGCAGGCGCCGGAGTCCTTTCATGGGACTCGTCCGCCCTGAGACTCTCCTTTGAGCCGGGAATGATAATGATACTGCTTGCCTGCCTGATGTGGGCCCTGGACAATAATCTTACAGGCAGAATCTCCGCAAAAGACCCGGCTATGATTGCATTGATAAAAGGCTTTTGCGCCGGGAGCGTCAATGTCGCGGCCGCATTTCTTACCGGAGATGCTTTGCCCGGCATCGCGATTATCTGCGCAGGACTGATTTTAGGCGCGGCAGGCTACGGATTCAGCCTTATTTTTTTTATACGGGCTCTGCGGGAAGCCGGAGCGGCAAGAACTGCCGTTATATTCGGCGCATATCCCTTTATAGGCGCAGGCGTTTCCGTGCTCGCGCTGGGAGAGCCGTTTTCGGCGCGGCTTGCCGTCTCTTCGGCATTTATGGCATCCGCTTTTTTATCGCTTGCCTCGGAAAAGCATTCACACGCGCATAGACACGAAAGACTTAATCATGACCATCTGCACGCGCATGACGAACACCACAGGCACGGCCACGGCGGACAGGAAGAAGAATTCCACTCTCATCCCCATGCGCATGACGAGCAGACTCATACCCACCCCCATTCCCCGGATATACATCACAAACATTAGAAAGACAGTTAGACCGCTGTCCCGCCGCATAGCGGCCCAGAGACCCAGATGCCCAGCAACCCAGAAAAAAATCAGCAACCCGAAGGAATGGCATTATATTCTCAGTTGCCTAGACTGGCGACTTGAGCCTCTGGGTAACTGGGAACATCTCTCTTCTGTTTACTGCTTCACCTGCACGCTGATGTACATGGGCTGGCCGACTCTTGTTATGTCAAAGACTATTCCTTCGGCAAGGTTCGCCCTGGCTGAAGCGTCCTTAAAATCCTCTTCGCTTTTTACCGCTTTCTGGTTAATGCCGTTTATTATATCTCCGGCCTGAAGGTGCCCCAACAGTTTTGACTTCTGCAATATTCCGGCAATTTCGGCGGAGCCGTTTATTATCCGGATCTCCATGCCTTCCCATGAAACGGGCAAAAGGCGGCTGGGTTCCTCAAGGGGGCTTTCAGCCATTTCTTTAAGACTGCCCATAGTCTGCTCGTCCGGCTGTTCGGAAAGAACGGCCTGAACGCGCCTGCCGCTGTTTTTGCGGAAAAAATCAAGCATAACTTTCGTGCCCGGAGCTTTAGACGATATCTGCCGTATTAAATCCTCGGCCGAAGCCACCGGACTGCCGTCGCACGCCGTAACGATATCCCCCCGCCTAAGGCCTGAACGGCCGGCGGGCGAGTTTTGTATCACTGAATTGACAAGCGCGCCTTCTGAAACGGGAAGGCCGAGTCTTTGCGCCACCATCTCGTCCAGCGGAGCTATCGTCACTCCCAGCCAGCCTCTTCGTATTTTCCGCCCGGCCTTGAGGTTTGAAAGTATCCCATTAATGTCGTTTGCGGGTATGGCAAAACCTATTCCGGCAAAAGCTCCGGACGGCGAAAAGATGGCGGAATTTATGCCTATGATTTCCCCCTCCAGATTCAGCAGGGGCCCGCCTGAATTGCCCATATTTATGGCGGCGTCCGTCTGTATCAGTTTGGGATACCTCCTCCCCTCTATCACCAGCGGCTGTTTTACCGACGAAACAATCCCGGCGGTGACCGTCTGGCTGAAACCGAAAGGATATCCTACCGCTATCGCCCAATCTCCGACTTTGATTTTATCTGAATCGCCCAGTTTCAGGAACGGAAGCCTTTCGTTTGTTTTTATTTTAACAACGGCGATATCCAGCTTGGAATCTATTCCGGCGATCTTTGCGGGATAGGAAACCTCCTTTCCTGACGAATTTATCAGCGTGGCCTTTATGTCATCCGCATTTTTTACAACATGGGCGTTTGTCAGCACATAACCGTCCGCGTCTATAATAACTCCGGAGCCCAATCCCTGAGTCTTCCACCTGTATGTGCGGCCGCCTCTGCCGGAAGGTCCGAAGCCGTCAAAAAAATCATCGGGAATCCCGAAAAAAAACTCAGGCTCATAAACCCTTGTCTGATGCTCCTGAACGACCTGAATATTCACAACCGAGGTTTTCGCGGTTTCGGCGGCCTTATTAAAAGCCTCCTGCAATGCGTAGGCCTGCGTATTCACCGCCGCCCGCGCATCTCCGGCGCAAGATAAAAAAAATACGACAATGCCTATTCCTGCATGCCTCATGAAAATACCTCCGTTTTAAAGATATTTCTCACACAAAGCCACGGAGCCGCAAAGAATTACCCAAGACATAACCATTCTTTTGTCTGTTATTTCTTCGTGTCTTTGCGGCCTTCGTGTGAATATCAATTGTTTTTTGCCGTTCATTTTGTCCGGGATGGTTAATCCATTCTCAATTTCTATAATATTTTACATGAGGAAAATATTTGAAGTCAACTGAATCCCGCTCAACGATAAAAACACCAAAAGCACTATGCGGTTTTGTATAATAGTGCTATGGACAATACGCCGGGTGAAAATGAAATAATTCAAGTTGTGGAACCAGAAGTTATAAACCCCGAAGAAATACTCCGGGAGAATTACGCATACGGCGGACAAAACTTTAAACTGCATTCACCCAGTCTGAAACAAAAGTTTTCGCTTGCATTGTTTCTTTTCTGCATAGGACTTGCGGTTATCGCCGCGGGAGCCGCGCTTACTCTTACGATAATCGGCGCATTCGTGGGGATACCGCTCATATTACTCGGGCTTTTAGTAATTTTCTTTTCAATAAAACTGCCGTTTACCCTCAATAAATCGTTTTCATATTTTACATGGAAATCCCGGCCGTAAAAGTTATCTTTGGTCGGCGATTATATGCCTGAACTGAAACGCCAAAAAAAACAAATATCTATCATCAATGCAGGCATTTTAATGCTTGCGGCGGCATTTCCCCCGCTATGCGCGGCCGATACGGTAAATTTCACATGCGACGGCGCCACGGGATTAACAGCTCCTGCTCCGGTATGCAGCGTTTCACAGCCCTGTGAAAACGCGAATATTTTCAACAAAGACAGCAACACATACAGCACAGCCACGGTCACCACAGCTTCCGATACGCCGTTATGCCGCACCACCTCGTCCACATTGCCGTACTACAACGACGGCAATCCGTATCTATGGACGGATGATGAAGGAGTAAGCAGATACACCTGTGTTTTTTACCCTTCAACTTCTACGGCAAAACTTCCGGCATTGATTTACTTTCACGGGGGATGGGGAGAAGCGGCGGATGTTTATGATTACACGCTGCTGCGGGATAAAGCCGTTTCGTCGAGTTTAAGTCCGTCGACCGCGGGCTTCATACTCGCCTCAGTCCAGGGGCGCAACCTTAATTGGCCGTCCGTGCATAACCCCTCCGGCAGAATACATGATTATCTTTACCGCGTTCCCTCTCAAAATCCGGATTTTAAAAATGTCGATCACATAATCGATTACCTTGTGCGCGAAAAAAACGCGGATCCTCTCAGATTATATGTCTCAGGCTGGTCGAACGGCTCAAGATTCGCCCAGGAATATGCAATTTTCCGCCATACTGCTTCAACGCCCGGAGGCAATTATATCGCCGCCGCCGCCGTATATGCCACCAACAACCCTTTCGGAAATTTAACCTCCACCACAAGTCCTTCATGCGAAATGAACCCATATCCGGCTGTTTCCACACCTCTTTATCTGCTTAACCGGCATTGCGACGCAGCCGCTCCCTGCAATGAAGATTTACGAGTGAATGTGGTTTTGCCCCACGCCGGAGCCACTCAATATCCCGAAAGCTTGGACTCATGGCGGACTAAACTTAACACGTTATTGACGGACCAAAACCTTTTAAGCATCAACCTGATAACAGGCTTTGCTGCCGCGGTATCCGCCTGCGCCTCAACCCAAACCTGCACTTACAATATCGGGCTGATAAACCACATGCGCTGGCCTAACGGAATATTCGACGGTTCAGGGATAGACTGGGAACAGGGAATGCTTCAATTTTTAAAGGATCATCCGTCGCTGGATATCTCTTCCCCTACGGTTCCGCAGTCATTCTTTGCCGCCGCCGTTTCCTCAACACAGATAAATTTAAGCTGGAGTCAATCAACGGACAATGTGGGGATTGCCGGATATAAAATATTCCGCGGCGGCGCGCAAATCGGCTCAACAACGGCGGTCTCCTACGCGGACACAAATCTTGTTCCGAACACAACATATAAATACCGGATCTCCTCCTATGACGCGGCGTCAAACAATTCCGCGTTATCTCCGGAAATTTCAGCCGCTACCCCGCCTCAAGACGGAACGGATAATACCGCGCCCATTTGCTTGAGCGGCGCTCCGTCCGGCACGCTTGTCTCCGGCACCACGCAGACAATAATTTCATTGGCTACTGATGAAAACGCCGTATGCAGATATTCCATAACACCTAATACGGCATATTCCTTGATGGTAAATAATTTTACGATAACCGGCTCAAAGAACCATTCAACGGAAATAAGCGGTCTTACCGGCGCAAACGCATATGATTATTATATCAGGTGCCGCGATAGTTCCGGCAATACCGGCGCGGATGATTACCTAATAACCTTTTCAATAGGCAGAACAATTTCCGCCGGCATAGGACAAGTGAAGATAATAGGCGGGGCAAAAGGTTATATAAACCCCGGCAAAAACGAGCGGGCGGTAATAAAACTCAAAACCGGAGAAGATGGGGTCGTCACAATAAAAATTTATACTTTGAGCGGACAGCTTGTCTGGGATACTTCGCTTAATGTTTCTGCCTCTGCGGACGCATCCGCCGTATGGAACGCAACGAACAAAGACAGTGAGATTATTGCGTCAGGGATATATATCGTTCACATAAAAGGCGCGGGTATTGATGAGAAGAAAAAAATAGCGGTTGTGAAATAAATACATCAGGATTGCCGGCATTTCTGCACTATAATAAAATATGCTCTGCGGAATAAATTTCCGCAGAGCATATTTTTATAAAAAATATTTTAACCCGAAAATATTACTCAACCCCGCCGTAATCTTCCAGCAGTTGAAGAGTTTTCTTCATCTCGCCTTTATAAAACTGCCTTTCATTAAGAACTTTAGCAATACCATAAGGCGTCTCGCCTTTATTATTGCGGACGTTAACAAAGACGTTCTTTTCAATCAGATACTTGAGCTGGCTCAAACATCTCTCATCTTTTCCCGATGACACGAGATAATGCACGACGGTATTGCCGTAGCTGTCACGGGCGTTGATATCTGCGCCTTTCCCGAGAAGATAATCCGCCATTTTTTGCATGGCGCGGAAATATAAACCAGAGTTGTCTCCGCTAAAGCTGTCTGCGACAAAAGCAAGAAAAGGAGTGCGCCCGTTAGAGTCGGCTGTATTTATATCTGCGCTGCCGCCCCTTTCAATCAGAAGTTTTATGATTACAGTAGTATCTTTGCCGAACAACGACTGGTGTTCATAAAGACGGTGCGCTTTTGCGGCGGCGATAAGAAGCGGACTTGCATTCTTAGTAACTTGCCATCTTGTACTTAAATTGGCCTTCCTGTTAGGATCAGCCCCGTTGTCAAGAAGCAGTTTTACTATGGATGGATACCCCACCCACACGGCCGTATTTAAGGCGGAATCCCCATTAGGGTCAAGCGCATTCACATTGGCTCCGTCCGCCAAAGCTTTTTTCACCCATTCTAATCCTGTTTTCTCTCCGTAATCCGGGTGGGCCGACCATTTTATGGCACCGAACAATGAATCTTCACGAGAGCCCGTCCCTCCTTTGGAATTGAATTCTTTCGGGAGAATCTGAAGCGCCGTCATGTCTATCACCTGCGACTGCGCCTGATTCATCACAGCCTTTATCCTGAAACTGTCAAAATCAACGGCAGATCTCGTCTGTCCGGCATACACCGAAGCGGAAAACATCAGTATTCCCGCCGTTACCACAATTAGTCTGTTTTTCATTGTTTGTCTCCTTGATACCGCAGGTAAAATAACTTTTTATGGCCATTATCGTTATCCTGCCATACGCCACAATTATACCAAGCCCTTTGCCTGCCTATAAGTATCAAACGGCCCATAAATCGGCGGGAAAAAGGCCTATCGCGATATAGGAAGAAAGGCCTATAAAATAAGGCATGGTAAACGGTAGACGGAAAAAGAGATTAAGAAGTTACCGATTAGTGGCCAAAGACCGGGGATGGAAAGACAACAAATGCCAGCCGGAAAATGATGGACAAAAAAATGTTTTTGTTTTACCTTCTACCGTTTACCATCTACCTTCTCCCAATTAAAAACGGGGAAACTGGTGACGTGATTAGAATTCACCAAGCAGTATCTGTTCCAGCTCCAAATCAATTCCGGTTTTTTCTTTCACTTTTGCTTTAATGATCCGCATAAGCTCGGCAACATCTTTGGCTGAAGCATTGCCGCGATTTACTATAAAACCCGCATGTTTTGATGAAATCTGCGCATCGCCAATCCTGAAACCCTTAAATCCACTCATATCTATAAGCCTTGATGCATAATCGCCTTCCGGCCTCTTAAAAACGCTTCCCGCGGAGGGATATTCCAGCGGCTGTTTTTCGGCCCTCGTCTTGAGGACGAATTCCCGCTCTTTTTTTAATTCAGATGCGTTCCCCTTTTCCAATTCCCATTCGGCGGACAATATTATCATGTCTCCAATTCCCTCTACTCTGCGGTAGAAAAATTTTACACCGTCTTTTGAAATTTTTTTCACCTCTCCCTGTCTCGTAACCGCTTCAAAAAAGGAAAGACGTCCGAAAGTTTCCTGTTCAAAAGCTCCGGCATTCATCAGCGCCGCTCCGCCCGCCGTGCCGGGTATTCCGGAAAGACGCTCCATCCCTTTAAGCCCGGCGCTTACCGTTTCAGACACTATTTTATCCAGCAATGCCCCGGACTGGGCATAAACTTTTGAGCCGGAAATCTCAATTTTTTCCATGCGTCTTGTGCATGCCGTCGCTCCGCGGATGCCGAAATCGCTTACAAGGACATTCGAGCCTGCGCCTATTATTGTAAGCGGAACGCCGCATTCCTCGCATAAAGCCAAAAGCTGTTTTAAGTCTTCCGCGGACTCCGGAAAAACCAGGGCGTCGGCGTTTCCTCCGATTTTATAGGAGGTAAACGGCGCAAGTTTTGCGTCGAACAGGCAGTTCCCGCCGAATTTTTCCGCTAATTTGTTTTTAAAATTCCGGTCCATAAAATCCAGACAACTACTCGCCTCAATAAAAAAACCAAACCGCAAAGGACGCAAAGGACTTTAAATTAACAAGGCTGCCATAGGCAGCCCTGGTCAGCCTGAATTTTTCAGCCCCCCACCCTTTCCCTCCCCCTCGAGGGGGGAGGATGGAGGAGGGGGTGAGTAAGCTGTTCTTATTTCATCTTCAGCACTTTGGCGATACGCTTCACCGCCCAGTCGATTTCTTTCCGCGTTATCACAAGAGGAGGAGCAAAGCGTATGACATTCGCATGCGTTTCTTTGCACAAAAGGCCTTTTCCCATAAGCGCCTCGCAAAAACGCCGCGCTCCGCCGGCTTCAGGTTTTAACTCCACGCCTATAAGAAGGCCTCTTCCGCGGATCTCTTTCACATGCCCGCTCTTTATTTCCGAAAGCTTCTGCATGAAATAGGTTCCCATCGCGGAAGCATTTTCCGCCAGTTTCTCATCCACCAGAACCTTCAATGAAGCTCTTGCGACGGCGCAGGCGAGAGGATTGCCCCCGAACGTGCTGCCATGGTCCCCTGGATGGAAAACATCCATTATTTTCCGGGAAGAAAGCACCGCCGAGACAGGCATAACTCCCCCCCCAAGCGCCTTGCCTAGTATCATTATATCGGGCTTTACTTCTTCATGCCCGCAGCAAAACATTTTTCCCGTGCGGCCAAGCCCTGTTTGTATTTCATCAGCCATAAAAAGAATATTGTTCTGTCTGCAGATTTCCTGCGCCTGTTTCAGATATCCCGCCGGAGGAACAATTATCCCCGCCTCTCCCTGTATAGGCTCCACAAGGAAAGCCGCGGTATTGGGAGTCACGGCATTCTTAAGGGCATCGGCATTGCCGTATTCTATTATCTTAAAGCCTTCGGTAAAAGGACCGAACCCGTCCTTATACTGAGCCTCCGTGGAAAACCCCACTATCGCTATGGTCCGGCCGTGGAAATTATTCGCGCATACTATTATCTCCGCCTTATCAGGCTGTATGCCTTTCACCTTATAACCCCACTTTCTGGCGGTCTTAAGCGCCGTTTCCACCGCCTCGGCGCCTGAATTCATCGGAAGAACCGCTTCATACCCTGAAATTTCGCAGAGTTCCTTAAAAAACCAGCCTATCTGATCATTATGAAAAGCCCTCGAAGTCAGCGTCGCCTTTTTGGCCTGCTGCGTAAGAGCCTTTATAACAGCCGGGTGCCTATGCCCCTGATTAAGAGCGGAATAAGAACTCAGGCAGTCAAGATATTTTTTCCCCTCGGGGTCTTTTACCCATACTCCCTTTGCGGTTGTTATAACCACTGGAAGCGGATGATAATTATGCGCTCCGTAAGTTTCGGCGAGCTGTATGAGCTTCTGTGTTTCGGTATCCTGCGTTACGCCGCCGGCAGTCTGCGCTGTTTCCATATATTACTTCCTCCGTGTATGAAAAGACGACAACTGTCAACAGGCAAACAATAGAGGTCAAAACTCCCCGTCTACCGTCTGCTATCTGCTATCTACTATCTACCGTTCTTTTAAAATCTCGCACCCGCTCCTATCTGAGCGCCGGGCGAACCGTGAAAAATGGAATAAGCTCCGAAAACATATATAAGCGGAACAGGCGAAAACTTCGCGCCCAAAGTATACCTCATCTCTTTAGCGGTATCAGAAAGGCCGGTAATCAGAGGATTATTTGATGCCTTTATTTCAACTTTTGTGTTGTCATAGCCCACCCCTATAAACGGCTTGATTACCGGTATATCCATTGAGGCATGGATATCAAGGGAATAATGCGTGACGTCAAAATAATCATGCGCCAGCTTATCAAAAAATACGGAAGCTGTAACATCAGGCACAAATTTTGCAAGGCCGCTTTTATAGACTCCGTACCGCAGTCCTCCGCCTATCAGCGTGATATCGGACGCGCTCATTCCTCTTAAAACGGCGTCAACACTGTAAGGAAGTCCGAAGCTTGCATAAACCACGGGAAGCCCGAATTCCTTCACCTTCGCGTTCGTGAATATAAGATTATCGCTGTCAGGCTTAAACTGAACAACTCCGGCAAGACCGGCGTCAAATCCGGGGAAACCAAGCACCCTGCCCGAATTGAAATCGGATCCGCCGATAATGCCTCCTATGTCTTTCGCAAAAGGTTTAATAAGCTGAGTTTGAACGCGCGACTTAAACTCACCGAACGGATTCGCCCATGCTCCGGTCTGTAAAACAACCGTCACTGTGAAAGCAACCGCCGTCAGCCAGCACCTGTTTTTCATGATTATTCCCTCCCTAGTATATAATCCCGGGCCGTATATTGCCGATTCAGCCGGATTCCTTGATTATATTACCAAATATACCGCCTTTCCGACAAAAATAAAACGGTATTTTTGAGAATTGACAATGATATACTTATGGGGCATAATAACATGATATGAACGGATTTCTACCCATGACGCCGGAAGAAGTGCGGCTTAGGGGCTGGGACGGCGTTGACATCGTGCTCGTCACGGGAGACGCTTATATCGACCACCCCAGTTTCGCGATGGCCGTCATCGGCAGAACTCTTGAGTCCGCCGGCTATAAAGTGGCGGTGCTTGCCCAGCCTGATTGGAGAACCTGCCTGCCGTGGAGGCAATTCGGAAAACCCCGCCTTTTTTTCGCCGTAAGCGCCGGCAATGTCGATTCAATGATCAATCACTATACCGCAAACAGAAGAATACGCAGTTCCGACGATTATTCTCCGGGCGGAAGACCTGGGCTTCGTCCTGACCGGGCATCCGTGGTATACTGCCAGCGCGCAAGAGAAGCGTATCCCGGAGTAACGATAATAACAGGCGGGATTGAGGCGTCGATGCGCAGGCTTGCGCATTATGATTACTGGAGCAACACAGTTAAAAAATCTCTGCTTCTGGATTCCAAGGCCGACCTCCTTGTCTACGGCATGGGCGAAAAAACCATACTGGAAATAGCGAAAGCAGTGTCCTCCGGCATACCGGCCGGGAAACTGCGTTCGATAAGGGGGACCGTATACGCCCTCGGCGCCTCGGAAAATCAAGATATTGCCGGCGCCGCGGTCATTCCTTCTTTTGAGGAAACCGCCTGCGATAAAAATCTTTTCCTGAAAGCCGCGAAAATGATTTATGGGGAAACAAACCCTTTTAACGCCCTGACCGTTATCCAAAAACACGGCGACAGGGCCGTGGTCCAGAATTCTCCGTCATTGCCGCTTTCAGAAAATGAAATCGATTCGATCTACGCTCTGCCTTATCTCCGGCGTCCGCATCCGTCGTATACCGCCCCGATTCCGGCTTTTGCCATGATAAAAAATTCCGTGACGATACACAGGGGCTGTTTCGGAGGCTGCAGTTTCTGCTCTCTCGCGCTTCACCAGGGCAGAATAATACAATCCAGATCCGAAAAATCCATAATCAGCGAGCTTGAGAAAATAGCCGCGGAAAAGGATTTTCCGGGAATAATTTCCGATATGGGCGGACCTACGGCCAATATGTATGCGATGGGCTGTTCAAATCCGCAGATGCAGGAAAAATGCCGCAGGCTTTCCTGCCTGTATCCTTTCATATGCAGAAATCTCGGCGCCGATTATCTGCCTCTTCTGAGGCTTATGCGCAGCGCCTCAGCCGTGAAAGGGATAAAAAAGGCGCTGATAGCAAGCGGGATACGCATGGATTTGGCCCTGCTCAGCATGGAATATATAAAGGAACTTGCCTGCCGCCACACAGGCGGACAGCTTAAAGTGGCTCCGGAACATTGCTCCGCCCAAACGCTGGCTGTTATGAAAAAACCGGGCATATCCTTCTTCCTGGATTTTTCAGCGGCGTTTAAGAATGCAAGCAGGAAAGCCGGAAAAGAACAGTATCTTGTGCCCTATTTAATTTGCGGACATCCGGGCTCAGGACTGAAGGAAACGATTGAGCTTGCCCTCTTTCTCAAACAGCACGGATACAAGCCCCTGCAGATAAATGATTTTATTCCGGCCCCGATGGAGATATCCTCCGCTATTTATTATGCGGAAAAAGACCCGTTCACGATGGACCCCGTCTATGTGCCCAGAAAGGAAACCGAGCGAAAAATGCAGAGGGCGCTTGTGCAGTATTTTAAGAAGGAAAACCGGGAACTAGTGATAAAAGCCTGCAAACTTGCCGGCAGACCCGACGCGATAAAACAACTTCTATAAAAGACAAGATATGCTATAGACGGAAAAAAACAAATCACCATCCGCTTTTTCTCACACAAAGACACAAAGACACAGAGACACAAAGAAAGGATAAACAAAAACGTTCTATGTCACGGAAATGGGACATTCCAAACTTGCTACTTTTATCGCCGGAAGCATACCGCCGAGTTATGCGGCGGGAAGAATTACTTGGGACGCATTTTACGTTTCTTTGTGGCTTTGTGCCTTTGTGTGAAAATTATCCTTTTTGATCCGATTTATCCGGTATCTTAAGCGCCTGAAGGATTTCTTTTCCGTAAAGCTCAAGCTTGCCGCTTCCGGCTTCAAGCAGATTCTTAAGCTCTTCCAGCGTGGAGGGATTGGCATAAGCTATTCTGCTTACAGCCTTCCCGTGCAATATGACTTCCGACGGAAGGCCTCTTTCCTGCGCCTTAAATTTACGCCACTGCCTTAAAGCTTCGATCCGTCTGTTTACAAATTCAAACTGCTTCTTCTTTTCCTGCGGCCTTTTGGAACGCGACACCTCGGGAGCTTCCAGACCTTTTAGCATCGCATTTCTTATCCATTCTCCGTGTCTGCCGAAAATATAAGGGCTGAATCCCTTTACGCCGCGCAAATCCCGCAGACTTTCGCGCGGATTTAAAGCCAGTCTTATGATTAATTCTTCCTGCATTATTCTGAACGGCGATATGTCCAGCTTCTTAGCGGTTTCTTCGCGCGCGAGATAAAGCTCCCTTAAAACCGCAAGAGAACGGCCGTTCATTAATTTAGCGCCCGCCCAGTTCAGATAGCTGTTTTCCCTGAATTTCTGAACGGCAAAAACCGCCAGCGCTATTCTGCGGAATTCCTCCCTCGCCTCGCGCAAAAGCCCCTTCTCAGCCAATTCCCGCTCAAGAATCCTGCCCAGCAAAGGAAGATAATGCGCATCCATAGCCGCATACTCAGCCATTTCTCCGGACAACGGCCTTTTGCCCCAATCCGCCCTTTGAAACTTTTTATTAAGGCGCACGTTGAAATATTTCTCAAGCAGAAAAGAAAGCCCGCACTGCTTCATCCCCAGAAAGCGGGCGGCGGTCATGGTATCGAAGATATTGCGCACTTCGCAGGCCAGTTCGCGCTTAAGAAGCCGTATATCCGATTCCGCGGCATGAAAAACTTTTTCAATTTTTTCGTTTTCAAGGAGTTCCTTAACGGCGGTCAGACCTGTTATCCTCAAAGAATCGACGACCAGATCATTTTCCCCGTCGGATATCTGAATAAGGCACAGCCGCTCGGAATGCGCATAAAAACTGTTTGACTCCGTATCTATGGCGATGCAGGCGGCGCCGCATATATCGCGCAGACGTTTTTCAAGCGCAGGCTGGGATTCTATTATCTCGGGTTTCATAATTACAATTAAGCAAACTTAATCATACAAAACTTAATATAATGATTTAAATTCCCGCGCATGAAAACAGAAAAAGTATTTCGCGTGATGTTTGTTGTTTTGGTTATACTTATTTTATATGCGCTTTTTATTGATATAAACGACGGCATAAAATCGCCTGACTCCGCGCAGGAACGATGCCCGTCATGCGGCAATTGGTAAACTTAATTTTCCGGAATTTTGAACAGCGGCATTGCCGGTATTTCCGGCGAAAGACTCTGCTCCCCTACGCTCTTGCAGCGGACAAAAACGCGATATGCCTGTTATTTGCCGTCCGCGGCCAGTACGGAGCATTCAGCGAAGGACCGGCAAAAACGATAATAGCGGAGTTTCGGTTTTTTTGCTAAATTATAAAGGAAGCCAATGACACAGACAAAACCTTCTTATACCGGCCACAGAGAACGGCTCAGGAAAAAATTCCTTCAATCAGGGCCATCCGCGTTTCACGATCATGAAATACTTGAATTTCTTCTAACCTACGCCATTCCAAGGAAAGACACAAAAAGACTGGCATGGGATATACTCAAGCGTTTCGGAACATTTTCAAGAGTGCTTGACGCAAAACCCGAAGATTTAATAACTATTGACGGCATTGGTGAAAATTCAGCCGTTTTTTTCCCCCTTCTAAGGGAAGCGATGCGGCGCTATTACCTGGGAAAACTTTTGAAAAAAGACGCCGTAAAATGCCCGAGAGATGTTTTAAAATACTGCGAAGCGTCGCTTGAAGGCGAACCCGACGAAATTTTTGAAGTGCTGTACCTTTCCGTGCGCAATAAAGTTATGTCTTCCGAGCGGCTGTTTACAGGCACCATAGACAGAACTGCGGTTTATCCCAGAAAGGTGATAGAAAAAGCCCTTAAAAATAAAGCCGCGGGCCTTATATTCGCGCACAATCATCCGTCGGGCGAAGTCTCCCCGTCGCGGGAAGACGAAATCATGACAAAAGAACTCAATGAGGCGGCGAAAGCCGTAGGAATAACGGTGCACGACCATATAATAATCGGCGTCGGAAAAGATAATTATTACAGTTTCCGGGAACACGGACTTATAAAATAAAAGACGGCAGATGGGAGATGGTAAACGGTAGACGGTTATAAAGGATAAGCATATAAGGGCAAGATTATAAAAGAGTTAAGAAGGTAGACGGGAAAAGGTAGATGGTAAACGGTGTAAAGAAAACAGAAGAAGGGAAATGAAGAAAAGATTTGTTTTTATCTTCCGCTGTTTACCCTTTTCCGTCTACCTTCTACCATCTCCCGTTTACCCTCTTTAATACTATGAATCTTCTTAAAGAAGTTTTAAAAAATCAGGTATATCCGGCGATGGGCTGCACGGAACCGGCATCCGTGGCATTGTGCGCCGCTCATGCGGCAAAAATATTGGGAGAGCCGCCGGCCGAAGCTCTTTTAACTCTTGACCCCGGCACATATAAAAACGGCATGGGCGTAAATCTGCCGAATACAGGCGGAGGAAAGGGAAACCTTCTTGCCGGAGCGCTGGGGCTTTTGATAGCCCGGCCTGACGCAAAAATGGAAATACTGAAATACGCCACTCCCGCGCTGGCCAAAAAAGCAAAGAAATTGCTTAACGCCAAAAAAGTAAAAATAACGGCGGCGCCGGATAAAAAATCCCTATATATTGAGGCAAGACTTAAAGGTAAAAAACACTGTTCAGCCTGCATAATAGCGGACAGCCATACGCGCATTTGTCTGCTGGAAAAGGATTCAAAGGCAATAATAGATATCAGAAATGAAGTTCATTTAAAGCCCGTAAAAGAATTTAAAAACGTGCTTGCCAAATCCAGCATCAAAGAACTGGTAAAAGCCGCTGAAGGCATGGACAAAGCCGACGCGCAATATTTAAAAAAAGGCATTGAAATGAATCTGAAAGCGGCCGATGCCGGGATGCGGTTAAAAAAAGTCGGATTTTATCTTAAAGATCTGCTCGCGCGGGGTTATCTTCTTGACGATGTTTTTTCTTCCACTAAAATATTGGCCGCCTGCGCCGCGGACGCCAGGATGGAAGGACTGCCGGTGCCGGTAATGAGCAGCGGCGAAAGCGGCAATCAGGGAATAGTGGCCTTCCTTATCCCCTACAACGTAGGCAGGGCTTTTAAGATAAATGAAACCACAATGCTTAAAAGCCTCGCGCTTTCCCATCTTATCAACGCCTATGTTAAAGTTCATACAGGGGGGCTTGCTCCCATATGCGGCTGCGCCATAGCCGCGGGAGTCGGAGCCGCGGCCGCCATAGTCTACCAGCAGAAGGGCGGTGATATCACCGGCATATCACTTGCGATAAACAATGTCATAAGCGATATAGGCGGGATGCTCTGCGACGGAGCGAAAAGCGGCTGCGCCCTTAAAGTGGTAAGCTCCGCCGATACGGCCATACGCTCGGCTTATATGGCCATTCACCATTACGGAATTACGGAAGTTGAAGGCTTTGTCGGGAAATGCGCCGAGGACACAATAAAAAATCTGGCAAAAATATCAAGCATAGGCATGGCTAAAGTGGACGACACAATAGTAGGGATAATGCTTGATAAACAGCAATAGGACGGTAAACGGTAAATGGGAGATGGTAGACGGAATAGAAACAACAGAAAATGATTTATTTTTCTATCGTTTTTTTCCCATCTACCGTTTACCGTTCTTTAATAAACATGGAAAACTATTCAGTGCTTATAGCTAAAACCGAACTGCCGGATAAAAAAAGGCTGGCGGGCGCGCTTGAGGAATTTTACAAAATTACCGAAGAGCGGGCGCTTCAGATGGCCGCCAACTCATGGGGATTTGCAGGGGAAAGCCTTGCGCGGGATAAGGCCGAACTGCTTTCAGAAAAATGCAAAGAATATAAAATCGACACGCTGGCAATAAATACGAAGGACACATTTTTACTGCCGCCGGGAAAAATTTTCACAAAGGGCGCGCTTAAACCCGAAGGCCTGAATTATACGCTCGAAACGGGTGAATCAGGTTTTATGGCATGGGAAAGAATTTCGCTTATTGCGGCCGCGCCTGTTAAAGAGGAAAAAATAAAAATTCTGACCATCGGCCAGCCTTTTTCAGCGGTAAAAAAACTTTCTTCCATGGCGATAACGCTGACCACCGGCATTCCCATTTCCCTCGGCGGAAAAAAACAGGAGACAAAGCAGATAACGGAAGTTGAATTGATTTTTTACCTTGATATTTTCTGTTCGGTTTCCCCCGGCCGCCTGCGCATGAGGGCAGACCATTTTGACTTTTCCTGCCTCGGCAAAAAAAAAGAATTCTCAAGCACTCTCAATTTCCGGAACCTTCTGGAAGAATTATCAATACGGACGACAAAATCATTAAGGAATAAAGGAATGCAGTCAATTCTCTCCCAAGAACCGCTCTACGGGCTTGGATACAGCTCTGTTTCCGCCCTTGAAAAAGAATGCATCTGGCTGCTCACCGTTTCAAAATAACTTACCGCAGAGACACAGAATGCGCATAAAAATCTTTATAATTATTTCAGGGTTTGATGTTTAAGGACAAAACAGGGGATTTCCGACGGGGCAAAAAACCTCATGGGCGGGCCCCATGCGCCGGCGCCCGAGGTGACATAAAGAAAAGCATTTCCCTCTTCATACAGACCGTAAAAATAACGGTAAAAAATCCGGACAAAAAAACCGAATGGGAATATCTGCCCTTTGTGCGTATGGCCGGCGAGCATAATGATGCCTGGAAAATATTGGGCAGCCGTTTGAAATTTCAGCGGCTGATGAGACAAAAGCACAGCGGGTTTGGAGGCATCGAGTTTTTTTAACACCGCTTCCAATTCTCCGTCCGTAACGCCTGCGGCGGTTATATCGTCTATTCCGGCTATCTGAAGACCGTTGGAAAGCGTTAAGGACTGATTGCGCAAAAGTTTTATGCCGGATTTAACATAACATTCCACTGCCTGTTTTAATCCTGAATAAAATTCATGATTTCCCAAAACGCCGACGGCTCTGTTTTTTGATACATTCGACAGCGCATATCCCCCGCTTTTCAAGGCGGGGGATGAAGCGCTGCTCAGTATCAACCCTGAGCGAGGACAAACTTCGGTCTTTATATCGGTGAGTCGAAGGGTTGATTTTACAGATTTGAGCATTCCCATAAAGTCGTCGCCGCATTCAAATCCCGGATCAAGTAAATCTCCGGTAAATACGGCGATATCGGGATTTAAACTGTTTATGCTGTCTACGATCCGGCCAAACCGGGGTAAATCGGATTTGGACCTCATATGGATATCCGACACCTGAACTATGGTGAACCCGTCCAGTTCCGGAGGAATAGACGGGCTTGCGATCTCTATTTTTTTAATCACGGGAAGACGGCAGCCTTCGTAAAAAGCGTACGCGCATAAAAAAAGGGTTAAAACCGATACCGCATGTCCGGCAAAATGCGGCCGGTTTATTCCGGCAATCCGGCCGAGCAGACATAAGACATCGCAGGCTAATGCCGTAGCAACCCAAATAAGAAGAATCCCCAGCCAAAGCGCGGAAAAGTAATAGAAACCGGATGATGCCCCCCGATAGCTTGTATGGTTTAAATACATAGCAAGAGGAAACATTACAGCCAGAAGCAGAAAAATATACCTGGCAGCAGAGCTGTAAAAAGCGGACAAATTAAAACTCCTGGCAAGCCAGCCTGCCAGATAATAATGCATGCCGGCATAAACAGCCAGCATGCCGATAAATACGGCCAAGAAATAAGGCGGTTTCATACGCGTATATCTTACAAAAAAATTGACATATACCCGTCAAAGTTTATAAATTGTATATGGCAACAGACGATTTGAGTAAATATTAAAAAAAGGCGGGTGGCAAATTGCAGCATAAATTACCGTTTAAAACGCAGCAGCGCAGGCCGAGACTTAACAACCAAATAAATGTGCCGATGGTAAGGCTTATCGATTCCGACGGCACCATGGTGGGCATCAAACAGATTTCCGAAGCTCTGGGAATCGCCAGAACCAGAGGACTGGACCTGATTGAAATAGCTCCTCAGGCCAAGCCTCCCGTATGCAAGATACTGGATTACAATAAATACTGCTATACTCAGGAAAAACAGCAGCGGGAAGCCAGGAAAAAGCAAAAAGCGGGCATGCTCAAGGAAATACGCCTGAAGCCCAGGATAGCCGCCCATGACCTTGACACAAAAATAAAACATGTGGAAGAATTTCTTCAGAAACATGACAAAGTAAGAGTCACGGTTATTTTCAGGGGAAGGGAAAATCAGCATAAAGACATAGGCAGGGGGCTTCTGTCCTCCATACTTGAAAGGCTCGCTTCCCTGGCCGCCGCGGAAGGCAATATTCAGACGATGGGCAATAGAATGTCCATGACGTTGATTCCAAAACATTAAGGGGTCGTGACCAAATAATATGCCTAAAATAAAAAGCCACAGCGGCGCAAAGAAAAGATTTAAAAAAACAGCCGCAGGAAAATGGCTGCACCGGAAATCCGGATTGCGGCATCTGCTCACAGGCATGTCCGCAAAGCGGGGCAGATTTCTAAGACGAAGCGCAGCGATGTCCGGAAAGCAGGGCGATTTAATAAGGGCTTATCTGCCTTACGAATAATTCAAAGGAGCGGCATGCGGATTAGAAAAATAAACATGCCGGTGGATTTATTATTATGAGAATAAAATACAGCGTAGCGCGGCACAAGCGCAAAAAAAGAATATTTAAACTGACCAAGGGATACTACAGCAACAAGCGCAACCGGCTGAGGATGGCGACCCAGCAGATGAAGAAGTCCCTTGTGCACGCGTATGTGGGCAGGAAGGACCGCAAGGGCCAGACAAGGCGTCTTTGGATAGCGCGGATAAACGCCGCAGTGCGCGAAGAAGGCCTGACTTACAGCACATTCATCAAGGGCATGAAAAAAGCCGGCATAGTTTTAAACCGTAAAATGCTCTCGGAAATGGCGATAAGAGACGCGGCTTCTTTCAAACAGCTCGCCGGCATAGCCAAGAATGCATGACCCCCGAAGAATGGGCGCGCCGTCTTGAGGATATCCGCGGGGAATTCTCAGGAACTGTTCCGGAGGCCAAAGACCTTCAGGGGCTTGAATCCCTTAAAATCCGCAGCCTCGGCAGAAAAGGCCTGCTGACCGAACTGCTGAAAACTCTCAAAGATTTTCCCCTTGAAACGCGCAAACCTCTGGGAATAGCCGGCAATGCCGTCAAGGAGGAGTTGAGCGCGCTTTTTGAAAAACGCCGCGAAGAACTTTCCAAAATTCACCTCGATAAAGAACTCCTTAACGCTAAAATCGACGTAACTCTTCCGTCGTACCCTTTCCCTTCGGCAGGCCCGCATCCGATTACGCTGGCTATGGAAAAAATCATAGACACGCTTTCAAAAATGGGCTTTTCAATGGCGGAAGGCCCGATGATTGAAACTGAATATTATAATTTTGAAGCTTTGAATTTTCCGGCGGATCATCCGGCCAGAGACATGCATGACACCTTTTATCTTAAACCCCACGATGCCCCCGGTTCCGGCGCGGCGCGGCTTCTTATGCGCACGCACACCTCCCCGGTGCAAATAAGGCGCATGGAAAGCGCCAGACCTCCCATCAGGATAATGTCCCCCGGAAAGACATTCAGACACGAAGCCGTTGACGCGGGACATTCTATCGTATTCCATCAGATGGAAGGATTTTATGTAGACAAGCAGGTATCCATGGCCGACCTGAAATGGGTTTTACAGACGCTTCTGCATGAAATATTCGGGCATAAGGCCGAACTCCGCTTCAGACCGTCTTTTTTTCCGTTCGTAGAGCCGGGAGCGGAAGTCGATATGAAATGCGTATTCTGCGGAGAAATCGGCAAACCCCGCCGCACAGCGCCGGAGGGCATAGCCTGTTCGCTATGCAAAGGTTCGGGCTGGCTGGAAATGCTGGGAGCGGGAATGATACACCCGAATGTCCTTAAAACCGTAGGGTATGATCCTGAAATCTGGAGCGGGTTCGCTTTCGGAATGGGGGTGGACCGCATCGCGATGCTTCTTTTCGGGATAAACGACATCAGAACATTATACGAAAACGATTTGCGGATTTTGAAACAAATACAATAAAGACGGTAGATGGGAGACGGGAGATGGTAAACGGGAGACGGAAAAGGAAAAACGGAAGAAGAGAGAAAATAGACGGAAGAAAATTTATATCTGTTTTTGTTTTACCGTCTACCTTCTACCTTTTACCGTCTCCCCTCCCCTAATATATGCTTATTCTTTACAGCTGGCTTAAAGAATTTATAGATCTGAAACTTTCTCCGGAAGATTTGGCGAAACATTTTGTCACGATAGGTTTTGAGGTCGCTTCCATGCGCAGGACCGGCGCCTCTTTCACGGGCGTGCGGGTGGCTGAGATCCAAAAAATCTGCAAACACCCCAATGCGGACAAGCTTTCCCTTTGCGAAGTCAACGACGGAGCGGGATATGTTACCGTAGTATGCGGAGCAAAAAATATCGCCGTGGGCCAGAAAGTGCCTCTTGCCCGCGAAGGAGCAAAACTTCCGGGCGGCATACTTAAAAAGGCTAAAATACGCGGGATTGAATCAGAGGGGATGATATGCTCAGCCTCGGAATTGGGACTTGAGAATACAAAAAGCGAAGGCATAATGGTCCTGGATCCGCATCTGCGTACGGGCTCCGAAGCCTCTGATTTTATCGCCGCCGGCGACTGCCTGTTCGATTTGGAAATACTTCCCAACAGGTCCGACTGCCTTTCTCATATGGGGATAGCAAGGGAGCTGTGCATATATTTCGGCCTTCCTTTGCGCAAGCCGGCGTTAAAAAATACCGCCGGCAAGGACTACTGCATCCCCATTAACGTAGAAAACTATGAATTATGCCGGAGGTATTGCGCGCTCATCGTAAAAAACGTCAAAGCAGTCGTCTCCCCCCCTTGGCTGACCGCAAGGATCGAGGCCATGGGAGCAAAGCCGCGCAATATACTAGTTGACACTTCTAATTATGTGCTTTATGAGCTCGGCCAGCCTTTGCACGTCTTTGACATGGACGTTCTTGAAGGTCCTGAAATAAAAGTGAGGCCGGCGCAAAACGGAGAAAAACTGCTGACCTTGGAAGGCAGCGAAATAACTCTTTCCGGAGATTCTCTGATTATTGCCGATATAAAAAACCCCATAGCTCTGGCCGGCATAATGGGCGGGTTAAAAACCGCGGTAAGCGAAAAAACATCCAATGCGCTGATTGAATCGGCAGTTTTTAATCCCGCATCCATACACAGGACATCAAAACATTTCGGCATAAAAACAGAGTCCTCCTACAGATTTGAACGCGGAGTAGACCCTGAAACCGCGGATTATGCATGCCGCAGAGCGGCGGAAATAATAGCGCAGGCTTGCGCCGAGGCCGGGTTAAATCCGGAAATTTCCAAACTTCTTGACAAATACCCGTCCCCTCCTATGCCTTCCTCAATCACGATAACTCCGGAAAGGATTAATTCCCTGCTGGGCACTAATTTTACCGGCGAGAAAATTTTTTCGGTGTTAAAAAATATTCAGCCGTCTATCCCCGCGACTCCGCCGCCATGGACTTTTACTCCGCCGCCGCACAGAAAAGATCTGGAAAATCCGTGCGATCTGGCTGAAGAAACGGCAAGGCTTGCCGGCTACGACATCATTCCCGGCAATTCGGCTAATATGCGGATAATGCGTTCCCATATATTGCCCTCCTTTTGCACAGCCGCAAAAATAAAACGCAAACTGACGAACCTTGGGCTGAGCGAAATATATACTTATGACTTTATATCAGAAAAAGACATCTTAAATTCCGGTTTTACGCAAAACACAGATACACAGCTGGCCAATCCGATATCCCCGGACTGGGAGTATTTAAGGCCGTCTTTGGCGCCGGGTCTTTTACGCGCGCTTTTATACAACCTGCACAGAGGCCAGGAATCCGTGTGCATATTTGAAACAGGCGCGGTCTACGGCAGGGAAGCGGATGAAATACGCGAACGAACAAATTGCGCGGGGCTTCTTTACGGCAGATATCCCCTAAAACCGCACTGGGATTCGGGCAAGACCGCGGAACTGGATTTTTTCCACCTCAAAGGCGTCATAAACTGCGCCCTTGACGGATTTAAGGGATTTGAAATACTGGGAATTTCATCGCCTCCCGAGATTTTACATCCGGGCTTGTGCATGAATATTTCCAAAAACAGCAAGGCAATCGGCTGGCTGGGCAAAATTCATCCGCTGGCTGCCGAAAAATGGGCGATAAAAAATCCAAATATATGGCTTTTTGAATTCAACATAGACGCGCTTTCCCAAACCGAAAGCGCTGATTTTTTCTCTTCAGCCTCGAAAGCAAAACCGGCGTCCCAATTCCCGTCGGCATGGCGCGATATATCCATACTGCTGGACTGCGCCGTAAAATGGAGCGAAATAGAACCCGTAGTCAAAGAATGCCCGTGCGGCAGACTTTCCGACGCCCGTCTTATCGACTTATATGAAGGCAAAAACCTGCCCGCGGGAATGAAAAGTCTTACAATACGGCTCTATTTCCGCCTTTTCGACCGCACGCTTACTGACAAAGAAATAGATGAATCCGTAAATATGATTTTGGAAAGACTTTCCAAAGCGCACAACGCAAAGCTTAGAACGTAAAAAGACGGGAGATGGTAGATGGTAGACGGTAGATGGAAGAGAAAACCAGGGGATAGTTTGTTTTTTTTAGGTTTTGGTTTTCTGTCTATCTTCTCCCGTCCGTTTTCAGCCTTCTTGTCGGTTTGTTTTTTGTTTTTCCGTTTACCGTTTACCCTTTACCATCTCCCGTCCGCCTTGTTATTTTTATGAACCGTTTACAAAAACTCCAGACTTTGGTTGCGGAAGCCGCTTCAAGGCTGCGCAGACTTGATAATGAAAACCGCGCTCTTAAACTGCATATAGAGAAACTTTCGGCCGAAACCGAACGTCTGCGCTCCGAAACCAGGAAAACAAAAACGCTTGAAGAATTACTTCCCCGAACACGCACGCGTCTGCAAAGACTCTGCGGAAAAATTGAAAAGGCTCTCAAAAATGGATGATTCAGTGGATGTCGAGGTGTACCGCAGGCGGCTGTCCGTATCGCTGGAGGGATTTACTCCCATGGAAACTGCCGCAGTTGCGGCTCTGGTAGACGAAAAAATGCAGGAATTGGCTGCTTCTACCGGACAGCCCGATACAGGGAAACTTGCTATACTTACCGCCATAAGCTTCGCCTCCGACCTTTATACGCTCAAACACCAGCTTGAAAGCATAAAAAAAACGGATGAAACGCGGATAACGGAAATGCTTCTGCTTCTGGAATCGGAACTAAAAACGTAAGATGGTAGACGGTAAACGGTAGAAGGTAGATGGGATAAAGCCGAAAAATACAGGAAACAAAAAAACAGAATGCGGTCGTCAAATATAGCCATGTTCAAGAAAACATATGTAGCAGAACTTGACTCTGCCCAAACCTTCCTTGAAGGCAATGAGTTTGGACTGACCCATTCTCAAAGCCTCTACGGAATGAATGGGTCTGCCCAAACCTTCCTTGAAGGCAATGAGTTTGGACTGACCCATTCTCAAAGCC
>CAZFMJ010000012.1:0-12859 GCA_964520045.1 uncultured Elusimicrobiales bacterium | reverse complement strand
TCTACGGAATGAATGGGTCTGCCCAAGAAAAACAGGCAAAGCAAGCTTTGCAACTACATGGACAAGATACAGTAAAAATCCGGTTTTCCCCATCTTTTCTTTACCATCTACCCTCTACCGTTTACCTTCTACCCTCTTAATATTATGGATTCATTATTCCCTGAAATCGGGCAGAACGATGAGGACAAAACCCGGCGGGACGAAGACCTTCCGCTGGCCGCCAGGATGTCCCCAAAAAAACTTTCTGATTTTGCGGGACAGGAACACCTGCTTGCCCCCGGGAAACTTCTGCGCAGGGCGGTAGAAGCCGACCATATAACTTCAGCCGTGTTTTTCGGGCCGCCCGGATGCGGGAAAACCGCCCTGGCTCATTATATAGCCGAAAAAACAAGCGCCCACACCCGCGAATTGAATGCGGCTGTCGCCGGAGTGGCGGATCTAAAAAAACTGCTTGAACAGGCGGCGAAACTGCGCGGCTCCGGGTTTTCCAAAGGCAAAAAAACTTTTGTCATTTTGGACGAGATACATCATTTTAACCGCACTCAGCAGGATGTTCTGCTTCCGTCCGTAGAGCGGGGAGAGATAACTCTTATCGGCCTTACCAGCGAAAATCCCTTTTTCTACATAAACGGCGCTCTGCTCTCGCGTTTTTCCGTATTTGAATTCAAGCCTCTGGAAAACATTCACCTTTCAAAAATACTCAGGAACACGGTAATCGACGCGGAAAACGGACTGGGAGAAAAAAACGTTGATTTGACTCCGGAGGCGGAGAATCATCTTGTGGTTCAGTCGGGCGGGGACGCGAGAAAACTTCTCAACGCGATAGAACTTGCCGCTCTTACAACCCCCCCGGGCAAAAACGGCAGGAGGCTCATCACCCTGGAAACCGCCGAAGAATCCATACAGAAGCGCTCCCTGCGCTATGATAAGAGCTCGGACGAGCATTATGACCACATCTCCGCTTTTATAAAATCCATGCGCGGCTCGGATCCCGACGCCGCTCTTTATTGGATGGCAAAAATGCTTTCAGCCGGAGAGGACCCGCGTTTTATCGCGCGCAGAATACTTATATGCGCGTCGGAAGACGTGGGCAATGCCGACCCCACGGCTCTTATTCTTGCCGTTTCGGCATTTAACGCCGTAGAGCTCGTGGGAATGCCCGAGGCAAAAATACCTTTGGCGCAGGCAGCGGCATATACGGCCTGCGCCCCCAAATCAAACGCCTCTTATCTGGGAATACTTTCCGCAATGGAGGAAGTGGAAAAAGGTCCGCGCCGCGAAGTGCCCCTCCATTTAAGAGACGCGAATATGGATTCGCAGGCCAGAGGACACGGCAAGGGCTATCTTTATCCGCACGATTTCCCCTGCCATTTTGTGAAGCAGGAATATATGCCCAATCCAAAAAAATTCTATTCCCCCTCCCGGCAGGGACGGGAAAAACTTATCGCGGAAACTCTCAAAAAACTTCATGGAAATGATTAAAGAACTGTGCCTGCTGTGGCACGAGTTTTCCTGCCGCCGCAAAATGAATCGTGTTTTTCTGAGAAAAAACGACCCTTTCGGCTATCAGGATTCCCCGTATGAACATTCAAGATTTGACGCGATGCAATCCCTCATAAAAGACCGGCATTACGCCAATGCCCTGGAAATCGGCTGCGCGGAAGGGGCTTTTACAAAAAAACTTGCCGGATTATGCAAAAACATAGCCGCCGTAGACATATCAAAAGTAGCCGTTGAACGGGCAAAAAAAAATATTCATTCCGGCTCAAATATCGCATTTATTGAAGCGGATATCAGGCGATGGAAACCGGCCCCGGATTTATACGACCTTATAATAGCGGGCGACACCTTATATTACCTGGACAAAAGCATGGTCAAAAACCAATTTGAGGATATTTTTCCAATGATGAAAAGCTGGCTTAAACCCGCGGGCAGAATTCTTCTCGCTCACGGTTTTGCGGGCGATGACCAGCAGAGCGGACGGAAAAGCTACAGAATAAGATTTGAGAATCTGGGAATGAAGCTTATTTGCGAGCGGATTATTGCGCATGATTCAAAGCCGAATGTAAAATGCCTCATATCCCTGCTGGAAAAAACATGACACAAGACTGGAATATAACCGAAGAGGATAAAAAAATATTTTCCGTCACACAGCTTAATTCCTGCGTCAAAGGACTGCTGGAGGGAAGTTTTCCCGAATTATGGGTTCAGGGCGAAATCTCCAATCTTAAAACCGCCGCTTCGGGACACACATATTTCGACCTCAAAGACGACCAATCCCTGATAGCCGCGGTATTTTTCAAAGGCTATGCTTCGGGATTCAAAGCAAAACTGGAAAACGGGCTTCTTGCGCTTGTGCGCGCCCAGCTTACCGCATACATAAAACAGGGCAGATACCAATTGCTCGTAAAAGAAATACAACCGCAGACAACCGGCAGTCTTCAGCTGGCTTTTGAAAAACTCAAGAAAAAGCTGGAAGCTGAAGGTCTGTTCGCCCGTGAGCGCAAAAAGCCGATCCCCAAATTTCCATCAAAAATAGCGATTGTGACTTCCCTAGAAGGAGCGGCGGTCAGAGATATCTTAAGCATACTCAAAAGACGCTGCGCCAATCTGGAAATAATAATCGCTCCCGTAAAAGTTCAGGGAGAAGGCGCAAAAGAAGAAATAGCGCAGGCTATCCACGACCTTAATGCTAATTTTCCGGACATCGACGTTCTGCTTGCGGGACGAGGCGGAGGGTCTATTGAAGACCTGTGGGCATTTAACGAGGAACTGGTGGCGCGGGCGATAGCAGGCTCAAAAATACCGGTGATTTCCTGCGTGGGACACGAAACAGATTTTACAATAGCTGATTTTGTGGCTGATTTGCGCGCTCCCACTCCGTCCGCCGCGGCTGAACTTGTAGTACAGAACAAGTCGGACATTGTTTTGCATATGAGCCAGCTTGAAAAACGGCTGGTCCAAAGCCTGCTTTTATTTTATGAGCGCATAAAAGGACGGCTTTCGAACGCGCTTGCCTGCAGGTTTTTCAGATTTCCCCAGACGCTCTGGCAGGAACACGCCCAGCAGGCCGATTCATTGCTTGAAGAACTGCTCAGGCGCATGGATTCCAATATTTCAAGAGCAGAGCAGAATTTACGGGCCGGAACCGGCAGATTAAACGCCTTAAGCCCTCTGGCCTGCCTTGCCCGCGGTTATTCCATAACAAGAAAACTACCGGATAAAGACATACTGCGCGATTGCGGCGCGGTAAAAACCGGCGAAAAAGTGCTCATACAGCTTCATAAAGGCAGTTTAGAATGCGAAGTAGTTGCAGAAAGGCGGGAGAAGGTAGACGGTAAATGGTAGATGGAACCCAAGAGGAAAAAAGCAGAATACAGTGACGGAAGCAACGCCTGCCCGCAAGCGTGTTAAGCGGACAGGAAAGCAAAATACGAAAATAAAGAACCAGGAGTAAGAGCGCGAAAAGCAAGATAAAGGCAGGGAACAAAGATGATACCGGAAGATGGTTTATTTTTTATGCCTTTTTCCGTCTACCGTCTCCCATCTACCTTTTACCCTCTTATTAATACTATGGCGAAAAAAGAAAAAAAAGACTTATTTGAAGAAAAACTCTCGCGGCTTGAGGAAATTGTGCAGTCTCTTGAATCTGAGGCGTCAGGCCTTGAATCCTCTTTGTCGCTGTTCGAGGAAGGCGTTAAACTTTCGCGCGAACTTTCCGAAAAACTTGAGGAAGTAAAGCGCAAGGTGGAAGTTCTGCGCAAAGACGCCCAAGGCAGACTAAAACTTGAGCCTTTGACCGAAGATGAAAACGCGGCTTGACTGCGAAGCGGTCAAACGCGGCCTTTTCACTTCGCGCGCCAAGGCGCAGGCCGCCATAATGGCGGGAAAAGTGACCGTAAACGGCCTGCCCGCCTACAAAGCCGGGCATTGCGTAAAAGATTCGGATAAACTTGAAATTCTTGCTTCCGCCTGCCCTTATGTTTCACGGGGCGGGCTTAAGCTTAAAGCCGCAATCGACGTTTTTAAAATTAATGTAATGGGCCTGCAATGCGCCGACATCGGCGCGGCGACGGGAGGATTTACCGACTGCCTGCTTCAGGAAGGCGCGTCTAAAGTCTATGCCGTCGATGTCGGCAAAGGCCAGCTGGATGATAAAATTAAAAAAAAACCGGAGGTTGTTTTTATCCCCGGGACAAACGCGCGGTTTCTCACGCCCGGCTTATTCTCTCCCCCCCCTTCGCTCGCGGTCATTGATGTTTCATTCATTTCCCTTAAACTTGTGCTTTTGCCGGTGATAAACTCTCTGGCAGAAAATGCCGATATTGTGGCTTTAATAAAACCGCAGTTTGAATTATCCCCGAAACAAACGCCTAAAGGTATTGTAAAAACGGAAGAAAACAGAATGGAAGCGGTAAATTCACTACGTCAATTTATTACATCTCTTAACTTGCCCGGATACGCGGTTAAAGAACTTGGTCTGATAGAGTCTCCGATAAAAGGCGCCAAGGGCAATATCGAATACCTCTGGCGCCTGCGAAAAACCGCTTCTGGTTAATTTGTATAATACCTGTTGAGGAGAACTAACTATGCAAACGAGAGAACAAAATATACCGTTTCTGGATTTAACATTTCAGCACAAGGCGATTCAGAAAGAAATAAATAAATCGGCCGTCAAAGTGCTTGAATCAGGAAAATTTATACTGGGAGCCGAAACCTCCGCCCTTGAGAATGAATTTGCCGCGGCAATCGGCGCGAAACACTGCATAGCCTGCTCTTCAGGAGCAAGCGCTATACAAATCGCTCTCGGAGCATGCGGCATAGGCCCCGGAGATGAAGTTATAACCTCCCCATTTACATTCATAGCCACCACATCCTCAATAACCCTTACGGGAGCCAAATTCATTCTGGCCGACATAGACCCCCGGACGGGATGCCTTGACCCCGGGGCGGTTTCCAAAAAGATAACCAAAAATACAAAAGCGGTTCTACCTGTGCATATTTACGGCTATCCGGCTAAAATGAGGGAATTCATGGATATCGCCGCAAAACACGATCTAAAAGTTATTGAAGACTGCGCCCAATCCCATCTTTCTAAATATGACGGAAAAGTCACAGGCGCCATAGGCCATGCAGGCGCTTTCAGTTTCTATCCGAGCAAAAATCTGGGAGCCTGCGGAGACGCCGGGGCAGTGACCACAAATGACGACTCTATAGCCGTTAAATGCAGACAGCTGCGCCACAACGGAAGAAGCAGCTCCGGATATGAACATGTTGCCGAAGGCTCAACCCTGCGCATGGATGAAATACAAGCTGCGATTTTAAGGGTAAAGCTGAAATACCTGAAACAATGGACTGAAGGAAGAAAAAAAACAGCGGATCTTTACGAGCAGGGGCTGAAAAGACTGCCGGTAACCCCGCCTCCCGCCGCTTCCGCGGGATACAGCCAGTCTTTTTATGCCTACACAATACATGCTCCGAAGCGCGATGCCTTGGCTCTGCATCTTAAGTCGGCCGGGATAGCCACTGCGGTTATATATCCGGTTCCTCTTTACCGCCAGCCGGTCTATGCGGCTCTGGGATATAGACCGGAAGATTTTCCGGCTACCGAAAAAATGGTTTCGGAAGTTTTATCACTGCCCATGTATGACGGAATAACAGAACCGCAAATTGCGCGGGTCTGCGAAGAAATCGGAAAATTTTATAAAAGACAGCCTGAAGGCTGTTAGCCTGAAGAGGCACAAATAAGAGATTAATAAGTCCTCAGCCTTCAGCCTAAACAGCCTGTAGTTACGCTTATATATGATTCGCATCGTCTACGTAATAACATCCACCACGTTCGGCGGGGCAGAGCGGAAGCTTCACTCCATAATAACAGGCCTTGATAAAAGCAGATTCACCGTTGCCGGCGTTATCAGTTTAAAGCCTTTGGGTCCCATAGCCGGGATTATAGCTGAATCAGGAATCCCGGTTTCAAGCCTTAATATGGGATATATCCCCTCGCCTTTTGATATAGGCAGACTTGCCGAAGAAATAAAAAAATTCAATCCCGACATAGTCAATGCCTTCCTTTTTAGGGCGATTCAATTCTCCCGCATGGCCAAATCACATAAGAAATTGAATTTCCGGCTGGTATCCTCTACCGAGGTAAACTACAGGTCAAGAAACCTCTTGCTGCGCTGGATAGACAAGTTTTTTCTGACAAAAGACGAACTTACCGTGTGCGAATCGCAGGCAAGCGCTGATTTCATGACGGAAAGCATGAATTATAACAAGAAAAAAACCGCTGTGATAAAAAACGGGACAGACCCCGCGCATTGGATTTTTTCCGCCAAAGAACGTGAAGAAACGCGAAACCGGCTTGACATAAAAAAAGACGAACTCCTTATCCTTACGGTAGGAAGATTAAGCAGACAAAAAGGCCATATATACTTAATAGACGCTCTGGCTTCAATAAAAAAGCCGCACAATATAAAATGCGCCGTCATCGGAACCGGCCCGTATAAAGAACTGCTGGAAAGACGGATACATTCAAAAGGCCTGAAGGGGCGGGTTATGCTGGCTGGAGCGAAAGACTGCATAAAACCATGGCTGTGCGCGGCGGATATTTTCATACTGCCGTCATTGTGGGAAGGCATACCGATAGCCCTTCTGGAAGCCATGGCTTTGGGACTGCCGTGCATAGCGACTTCGGTAGACGGGGTGCGCGAAGTTATTGACGAAGGGCAAAACGGCCTGACCTGCCCTCCCGCAAACCCCGAGGAACTTGCGCAAGCCGTAATCCGTTTATGCGAAGACGTCCCCTTAAGAAACAGCCTGGCCTTATCCGCAAAAAAAACAATACGGGATAATTTCTCCACGCAGCTTATGGTCAAAAATTACGAACAAGTGTACTTAGAGACGCTAAACGGTAGAGGGTAGCCGGAAGAAGGTAAAAGGGAAACAGAAAAGGGAAAAAAAGTTGTTTTACCGTCTACCTTTTACCATCTCCCATTTACCCTCTTGTTATTATTATGCCGAAGACTAAAATAATCTGCACTTTAGGGCCTTCTACGGCGCGGGAAGACATTATTCGCCGGCTTATTTATTCAGGCATGGACTGCGCGCGCTTAAATTTTTCGCACGGCACCATTGATTCCCATTTTGCCATGATAAAAGCAGTGCGCTCCGCGTCGAAAAAAACAGGCAGACATACGGCCGTACTGCAGGATCTTCCCGGTCCGAAACTGCGCATAGGAAAACTTCAGTCCGGCAGCCTTAAAATAAATGCAGGCGCCGAAATTCTGCTTTCGCACAAACCCGCCGGACCGCATGCCGGTTCAGCCGTGATTCCTTTTCACCTGCCGTCGGTCATAAAATCGCTTAAACCCGGCGACGATATATTTCTTTCAGACGGCGCGGCTCATCTTAAAGCGCTGAAAGCCGCCGGTTCCGCCGTCTTATGCAGAGCCGTCAACAATTGCGTCATACGGTCAAATTGCGGCATAAACATTCCAAACGCCGCCATAGCCCTTAAGGCGTTCACGGACAGGGACAGACTCCTGCTTAAAGCCGGAATAGACGCGGGGGTAGACGCCGTGGCCGTTTCCTTCGTTTCAGGAAAAGAAGATATCTCCTCCGTCAGAAGAATGCTCAGACGCTTCGGCGCGTCTCCTCTTGTAATAGCAAAAATAGAACGGCGCCTTGCCATGGAAAATCTCCGTGAAATAGTAAAAGAATCGGACATGGTCATGGTCGCGCGCGGAGACTTGGGCGTTGAACTGCCGCTGGAAAAAGTGCCGTTTGCGCAGAAGGAAATAACAGCGGAATGCAGAAGGCAGGGAAAGCCCTCTATTGTAGCCACTCAGATGCTTGAATCCATGGTAAACAGCCCAAGCCCTACAAGAGCGGAGCTTGCCGACATTGCGAACGCGGTGTTAGACGGAGCGGATGCCGTGATGCTCTCCGCTGAAACATCAATCGGGAAATACCCGTCCGCGGCCGTGCGGATTCTGGCCAAAGTCCTTTTACAGACCGAAAGGCATATCCCTCCCTGCCTTTCAAGGCTTGAAACACAAGCGGGCGGCGCTTTATCGGCTTCAATAGCCGTTTCAGCGGCTGAGCTTGCGCATGGGATAGGAGCAAAAGCCGTAATACTGCCGGTTTTTTCAGGCGAAACTCTCCGCATGATTTCGCAGATGAGGCTTAAATGCCCGGTAGTAGCCATATGCAGACCTGGAAATGAATCCCGTTTTTCAATGTTTCACGGCGTAACGGCAATCGCGGAAAAAAATTACGGAAAAAATTTGGCCGTGCTTATAAAAAAAGCAAAAAAGGCCGCGCAAAAACTTAAATTCGCAAAAAAAGGGGATACCGCAGTAATTGCATGCAGTATCCCTCAAAAAACAAAAGATATATCTCAAAATAACAACAGAATTATAGCCGCAGTCAGACTATAAAAGAGATTGCCAGCAACCCAGACACCCAGTAACCCAGAGGCCCGGTTACCCAGTTTCTCCATTAGCCGTCTAGCGGTCTCGTTGCCCAGCTGACTAGCAGTTCTTCTCCCTTATAACGGCCAAGTCGGAGTTACTTCATCCCACGAAACCATACTGATTGAAAGGCCTGAAACCGGTATATTGGAAGCTATTCCGTCGTCATAATAAATAGTAAAATTGGAAGTGTCGGCCGTGGCATAATTTGCCGACATTAAAATTCCATTAAGAATTGCGTTCCCGCCCCCCGTAAGCCCCTGGGAGCCTCCGGTGTATAAAAATCCCCTTACAAGAACATTGTTTAGGTGATACGAGGCGGAAGCGCTGTAGTTGATGTTGACCGCTTCCGCATAAGTAGCCGGCTCGCCTGTGTCAAAAGCCTGGTAATGCGCCCAGTTATTGCCGTATTCCTCCCATGCTTTAGGGGGCACCACGGCGTCATAACTGCCGCTTCCCCCTCCGTTTCCGCTGATAGATAAATCTCCCATAACTATAACATTGCCGATTATGAAATTACCGCTGCTTCCTCCCGACTGAAAACTGGCTGTTCCGGTTATATAATAAGATTTATTGCTGGTATCCTGGCAGCCTTTGAATACCGCATTTCCGTCAAGTTTATAAGTCGAATCGTTCCCATTTCCGCACCCGTCCGGAGCGTCTCCCGAACCGATAGCGGAAGATTCAAACACGCTGAATCTTATCCGCGGAGCGGAGGGAATATTATAATACGACCACCACTGCACGTCGTCGGTGCGGGCTCCCACCACTCCGCCGTCCTGATCGGAAACATGTCCGGCGCTGTAAAACCGCGGATATGTCCTCCCGCCCGTGACTATGCTTAAATTGGACATAACGGGCCCCCACTCCAAATTAACCGAAGCTCCTATCGTAATAGTCCGTTCCGCCCGCACGGCAAAATCAACCGCGCCGGTATTCCTAAAAACAGCCCTGACTTTCCTCATTTCATTGGCGGACAAATCCCTCCCTACGGATTCCACGATTCTTTCGTCTTCATTACTCGGACTGGAGGTTATTTTGATGGCGTAAGTTCCGCCGGACACGTCGTCATATTCTCTGTCGAAATCGTATCCCCCGAGAGTTCCGGTCGACAACACCGTCCAGTTATCCATTTTTTCAAGAAGCTTCCAGCGCGCCCTGTCTATACCCGCTTCCGCAAGATGAAAAGCCGTGCTACTGCGCTTCTGCTTTATTCCCGCATTTGTGTCATGTCTAACCCACTCAACCAGAGCCGGCACAAATATCGCAAGAACAGCCAGCAGCAATATGGCTATAACCAATGCCGCTCCCTTTTTGTTCTCAATCATTCATTATCCTTACTTTTTCCACGGACAGCTGAAGCGCTTTCGTCTGAGCGCTATAAGTCTGTTTTTCAAGAGTTATAGCAACTGAAATTATGGCGTCGTCATTGGTTTTGGGGTAACTGAAAGCGATATAGCGGATATTTTCGCATAAAGTTTTTGTGCTTGTATTCTGCATCGTATAAAGCTTTTTGCCTTCCTGATAGAATTTCCAGCTTGTGCCGTCAATGCTGGTAAAACTTATCATGGAATACGGCAGCTGCGCCGGTCTTTGGCTTACCACTATGCTCGACGCTTTCGCCTGCCTTAACTGCCTGTTGATTATGTCCAGAGCCGAGCGTCCGTCTCTTTGTATGGCTATCCTGGCCTGATTAAGCTGAAAAAATTTTGTCATCTGAGTCATTATCGTAGGCCCGGTGGAGGCAACTATGCCTATTATAGCCACGGTCAGGAGAACTTCCGTAAGGGTATAACCATGGATTCCCCTCCAAACGGACGGCGGGCAAGCCGATAACAGCATTCGGGAATAGCGACGATTTAAAACTGCCGTTTGTCTCACCATGAAAAATTTACCCATGTGGTGCTGCTTGCTTCGACATCACCGCTGCCGCTTCTTATCGTAGTGCTCGGCACATCCATTGAATACGTGGTGTACCATGAATATACGTGATATGTCTCTCCTCCCGGCACCGAAAGAGAATAAGTTCCGTCGGCCAGACTTGAAGCCGAATAATATCTTACCGATCCCGCGCGCAGGGCGGAATCAATATCCGGAGGCAAAGATCCCGAAATGGTGCCGGTTGTCGCCACCACAAGCACGCCTGTTTTTATCAGAGACCCGCCCGCCGTCAAAGTTCCGGTCAAAGTTCCCAAAGCTCCTGAAACGGTAAATGTGCCTGCATGCACCGTCAAACCGCTCGCCACGGTGGCCGGATAAGTGCTGGGAGACACTGTTTCTCCGCTTGGAGCATACGCCGCCACTTCATAAACCCCCACGGGAAGATTGATTACGGTAAATATTCCCTGAGAATTGGACAAACCCGTGCCCATTGACAATCCGCTTAATTTTACGTCGACAGCCACTCCGGCGTATGCGTCAACGCCGTTTGTTGTTACAAATCCCGTTATACCTCCTCCGTTTGTCAGAGTAAAATCTATTCCCGACGCAATCTGCCCTTCCGCGACGGTCACAGCACTTACGGTATCCTGAATATATGTGGTATTATAATTGCCGGGATTTGCCGTTACGTCAAAAGTTCCGCTGCTTATCGAAAACACATAGTATCCCGACGAATTCGTGTTCACCGGCGTTATTCCGGACGCCGAAACCTTTATACCATTGAGCCCGGTTCCCGAGCCGTTGACAACTCTTCCGGTTACATAGCCGTTTGAGGTTGAAGAAGTCAGCAAAATCAAAGCGGGAGAGGTAATTGTCGTTGCTCCGGCGCTGACGGTCACATCCGCTGTTTGAGTAAAAAGTCCGGAAGAAATCACCATGCTCCATGTGCCTGTGGCGACATTGGTGACCATGTAAAAGCTGTCGCTGGCGAGATAAGACGGCGAGGATAAACCGTCGGGGACTGAAGCCACTCCGCGATTCGCCGGAGTACAGGCCAATATCGACTGATGAGATGTGGCATAATGGCGGGGCTGGGCCGGAGCGCCGTTATTTATCCAGTCAACATTATTGTTATTGGTGTCATATGACGGCCCCAAAACAGTTTCATATCCCCATGACGTTGATTTCCTTGCATACTGCTCCCCGACCTGAAGCCCCGTAACTTCACCCAAAGACGCTGTTTCATAAAATGCGGGGGTCTGCCCGCCGTGTCCGCTCCATCCGAACTGGTCAAGCACGGCATTGTCGGGAATGCGGTAAAGTTCCACCGCTCCCGCTCCCTCGTCGCCTCCGTCCGTATCTATCGGAATAATATTAGGGTCGGAGGGAGGGTTAAAATATGTAAAATTTATATCGTTTGCTCCGCCCACAGTATCATTCCATACGGCATCCGCCGTAACGCTGTTGACGGTCCCCGTGTTCGCAAACAGATAAAACCCTCCCGAATCTATTGAACTATTAAGATAGGTTATATCTATCGCTCTTTTTGACGCATCCTGCACCGCCCGCCGCTGGAATTTAAGCCCTATCTGCCCGTTCACAGTCCATGTATACGTGGTGGGATTGAATATCTCGACATATTCCTGCGAAAATCCCCCTGTCGTTACAGAACTTCCGGCAAGCCTTGAAATGACAAGATGATCGCACAAGTGCGCGTATCCTGCCACTGTGCCGAAAGCCTTTTTTGTAAGCGCGATATTCTGCGTATTGATAGTGCCCGCCGGCACGTTAAGATTCCCGTGCACCGCGTCAAAATAGCCGTTCGCGCTGACCTTAAGCGTATATGTTCCCTCCGCCACATTGAAAGAGTAATTGCCGTTTGAATCCGTGGTCTTGGACCATGCGGGATTTTCAATGACTTCCACTCTCGCGCCGGATATGGTGGGTCCGGTCAGCACGGTGCCTGAAGTGATTTTTCCGGAAAAGGTGGAATCGACCGCAAGGCGGCCCTGATCGTCGCGCAGATTCCGCAGGGAAAGATACTTGCATTCTCCGCCGCTGTCCCATGTCACGTACACAAGAATTTCTTTGAGCCCGGTGTCGGAATCGTCCCAGTCGCCTCCGACCAAATCCCCGCCGCCGTCTTCATAAATTTTCCGGATGTGAACGGCCCTGCTGAAAGAGATATCGCCCACGGTCAGGCTTTCCTTGGGGAAATACTCGGAATCGTAATAAAGAACGTCGCTTCCGCAGGTTTTTGAACCCGTGCTTCTGGTCACGATAAGATTTTGGTAGGTTAGATTTTTCAAACTCTCGATTTTTTCCTGCGCAAGATTGACGGCGAGACTTTTTGATTTTGAATGCTGGACGGCTTTATTAATCTGGATAAAAGCGCCTATAAATCCAAGCACGCCTATGCTGAATATGGCGGTGGCGATCAAAAGCTCTATGAGGGTAACTCCGTGGCGGCTCTTTCTATGGGCGGGCTCTACGGATTGCCCTCTGAC
>CAZFMJ010000011.1:37232-54907 GCA_964520045.1 uncultured Elusimicrobiales bacterium | reverse complement strand
TTTATGCGAAAAGAAAAAAATTCTTTAAAACAGGTCTTGAAAAACTCGGCTGGGAGGTGTTTGATTCCGAGGCCACGTTTTATCTTTGGGTAAAAACCCCGAAAGGACTGTCTTCCGCGGAATGCGCCGGGGAAATTTTTGAAAAAGCCCGTGTCTTGGTATCTCCAGGCAGCGGTTTCGGCTCTTGCGGAGAGGGATATATAAGGATTTCAGTTACAGCTTCCGATAATACCCTTCAAAAAGCGCTTGGACGGATTTCAAATCTCGCATTTTCCGCAAAGCCGGCGCGCACGCAAAAATAAAAGTCGTTCGTAAGCCCTAATCATCTTTGCGCCGCGCAGGAGATCCTCCCGCAGTTTCTTGTCTCAACTCCGCTTCCGGTTATTTGCGCAAAACAATTCTCCTTCCGCGCAAAGAATTGCCGCTGTAATTACGAAAGAAGCAAAAATAATATAAAATAGACGTATATATGATTACTGCGGCTATCTATTCGGTTCTGGGATTAGCGTCGCTGTCCGTTGCAGTGGCTTACCATAAGAGCAATTGTCTCATAAAATCAAAAACCAGGCGCACTCCGATAAATTTTTGGCCGGACCAATTCCGTCTGCCGTTTGAAAACATAGAATTTCAGACTTCCGACGGCGTTTTGCTTAAAGGATGGTTCATTCCCGCTCAGGTTGAAGGCCGGGGCACGATAATTCTTTGCCACGGCTGGGGCGAAAATAAGGGAGATCTTCTTAAAGACACATATTTTCTTCATGATTTGGGTTTTAATCTTTTTTATTTTGATTTCAGGGCGTCCGGAGAGAGCCAGGGGCAAATCGCCAGCGTGGGATATCTTGAAACAAAAGACGCGGCTGCCGTCCTGGATTTTCTTAAGCAGAATAAACCGGAGGCGGCGGGCCGGATAGGCATCTACGGCAAATCTATGGGAGGGGCCGTCGCCGTTTATTGCGCCTCCAGACATCCGGAAATAAGATGCATGCTCGCTGAAGATACTTTTTGCTCATATAATAAGGTGGTGGGCAGATGGGGATGGGTAAAGATGAAGGTGCCTTATTATCCGGTTATTCCGCTTACTCTTTTTTTCGTGAGACTTAAACTGGGGGTTGATCCTGAGGTTTATAGTCCGATCTATAATGTGGGTAAGATCGCGCCGCGGCCGGTATTTTTCATACACGGCGATCTTGATTCCCTTGTTTCCAGCGATGAGGTCAGAAATATTTTCAATAAAGCGGGAAACGCCAAAGAATTATGGATAGTCCCCGGAGCCGGCCATGGTAAATGCGCCGAGGCCGGCGGAGAGGAATACCGCAAAAGAGTGGGCGGATTTTTTCTGAACAATTTGTGATCCCCTCCTGCTATGAATAAAACCGAAATATTAAAAGATCTATTAAGCAGACGGATACTTATTGCCGACGGCGCAATGGGCAGTCAGCTGCAGAAATTTTCTTTGTGCCGGCAGGATTTCGGCGGACAGCGGTTTGAGGGATGCAATGAATATTTATGCGTAACCCGGCCGGATATCATAAGCGGAATACACCGCGAATATCTTTCGGCGGGAGCCGATATAATAGAGACCAATACTTTCGGGGCCAACGGCATAGTTCTTGCCGAATACGGACTGGAAGATAAGGTCAGAGAAATAAATATTTCCGCGGTAAAACTGGCGGCGGAGGAAGTAAATAAATATCAAAAATCTTCCGCGCCGCGGTTTATCGCCGGTTCGCTGGGGCCTACCAATAAATCGCTTTTTGTCACGGGCGGGGTTTCTTTCGATCAGCTTGCCGGCGTATATTGCGGGCAGTCCTCCGCTTTGATCGAGGGCGGCGCCGATATCCTTTTACTGGAAACAGCGCAGGACATGCTTAATATAAAGTCCGCTCTTTGCGGCATAGAAAACGCATTTTCGAGTTTGGGCGCAAGGCTGCCGGTTATGGTTTCGGTAACATTGGATGAAAATGGAATTATGCTGAGCGGCCAGACTCCGGAGGCGGTGTGGGTTTCGCTTGAGCATTATAATTTGCTGTCTTTGGGTTTTAACTGCGGTTCCGGTCCCGAAAAAGCGGCCGGCCGGCTTAAGGAACTATCCGATTCCTGCGGGATAGCGGTTTCCTATATGCCGAATGCCGGTATCCCGGACGAAGAGGGCAGGTATTGCCAATCGCCGCAGAATTTTGCCGATAAAATGGCCGGTTTCTGCAGGGAAGGCTGGATAAACATAGCCGGCGGGTGCTGCGGAACCGGACCGGAGCATATCAAATGCCTTTCCGCCGCCGCGGCTGATATAGCGGCGCGCAAACCTCGGGAAAGAAAGCGCTGGGCATTATGCGGCACAGAGCCGCTTTTTTATGACAGGGCTATCCCGCCGCTTATAGCCGGAGAAAAAACGAATGTTTTCGGGAGCATAAAATTTAAAAAAACAATCGCTTCTGAAAATTGGGACGAAGCGGTAAGTATCGCTAAAAATCAGATAAAAAACGGGGCGCAGATTCTGGATGTAAGTCTGGCTAATCCGGAAAGGGACGAGGCGGCCGATGTTTCCGATTTTCTTTCACGGCTTACCCGCTCCGTAAGATCTCCCATAATGATAGATACGGCGGATCTTAAAGCGGCGGAGGCGGGTCTTAAAGAATGTCCGGGGAAATGCATAATAAATTCCGTAAGTCTTGAATCCGGGGAGGCAAAGTTAGAGGCCGGAGTAAGGCTGGCCGGGCGTTACGGCGCCATGCTGGTAGTGGGATGCATAGATGAAAGCGGGACGCAGGCGATGGCTTTGACTTGCGAAAGAAAACTGTCTATTGCAGAAAGGGCGCATGATATTATTACCGGGAAATTCGGTTTTGCGCCGGGCCGTTTATTGTTTGACGCCCTTGTTTTTCCCGTTACGTCCCGCATTGACGGCCGGTGCCCCGCTGTTGAGACAATTGAAGCGGTTAAATTATTGAAAAGCAGATTCCCCGACAGTAAAACGCTTTTAGGAATAAGCAATATATCTTTCGGATTTTCCGGCGCGGCCAGAGAAACGCTTAATTCAGTGTTCTTTCATCATTGCGCCGGAGCCGGGCTTGATATAGCCATAATAAACCCGGAAGGCCTGCTGAATTATTCCGACATCGCGGAAAATGAGAGATTCCTTGCCGAAGAACTGCTTTTTAGGGGGAGGAACGGCGCGGCGGAGGCTTTTGCGGACTTCTACAGGAAGAAAAATCCTGAAAAAAGGCGGATCGCCGCAGAGATCAGTCCTGAAGAAAGGCTTTATCGCGCCGTGGTTGAGGGATTGAAAGATTCTGCTTTGGAAAGCGCAAGAATTCTTTTGAATTTTATGTCTCCGGGCGGGATAGTGAACGGGCCTTTGTCAAGGGCGATGGCTGAGGTGGGCAGACTTTTTTCAGAGGGGCAATTGATAATAACCGAGGTCTTGCAGAGCGCGGAAACGCTCAAAGCCGCGGTGTCCGTCCTGGAGCCGCATTTAAAAACGGACGACGCCTCGGTTGTCCGCGGCAAAATGCTTCTTGCCACCGTAAAGGGAGACGTTCATGACATCGGCAAAAATCTCGTCAATATCATTTTCTCCAGCAACGGATTTAAAGTTCTGGATTTGGGCGTAAGGGCGGCCCCCGAACTGATAGTCGCCGCCGCCGTCAAAGAAAACCCCGAGATAATAGGCCTTTCGGGGCTTATAACAAAATCCATGGAGCAGATGGTTGAGACGGCCCGGGCTCTTAAAGCGGCCGGTATAAATAAACCGCTTTTGGTCGGAGGGGCGGCTCTTACCGATAAATTCGTTTCAACAAAAATAGCCCCGGCCTACGGCGGGCATGTTTTTTATGCCAGAGACGTCATGCATGGGCTTGAGACTGCTTTGAAATATTTTAATAGCGATGAACGCGGGAAACCGCCGCTCAACGATAAACCGGAAACGAGCGCGAATATTCAGATCCGGTCCGATAAATATCAAAACAGACAACAGCATAATGACGCGGGCCGGGGGGAAGCGGGAAACAAAGATATTTTGGAGCCGCCGGACACTGAGCGCCATTTTATCTCAGATTACGATCTTGGCAGGATTTTCAGCTTTATTAACGCCAGGTTCCTCTATTCAAAACATCTGGGGCTGAAGGGGAATCTGGACAAACTTTTAGCTGTGCGCAATCAAAGGGCAATGACTCTTTTCGGGACCGTGGAGGAATTAAAGAGCGAAATAATTTCAAAAAAGCTCATGCGCGCCTCCGCAGTATACCGATTTTTTCCTGCGCAGAGCGAAGATAATGCTATTATTCTATACGAACCTGAAAATTTACGCCGCGCCGCGGTAAAATTTGATTTCCTGCGCCAGCAGTCAAAGACCGGTTTATGTCTCAGCGATTTTGTAAGTCCGCGTTCCGGCGGGCAGATGGACTATGTATGTATTTTTGCGGCGACATGCGGGCATGAAGTGCTTGGGCTTGCCGACAGGGCGAGATCGGGGGGCGGATATCTCCGGTCTCATTTAATCAACTCTTTGGCAATATCCTGCGCCGAGGCCTTCGCCGAGGCCTTGCACAGCGATATAAGGGGTTTGTGGGGATTTCCAGATACCCCGTCAATGACCATGCAGGAGCGGTTCAGCGGAAGATACAGGGGAAAAAGATTCAGTTTCGGGTACCCCGCCTGCCCTGATATTTCGGGACAAGCCAAACTGTTTGAACTGCTTCGCCCCGAGAAAGACGCGGGAGTGCGGCTTACGGAAAATTATATGATGGAACCTGAGGCAAGCGTGTCCTCGTTTATAGTCCATAGCCCGAAGGCTAAATATTTTTCTTTATACTAGGCGACTTAAAGGAATTTTAATGCCGAGAATAGCGGTGTATCCTGGCAGTTTTGATCCTGTAACCAACGGCCATCTCGATATTATAAAAAGGGCCTGTAAAATTTTCGATAGTCTTGTGGTGGCTGTTTTGGTAAATCCGAGCAAAAAACCTCTTTTCAGCGTTCAGGAAAGAGTCGAAATGCTGAGGGTATCGTTAAAAAACAGCCGCAGGGTGAAAATAGATTCGTTCGAAGGGCTTCTCGCGGACTATTTGCGGAATAAAAATATCAAGGTGGTTGTAAGAGGCCTGCGCGCCGTTTCGGATTTGGAATATGAATTTCAGCTTGCGCATATCAACCGCACGCTTTTTCCCGAGGTTGAAACCGTTTTCTTTATGCCGAGCGAGAAATATGTGTATCTTACGGCCAGCGTCGTGAGAGAGGTTGCGGCATTGGGCGGGGATATGCAGCCGTTGATCCCGGGCCATGTTTACGGGGCGTTGAAGAATAAATTTAAAAAATGATTTCAGGATTTGATTTTTTCGGTCTTGCGGCCGCCGGATTTTTTATAGGAATAATCGGCTCAATGCTGGGTATCGGCGGCGGTATTTTCGCCGTGCCGATACTTGTGCTTTATTTTAAGATTCCGGCGCATCAGGCGGTCGCGGCGTCTCTTATGGCCATAATAGCCGTATCCAGCGCGGCCGCGGCCGTTAATGTGGAGCGGGGGCTTGTAAATATGCCCGTGGGAATAGTTCTTGAATTATCAACGGCTGTCGGCTCCATAGCCGGGGCGGTCGTTTCTAATTTGTTGTCCGCGCAGTTCGTGGAGCGGATTTTCGCCGCCGTAGCGGTTCCGGCGGCCGGGCTGATGATTATTAAGGGTTTAAGAAAAAAATCTCAGACCGCGGTTCAATCCGCCGAAGGCGAGCTGGGTTATTTCGGCGCTTCGTTTTTTGATCCCGCGGAAAAATCGCAGAGCCGGTATAGAGTTAAAAATATGAACACGGCGTTTTTTACCTCGTTTTTTGCCGGCAGTCTTTCCGGTTTGATAGGAATAGGCGGCGGGATTATACATGTTCCCGTTATGACCGGCTTGTGCCGTATGCCTATGAAGGCCGCGGCCGCTACCAGTAATTTTATGATAGGAGTAAGCGCCGCGGCCAGCTTGCTGGTATTTTACAGAAACGGGATGATCAATCCGGAAATTACGGCCGGACTTAGTTTAGGAATTATGGCCGGGGCGGCGATAGGAATAAATATCCTCTACCACAGCCGGAGCGAGCGTTTGCAGGTTCTATTCGGCATATTGCTGCTTATAATCGCGGCGCGGATGGCTGTATGAAATATCGTGAAGCCGAGATTAATAAATTAATTCAAAGAACATTGTTTTGCGGGGTTGTCGTCAGCGCCGCGCTGCTGGCGGCCGGTTCTTTTTTTGCCGTTGGTTTGAATATAGGCGGCGGCCGGCGTTTTATTGAAGCCGGCTTGTTGGCGTTATTGATGACACCGGTAATAAGGGTTATGATGCTAGCGTTCGGTTATTTTAAGGCCGGCCGGCCGAGGCTTGCATTCTTTGCGATAGCGGTGCTTTTGTCAATGACGGGAGGATTTTTTATCGGGTAGGTACCGGGCGGTTAAGGAGCAATTTTATGTATTTGAAAAAACCTTTTTCAGCGGTGGTTCCCGTGGCAGGGTCCGGCACTCGTTTGCGGCCGCATACGCATACTTATCCGAAGGTGCTTCTTACCGTAGGGCATAAACCTATTCTGGGGCATATTCTGGACCAGCTTATTGAAATAGGCAAGCCCAAGGTATATCTTATAATCGGGCATTTCGGGGATAAAATAAAAGAATACGTATTAAAAGCCTATCCTTCCTTGGAAGTTGTTTTTATAGAGCAAAACGAGCCGAAGGGGCTCGGTCATGCGGTTTCGCTTACGGCGGAACATATTAAGGGCCCGCTTTTTATATTATTGGGCGACACCATTATTTCGGCTGACATGAGGCAGTTTGTTAAGTTTAAGGAAGACTGCGTGGCCGTAATGCAGGTTGAAGATCCCAGAAGATTCGGAGTCGTGGAGGAAAAAAACGGCTATGTGTCCCGTATTACCGAAAAACCGGAGCGCCCCGCTACAAATACGGCGATCGTCGGAGCATACTCGTTCAGGGACAGCGGCGTTCTTTATGCCTGCGTGCGCGAACTTATACAATCCGGCAAAACCACCAAGGGAGAGATACAGCTTACCGATGCGCTTCAGCTTATGATAAAACACGGAAGTAAAATACGCACGGTACAGATAAAAGGCTGGCATGACTGCGGCAAACCTGAAACTCTTCTTGCGACAAATAGGTACATTTTGGATATGCATAAAAATATTTATCACAGGAAAGGGAATCTTATCATTCCGCCTGTTTATCTGTCTAAATCATCAAAAATATCCGATTCAATTTTAGGTCCGCATGTTTCTATCGGGGATGGCGCTGAAATTTCGTTTTCAATCGCGCGCAACTGCATAATAAACGAGAAAGCAAAAGTGAATAATATGAACCTATGCGGGTCTATTATAGGGCCAAGCGCTGTTTTAATAGGCAGAAAAGATCAGATAAATATAGGAGAAAGTTCGGAGATAAATTTTGGCGAAAGATGCGATAAAAAAACGAGTGATTAGACGCTCAAATTAGACGCGGGAAACGGTCGAGTTGAGTAATTACCGGTTATCGATGGAGGAATGTATGGCGATAAAAATTGACGGCAGTTCTCTGAAAATAGAGGATGTGGTAAAAACGGCGCGGCATGGCGAAAAAGTAGAGCTGGCTCCGGCGGCTGTGGAGCGGATTAAAAAGTGCCGCGGCATGCTTGAAAAAAAGGTTGAGGCGCATGAAATTATGTACGGCGTCAATACCGGCATAGGCGAATTTTCGGAGGTTGTGCTCAGCGACGAGCAGGTGAAGCAGTTTCAGAAATATCTTATTTACAACCATGCGGCCGGAGTGGGAAAACCATGCCCCATAGAACATGTCAGGGCGGCGCTGCTCAGCCGCGTGAATGTGCATTCAAGGGGATATTCCGGCTGCCGGCTTGAAATAACTCAAACCTATATCGATATGCTTAACAAGGGAGTCACGCCTGTCGTTTGCGAGAAGGGCAGCGTGGGGGCATGCGGAGATCTTTCTCCTATGAGCCAGGCGGCGCTGTCCCTTATGGGGGAGGGAGAGAGTTTTTATCAGGGCGAGAGGATGCCCACTAAAAATGCGATGGAAAACGCCGGCATTCCGGTTCCCGGCCTTTGCGCCCGCGACGGATTGGCGGCGATAAACGGCTCCAATCTTATTACCGGCATCGGATGCCTTGAAATTTATGATGCCGAGCGCTGGATAAAACAGGCGGAAATCGCGGCGGCCATGAGCCTGGAAGCGCTTATGGCGAATATGAAGCCTTATGACGCGAGGCTTCATGAATTAAGAGGTTTCGGCGGCGCCGTAAATTCATCGGCTAACATACGGTCGATCATTGCGGGTTCTGATTTGGTGACAGGCAGGCTCAAGGTTAAAGTGCAGGACGCTTATTCAATGCGCTCTACGCCGCAGGTTATAGGCGCGTTCAGGGATCATCTGGCATATGCGCGCAAACAGTTCGAAATAGAGCTTAATGCGGTGGCCGATAATCCCATATTTCTGGCTGAAAGCAACACTGTTCTTACCGGAGCAAATTTTCAGGGCACGCCCATAAGCATGCCTCTTGACATGGTGGGAGCCGGAATGACAATGGTGTCGGTTCTTTCCGAAAGAAGGCTTAACAGGCTTCTTAATCCGGCTTTAAGCGTGGGACTCCCGGCCTTTTTGACCAAAGGCGCCGGCATGTTCTCGGGATTGATGCTCAGTCAGTATACCGCAGATATGCTTATTGTCGAACAGCGCATATTGAGCGCGCCTTCATGCATACAGTCTATTCCGGCGGCGGCAGACCAGGAAGATTTTGTGAGCATGGGAATGAACGCCGCTCTTAAAACCAGGCAGATACAGGAGAATGCCAATATAGTTCTCGCTATTGAAATGGTCGCGGCCGCGCAGGCGCTGGATTTCAGAACTTTTACCCCCGGCAAAGGCACTCGCGCCGCGCATTGCGCTGTGCGCAGAGTAGTGCCGCATCTTGAGGAAGACAGGCCGCTTTTTAATGATCACAATGCCATGTCTTCATCCGTTGAAAAATGCGAAATTCTTGAGGCGGTGCAAAACGAAATAGGGTTATTAAAAAATTCATGGTAACTCGATAGTATGGGAATTTCCTTTTTGGACAGCAGAAGTGGCTGTTCAACAGTAATACATGGCACGCAGATGACGCTGATGAATATGATAAACGCAGATAATTGTAAAGGTCTTTCAAACTAAAAAATCATATTAAATCATAAAAAATCAGTCCCATTCATTCCTTAAAAGCTTTGAGAATGAGACCGTCCCAAACACACTGCTTTTAAAGGATAGTTTGGGGCAGCGGCATCAGCGTTCTAAAATGATTTAATTTATTTGGTCTAAGAATATGTTCTATATCATATTAGCCGTCGGCGCAATATTGCGGTTGTGGGGCATCGGTTACGGTTTCCCTGCCATATTTAACGGCGATGAGCCGCATATAGTGAATATGGCGGTATCATTCGGTTCGGGAGATTTTAATCCGCACATATTCAAATATCCCACGCTGTGGACATATTTACTGTTTTTTTCATACGGGGGAATGTACGCGTTAGGGTTATTGACGGGATTTTGGCATACAGTTGAAGAATTTGGACAGTTTTTCGTGTGGAATCCGACCCCGTTTTATTTAATAGGCCGTCTGCTTTCCGCGGGAGCGTCCTGCGCCGCGGTGTGGGCTGTTTGGAAAATGACCCGCGAGGCCGGAATGGATAAAAAAACGGCGTGGGCATCGGCTTTCCTTGCCGTATCTCCGGTTGTGGTTTATGAGGCGCATTCCGCCAAGCCTGATTCTCTTCTTCTTTTCTTCTCCGCGCTTGCCTGGTGGATGGCGGTAAGATGGCAGAAAAACGGAAGGATGCGGGATATAGGGCTATGCGGATTATTTATTGGTTTGGCATGTTCCTGTCAATACACGGCATTGCCGCTTGTTATGTTAATCCCGGCTATGGGGATTTATAATGTTTTTGTCGGACATTTAAAATATCGGCAATTTTTAAAGATAACCGCGATTGGTTTTTTTTGCGCCTGCGCAGGATTTGCGATTACCTCGCCTTTTCACATTATTAATTTTAGCGCTGTGATCCAAGATTTTAAAGATCTTTCCGTGCATACCATAGATCCAAGGATTGAATGCGCGCGCCTATGCATTATAAAGCGTGTTTTTATGGTATTTTCAAATTTTGCCGGGAGCAAGCTAATTTTTTTGTTTAGCTTAAGCGGATTTTATTTTATGTGGAAAGAAAGCAAAGCGTTGGCATGCATGTTTTTTACCGCCATAATAAGCGTATTTGCGGCATTGTCCGTGCAAAATATACAGGGCTGTTGTGTGCCGAGGTATTCGTTCTCCTCATTTCCTGCGCTGGTATTTTTAGCCCATTTTGCATTAGATAGATTTAGCCGGCGCATTACGCCTTTTTTAAGGACAACCGTGAATATGATATTTGTCCTTTTATTATTGACGGCCGTATTTAAGGTATATGCAACCAACAGGAAACTCAGCTTAACCGATACCAGAACATTGGCGGGGGATTGGATTAAACCAAATATCCCGCAGGGCAGTGCTATTCTTATGGATCACGTTGATTCCGCCCCGGGCTTAATTATAGAACGCGCCCAAATAATCGGGCTTTATAATAAGGCTTTAAAAATAAACCATCCGCGGAGGCATTATTACAAATTTATGCTGGCTGGACACCCCTGCGGCGGTTATAAAATATATCAGATAGAGAGAACTGCCGAAGATGTTTTTTCCGGACAACGGCACGTGAGATGGTCGCAGGCGGCCAGAGACACTGTTGATATCAGTTCGGGCGTAAGAAGCGCGCTGGATGCGGGGGTTCAATATGTTATAGAAAGCAGTTTTGGAGTTAACCCTGATGATTTTGAAAGGTATAAACTTTTTTTTGACGAAGTTCATGCCTGCGGAAAAGAAATCGCTGGTTTTCAACCTGCTGAAGATAAAATTGCGGGGCCAGTGCTTAAAATTTTTTATTTAGATAAAAATGTCTGCGGCGGGAAGCGCCGGATGATGAAAAGATAAGGTCATATGGAACATAGAAAGTTTAAAATTTTGTTTCAAGAGCCGTTGGTGCCGGCGAATGTCAGTTTTGGAAAATTTTCTTCCGGCGCAGGAAATAATACTTTTCCGTCAGGGATTGCAAGTATCGGAACGTATATGAAGCAGAGGGGGTGGGAGGTCTCGTATCTTGAACCCAATATAGCGGGGATGTCGCAAAAAGAATATGTCGAGCATCTAAAACGGGGCGGATTTGACGTCGTCGGCATCGGTTCGACAACGCTGCAGATTGATTATGCGATTTCCACTTTTAAAATTATAAAAACTCATTTTCCGGAGATAATAACCGTTTTAGGGGGAGTGCATGCTACGCTTCTTCCCAGGGAAAGCATTGCTCAAAACGAGGTTGTCGATTATCTTGTCGCGGGCGAGGGGGAGAAACCTTTTTGCCGTTTAATGGAATGTCTTGCCGCCGGGAACCATGAGAATCAGCTCGGAAAGATAAAAGGGCTGTGTTTTAGGAATGACGGCGAAATAATTTTTAATGCGCCTGATTATTCTGAGTACCTTGCCCCCGAAGAAATCCCCGCTCCGTTGTTTGATATTTTCCCGATGAAAAAATATGTGGCGCAGATTACCTTTGCAAAATTTTTCCCTTCGTATACCGTGATTGCTTCAAGGGGGTGTCCTTATTCCTGTGCTTTTTGCAATGCTAATGAGGTAATGGGTAGGAAGGTGCGGTTTAAGACCATTGAAGGAATACTAGCGGAAATAAGACTGCTTAAAGAAAAATACGGCGCCAAGGGAATAATGTTTCTTGATTCCAATTTCACTGTTAATAAAGCATGGCTTAGTGAATTTTGCCGCGCTTATATAAATTCAAAATTAAGGCTTCCATGGTCCTGTAATAGCAGGGCGGATAATGTAGATAAAGAACTGCTTATATTGATGAAGGAGGCTGGTTGTTGGGAAATAGCGTACGGGATTGAATCGGCCAATCAAAAATCGCTTGATTTGATATGCAAGGAAACCAAGGTCGAACAAAATACCCGCGCGATACAACAAGCGTTGGAACTGGGATATTTTATTCACGCTAACTACATTCTTTGTTTGCCCGGCGAGACAGAGGCGGATGTTTTAAATACCATCAACTATGCCGTGCGGCAGGGCAGTCAGTTCGCATTATTTTATCTTCCAGTTCCTTATCCCAAAACCAGATTGTGGGATATATGTAAAAGCATGGGAGTTCTTCGCACTGATGCCAAGTGGTCGGATTATAATCAATGGGATTTTGATAATCCCGTGTATGTAAATCCTCTGATCGGAAAAGAAAAAATGTGGGAACTTTATAAACAAGCCTATATCAGATTTTATTCTAATCCCGTCGTCATCCTGCGGAATCTGAAGGAGATTATATTTATTAAGCAGAGTCCGTATAAATATTGGCTTGGATTAAAAAGTTTTGCCGGTTTTATTTTTAAAAACAGGCGGTATTAAAAGGGAAAGATTTCAAAAGGAGCTGAAAATGCATCAAGAAAACGCAAAAATTGAAATAAGCTGTATCATTCCTGTTTACAATGAAGAAAACGGCATAGCCGGAGTGATTGAGGGGCTTCATAAAATTTTGAAGGAAAATACCGAAAAATATGAGCTGATTGTGGTAGACGACGGTTCCAGCGACAAAACCGCTGAAATCGCAGAAAAATGCGATGCATTAGTTATAAAGCATCCGATAAACCGCGGTTATGGCAGAACACTTCTTTCGGGGTTTGCCGTTGCCAAATATGATTACGTTCTTTTGATCGACGGCGATGCAAGCTATCCGCCGGAAGAGGCGCAGAATTTAATAAAGCAGATGGCCGGATTTGATATGGTCATAGGAATGCGGCATGGAAATTTATTTTGGGGCAGTCCTTTTAAAGCGTTGTTAAGATTTATTTATCTAAGTATGGCGCGGTTTGTGGCCGGGGAAGCGATCCCGGACGTTAATTCCGGGCTCAGGCTCATAAAGAAGAGCGCATATGAAGCCTCTATGCCCTTTTTCTGCCTTGGCTATTCATTCACCACAACTTTGACTTTGGCATTTTTAAGAAGCGGAAGATTTGTCAAGTATATTCCCATAAAATACATTGAACGATCGGGTGTTTCGAAGGTTCATTATTTCCGCGACATATTGCGGACCATGCAGATTATGATCCAAACCATTATTTATTACAACCCTCTTAAATTGGTCGCGGTTATTTTTCTGTCCACATTCGCCGGGTCTCTTATGCTTTTTGCATGGCTTGTGCTGATTAATAAGCTTGCCGCCGCGATCTGCATTTTTTACATTGTTTTTATTTTATCAATAAACCTGTTTCTTTTGGGATGTATTCTGGATTCCCTGCGGCTTCATAATCAGGACAAGGCTAAATTTTAGGATGAAATTATTGATAATAGGCGCGGAGGGACAGGTCGGCGGCGTTTTTATGCGCGCTTTCGGGGCCGCGGCCGGATTCTCCGCTGTCGGTACGGCCAGAAACGGACAAAACGGTTTTGTCCGGCTTGATTTGAATATCCCGGAAACCATAATCGGCGCTTTTGAGAAAATACGTCCCGATGCGGCGGTGCTTTGCTCGGCGCTTACGGATGTCGATGCGTGCGAAAGCGACCCTGATTCTGCGCTGGCCGTCAATGGCGCGGGAGCCGCGCTGACGGCGCGGGCCTGCGGCCGGTTCGGCTCAAAATTGGTTTATATTTCCACGGAATATATTTTTGACGGAAGAGAAGGCCCATATGCCGAGGAAGCGGCTTCCAATCCGATAAATGTTTACGGAGCTTCAAAATTGGCGGGAGAGAAAGCTGTTTCGGAGAATGAAGACTGCCTGATAATCAGGACCGCCGGCGTGTACAGCTATGATAAAAGATCCAAAAATTTTGCGATGCAGCTTATAAACCGGCTGGAAAAGGGAGAGCGGATGAATGTCCCGGCGGATCAATATTCTACCCCCACATATGCGCCGGATATCGCCGAGGCGGCCGTTCGGCTCTTAAATCTTAAAAAAAACGGAATATACAATGTCGCCGGCGCAGATTTTATAAACAGATACGAATTCGCGGTTTTTGCCGCCCGGCAGCTTGGTTTGAATGATAAACTCATCACTCCCAAAAAAACTCCGGAGCTGGCTCAAAAAGCGTCCCGCCCGCTTAGGGCGGGGCTTGAAATATTCAAGCTTGAGCGCGAGACCGGGTTTAAGCCGTGCGGGGCAGAGCGCGGCATAGCGAAAGTTAAAGAGGATTGGAAAAGGGATGATTTCCATGAAAGTAATAGCGGTGCTTCCGGCATATAATGCGAGCCGCACTATTGAGCTCACGCTGAAAAATATTCCGGCCGGGTGCGTCGATGAAATAATTCTTGTCGATGATGTTTCTTCCGACGGCACGGCTGAGCTGGCCGAAAAACTGGGCTTGTTGGTTTTTCGGCACGCAAAAAATAAGGGGTACGGCGCCAATCAGAAGACATGTTATGCGAAAGCTCTTGAACGGGGCGCGGATATTATTGTGATGATACACCCCGATTATCAGTATGATCCCCGCATAACCCCGTATATGGTCGGATTGATACGGGATGGGATATGCGATTTTGTGCTCGGCAACAGGATACGAACGCGGCAGGAAGCGTTAACGGGGGGTATGCCTAAATATAAATATCTGGCAAACCGCATGCTGACGGTTATTGAAAACACCGTGACGGGACAGAATCTCGGGGAATGGCACAGCGGCATGCGAGCATATTCGAGAAAACTGCTTGAAACCGTTAATTGGAAAGAATTTTCCGATGATTTTGTTTTTGATTCGCAGATGCTTGCGGCCGCGGCCTGCAAGGGATTCCGCATAGGCGATTTGCCCGTGCCGGCTAAATATTTCGAAGAGGCCTCGTCTATAAATGCGCGAAGAAGCGTTCTGTACGGTCTGGGGACTCTCGCCGTGCTTATAAAATATATTCTGCATAAATCCGGGATGTTCGCGTTTCCCTTCCTTAAATGAAAATATTTTTACTTGCTGGATTTTGGTTTTTTACAGCGGTTTATTCATGCCTTAATTATTTCTCGACGCCTTTCGCATATCCCCTTTTAAGTTCCCTGCAGTTTATTGTTATGGCCGGAATATTTTTTCTTTCCGGCCGCAGAATACTTGAGTTATTCTGGCAAAATTTCCCCGCCGGAAATATTTGGCTTGCTGTCGCCGCGGCCTCAAGCATCGGCCTTTGTCTTTTTACATATTGCATGGTGTGTCTTGGTTTTGCGGGGCTTCTATATACGGGGGCGGTGGTTTTAACGCTGGCGCTTCTGCTGATTTTCGGCATAAAAGCGCGCCTGCGCATAAGTGATCCGGGAATAAGCTGGTTTTGGCTTGCGCCCGCCGGATTGATTATAGCCGCGGCTTTTTTTACGGCATGGGCGCCTATTCATCAATATGATTCGCTTGTTTATCATATGGCGCTTCCGTCCGTCTATATGTTGAAGCACGGCCTCGCCGCGGCGCCCGAAAACATGTACAGCCATTTCCCGCAGAATGCGGAGATGCTTTTTACTGCGGGGCTTTTGTTGAAATCGGATATTGTTCCGCAATTGTTTGCTGTCTTTTCTTTCGCGCTCAGCATATTGTGGATATATTCGCTTAAAGACATATTCACGCCGCGCTCCGCAGGGCTGGCGGGGTTATTGGCGGTTACTCATACGTCGTTGTTTCTTCTTTCTACAACGTCATATATTGAAAATTTCGTCTCCATGTGGATAACGGCCGCAGTGGTTTCTTTTATCCGCTGGAAGCGGTCTCCGGCGTATGGAAAAGATGCCGTGCTATGGGCGGTATTGGCCGGGATATTCGCCGGAACGGGTCTTGGAACAAAGTATTATGCCGGGATATGCGTCGCGGGAATAGCCGTTCTGGGAATAGTTTGCGCTTTTATGGAAAAGGACGGGCCGGCTAAAGCGGCCAGAATAAAACAGATGCTGATTTTCGGCGCGGTTTCGTTTTTAATGTTTTTGCCGTGGATGATAAAAAACATGGCGGAGACAGGAAATCCGGTTTTTCCGTTTTTATATAACCTGTTTCATCAGTCCGGCGCGGGGCTGCAGCAGGAACAGGCCCGCAGATATTTCGCTATTTTAACGGAATACGGCCATGGCGGCGGGTTTTTAAAAAGCCTTTTGGAATTCCCGGGGCTTATGCTGCAAAATCCTTTCCGCTATGGCGGCGGAATGGATGTGCTCGGCAGTTTGGGTTGGGAACTGGTTTTTGCTTCCGTTCCGCTTATGCTTTTGGCGGCATATAAAAAACAAAATTGCAGGCTTGTGGCTTTGTATCTTTTTTCCCACTGCATGGTTTGGTTCGCGACGGGCAAGATTCTGCGGTTTTTATCCGTTATAGTTCCCCTTGCCGGTATTCTGGGCGCCGAGGGATTTTTATCTCTGTGGGATGAAAAAAACAAGGCGGTAAAAACAGTTCTTGCGGCGGGCCTTGCGGTTTTTATAATTGTGCGCCTTCTTCTTTTTTCTTATGTTCAGCATGTCTTCGATATTCCAAGGGTATTGCTCGGAGCGGAAAGCCGGCATGAATATCTTTCAAGAAAATTATATTATTATCCTTGCGCCCGTTTTGCGTCCGAGGCTCTTGGGGAGAAATCCAAAATAGCCTTTATAGGGGAGCAGAGGACATATTATGCGCAAAGGGAAAGCGTTCCGACAAGCATCTTTAATGTGAACCGTTTCGTCGTGAGCGCAAATGACGGCGCGGATTGGAAAGATATAGCGCGTTATTTTTTTTCCGAAAACTATACGCATTTGCTTATTGTTCCCAAAGAAATGGAGCGTCTTAAAGGCTATGGCACGCTTGATTTTTCCGGAAAAGGGCTTAAAAACTGGCGGGAATTTATGGAGCAGGGGTTGGAGGCGGTGTGCGCATATGAAGAGTGCGGACTTTACAAAATTAGATGATATATAATTTCAAATTTTATCTTTTGGTTTCTTTTCTGCCGTTTCTGCTTGCGGTTGCGTTTACGCCGTTAGTAAGGATTTTTGCTTTGCGTTTCAAGCTGATCGATGTGCCGTCCAGTCCGATAAAAACCCATAAACATCCTACGCCGGTTTTAGGCGGCGCCGCGATAGCGATGGCTTTTTTTATAGCGCTGGCCGCCATGCGGTTTTTTACACAGTTTCCCACCGGAACTCTTAGAAATCTCCGCGGGATATTTATCGGCGGAACCATTATATTTCTTCTCGGGTTTTTTGATGATCTGCGGAGGCCCAAGGGCATCGGGTTTAAAACAAAATTTGCGGTCCAGATTGCCGCGGCATTAATTCTTGTTTTTTACGATATACGCATACATTTTATAGAGCCGCAGTATCTTTCCATTGTTTTGAGCGTTGTGTGGGTGGTGGGAATATCAAATGCCATGAATATAATAGATATAATGGACGGACTTGCCGCGACGCAGGTGGTCGCGGCGGCGCTGGGATTTTTATGGATAGCGCTTCCGTCCGAATCCGTATATGTCAACTTCGCTTCAGCCGCTTTATTGGGCGCCGTTTTGGGATTCCTGCCTTATAATTTTTCCGGCCGGCTGAAAATATTCATGGGGGATTCCGGCAGTCTTTTTCTGGGGTTCATCCTTGCCGCAGTGGCAATGGGA
>CAZFMJ010000011.1:28526-37222 GCA_964520045.1 uncultured Elusimicrobiales bacterium | reverse complement strand
GCTATACGGTAATAAATCCGCTTGGAGTGTACGCCCCGCTGTTTATTCTCGCTATCCCCATTTACGACACTATCTTCGTGGCCGTGATGAGAATGAGGCGGGGGCAGTCCCCGTTTTTGGGGAGCAGGGATCATTTCGCCCTGAGGCTTGAAGCCATGGGTTTTTCCAGAAACGAGATAGTCGCTTTCAGCGCTCTGGTCGCTTTGATCCTTTCTTTTTTCGCTTTTCTTGTGACGCAAATTCCTCTTATGTGGGGGATCTGGATATATATTTTCATAGGCGCGGAATTCATTATACTTAGTTCGGCAATCGCAAAAATTAAGATGCACTAAATGAAGAGGGTAAACGGTAGATGGGAGACGGTAGAAGGTAGACGTCCCAAACAATCCTTTCTCGTTTCTTTTCCATCTACCGTCTCCCGGTTACCGTCTACCCTCCCCTTAATTTATGATTACAACCGATGTTTTGATAATAGGCGCCGGTCTTTCCGGACTTTCGTGTGCATATCATCTTGAAAAAGGGGGCCATTCGGGTTATCTTCTTGCCGAAAAAAACGGCAAACCAGGCGGTCTTTCCGGCTCTACGGCAAAAGATGGATTTATTTTTGATTATTCAGGCCATTTACTGCATCTTCACGATCCCGCATTAAAAAAATTAATATTAAAACTGCTTCATGGAAATATCAGGCTTTTAAGGCGCAATTCCTGGATATATTCACAAGGGGTCTGCACCTCCTATCCGTTTCAGGCCAATACTTACGGTCTGCCTGAAAAAACGGTCAATGAATGCGTATCCGGTTTTTTGAACGCCCTGCGGCTTCGTAAAGGGTCGTTTGAAAAACAGGACTATTCCAGATACGACAAATGGGCGCTTTCTGTGTTCGGCAGAGGCATCTGCCGGCATTTTATGTTCCCTTATAACCAAAAGCTGTGGCAGTATCCGCTTTCCAGGCTTTCCGCGCAGTGGTGCGGTCCTTTTGTTCCCCAGCCGAAAGCGGAAGATGTTATACGGGGCGCGTATTGGGAGCAGAAAAAACCGTTCGGCTATAATGCTTATTTCCGCTATCCAATGCGCGGCGGAGCGCAGGCCTTACCCGATGCTTTGGCCCGCAATTTGAAAAATTTAGCGCTTGGGCGGGGAATCGCCGGGATAGACTGCGCGGGCAAAACGGCGGTTACGGGCGACGGGGAAAAAATTAAATATAACAGACTTGTTAACACCCTGCCTTTGAAGGAATTTATTAATATTGCCGAAGGTCTTCCTTATGAAATAAAAAAAGCCGGAGATAAACTTAAATATACATCGGTATATGTCTTAAATATAGGGATTGACAGGGTTATGTCCGATAAACATTGGGTGTATTTTCCCGAAAAACAATTTCCCTTTTACCGCGTAGGTATAGCTTCTAATTTTTCAAAACATATCGCGCCGCAAAACGCGTCCGCGTTATATATAGAAACAGCTGTCCTGCCCGGTAAAAAAATTGATACGGCAAAGCTTGAAAAAAAGATATTTAAAGGTCTTAAGGAATGCGGCTTTTTGAAAAGCGGCGATAAAATAATGACAAAGCTCTGGCGGAAAATAGACTGCGGCTATGTTATTTATGATTCGGAAAGGACGCCCGCCCTGAATACAATTTTTGATTGTCTTAAAAGCCGCGGGATATATTCAATAGGAAGATACGGCGCGTGGAAATATTCGTTTATGGAAGAGGCTGTCGCCGACGGAAAAAAATGCGCCGAAGAAATCATCCGCGAAAAACCGCCCCATGGGTATTCCTCCTCGAAAACCGCGGAACTCACTCCGCTTAAATAAAAATTACAGTTGGTTGCCATGTCGTGGGGCGCGTTGGGCTCTTGACTTGTCCCCCGTTTCGTGGTATTATGTGGTTGTGCTTATTAAATAAACGATTTATATATTGTTTATATATTGGGGGCCAAAGTGAATAAAACTAAAGAAAATAATATTCCTAAAGTTTCGTATCTGGAACAACGTTACTCATTGTTATGGGAAGCCTTCGGCGCTAAAGAGTTTACTATGGCTGAGGCCGCAAAAATTCTGGAAGCTAAAAAGCAGGATTCAGCTGATCAAGTTCCGGTTTTTATATCCGAACTCCGCAAAGAGGGCTGGCTTAATGTCCAGTTTAACAAGGATGATGCCAGGAAAAAGATATATACCCTAAAAGACCGCTTCAATCTCTCTGTGGATATTCATGCCGCCGGCGGCAAGCTTAACCGGTCTGATATAGAGTCAATTTTAAGCAAAGCGGCGGACCTTATAAGAACCCGCGTTGATTATAAATTTATTCTTATTCTCCTTTTTATGAAGCGCGTTAGCGATAAGTGGGAGCTTGATTTTGACAAGGCATACAAAGAAGCGCTTAAAGACGGCCTGAGCGAGGCGGAGGCAAAAAAAGAAGCCAGAAGTCCCGCCTATCATGATTTTGATTTGGCCGAAGAACATCGTTGGGAGAACATGCGTAAGGATGTCGGCGCGCTGTCCTCGGTTTTCTCAAAGGCCTTGAAATCCCTTGCCGACCGCAACCCTGAGCTTAAAGATATTTTGGACAGCGTGGATTTTGTTCAATTTACCTCCAATAGGGAAAATACCGAAATACTTCGCCAGCTTGTAGAACTGTTCAGCGAGAAGCGCCTGCACAATGTCGCGCCGGATATCCTTGGCGACGCCTACGAATGGATACTCCGTTACTTTGCTCCCGACAAGGCCAAGGAAGGGGAGATATATACGCCGCGTGAGACCATTAAACTTCTCAATGAAATTCTGGACCCCCAGCCCAAAGAAAGCATCTATGACTGTTCATGCGGCTCCGCCGGAATGCTCATCGGCGCTTACAAACATGTTGAAGAAACCATGGGTCTAACCCAAGCCAGGAAAATCCTTCTTTACGGGCAGGAAGTAAATCAGAAGACCATAGCTCTGGCTAAGCTCAATATGTATGTGCACGACATGCGCGACTGCAGTCTTAATTATGGAGATACTCTTTTGTACCCCAAGTTTAAAGAAGGCGGCAAAATAAAAACCTTTGATGTGGTGGTGGCCAATCCGCCTTGGAATCAGGACGGCTACGATGAGGAGGTTTTAAAAAAAGCCGAATTCTGGCAGCAGCGCTTTTCCCTGGGATTCACTCCCGGCCAGTCTGCCGACTGGGCATGGATACAGCACATGCTGGCTTCCGCGGACGATAAAAATGGCCGTGTCGGCGTGGTTATAGACAACGGCTGTTTGTTCCGCGGAGGAAAAGAACAAGCTGTAAGGCGTAAGGCGTTGGAAAACGACTGGCTGGATTGTTTAATACTCCTGCCTGAAAAGCTTTTCTACAACACCCCGGCTCCCGGCGCTTTGATGTTTTTTAATAAGAACAAGCCCAAAGACCGCAAGGGAAAGGTGCTTATTATAAATGCCTCAAGCGAGTTTATAAAGCATCCGGACGTGCGCAAACTTAACTCCTTATCAGATGAAAATATAAAAACCATAGCCGCGGCATGCAAAGGGTTTAAGGATATTAAAGGCTTCTCCCGCGCCGTGCCCATAGAAGAAATAAAAGCCAATGACTATAACCTTAATATAACCCTCTATGTTTTTCCGGAAGAGATTGAAGAGATAATTGATATAGACAAAGAATGGGCTGAGCTCCGCCGCCTTGAGGCTGAATCGCGGGAACTGGACAGCAAAATTGCGGGATATATTAAGGAGCTTGGGTTAATAAAATAGCGGGGGAATAAGATTATTTATGTCCGATACAATACTAAATACCAATGTGAATGCGGCTGTTGACAGACTGCCAACGCTCTGGTATACTATGGTTAACAGTACCCGCCACGCCTCTAACCGCAAGGTTATGCGCAAATCGGCGGGTCTTTTTTTATGCCGGTATTTGGGAGGCTTGCATGCGGTATGACAAGCCTCCCAAAACTTTTTCCGAGCAGTTGGAGATTTTAAAATCCAGAGGACTAGCCGTCCCGGATCCGGCCGCGGCCGAAGCATTGTTAAGCCGGATAAACTACTACCGTTTTACCGCTTATTTTATTCCCTTCCAGAATCCCAGAGATGTTTTTGTCCCCGGCTCTGCTTTTGATGATGTTTACCGCTTATACGAGTTTGATCGCAGGCTCAGGGTAATAATCGCCGAAGCCCTTGAAATAGTTGAAGTGGCCGTAAGGACGCAGGCGGCTTATTATTTTGCCGTAACATATAAAGCTTTCGGGCATAGCGACAAAAGCAATTTTAATTCAGATGACTTCTATTTTTCTCATGCCGAATGGCTTGAGCGGCTCCACTCGGATATCGAAGATTCCACTGAAATATTTATAAGGCATTACAAGGCCAAATACGACGGCTTTCCATTAATTCCTATATGGATGGCCGTGGAGGTTATGTCTTTCGGCGGTTTGTCCAAGTTTATCAGGGGAATGAAGCATAAAGACCAGAAGGCTGTGGCGGCGCGGTTCGGCTGTACTGCGGCATTTTTCGCCAATTGGCTTCATGTTTTCACCAGGGTTCGCAATATCTGCGCCCATCACTCAACATTGTGGAGCAAAACTTTGACCCCGTTGAAATTTCCGGATGGCGCCCCCGAGTGGAAGGGTTTTGAGCACAATAAAATAGGCCCGGTGATTTTTGCCTTGCACAAAGCGCTTTCCGTAATAAGCAAAGACCATGCCGTAATGTTTTCGGGGAAAATGATGGCATTGCTGACAGCGCCGCTGCCTCTGCCTGATATTCCCGCCCAGATGGGGCTTCCAGAAAACTGGAAAGAACATCCGTTGTGGAATAGAATTTAGTATGGATAAAATTGAAAGTATGTTTAGTCGAGATTTCTACGAAAAAATTGCAAATAAAGCTATTCAAGAGGCTGGTCCTCGGTACACTCCAGGATGTGAAAAAAATGCCCCAAACTTAAACATAAAGGATTTAGATTTTTCCTTCGAAATTTTAGGAAGGACTAGAATGTTTTACGAACGCATTAAGGCGTTAAAGGAGGGATTAGAAAAAGAAAGCGATTTGGACTACTCGGTTCGTCAAATTGCTGAATTGAAATCTAGAAACCAAGTAAACATTGATGAGACAAAAATGGAAGAGATTACCCAATATCTTAAGACCCTCAAGAGGCAACTAAAAACCGCATCTGAAACACGCGGATTTAACAACACTATAAATTTTAAAGATATCAGCCATGTTTCACGGCTTTGTCTAAAGGTAATTGGGGATGTCGAATCAATTTTATATAAAGTGAGATATCCGGAAGATGTGAAGGATAAAAACAAATCCGAGACAGTAAATAGTCTTGTTGATAAATTCGGGAAGGTGCGTGCGTGTATTAGTGAGATAGAAAGTTTTTGTAAAAAACCAGAAAGTAATCTTGCTAATAATCCATTCTTATTGCTTCTCAGCTCAGCGGGTATGGGTAAAACCCATTTTTTATGTGACATTGCATGTAATCGAATTGCGCAGGGTATCCCAGCCATTATTTTGTTGGGGAATGGCTTCCAGCAATTTGATGATCCCGGAAAGCAAATAGTAAAAATTCTTAATGTCGATACCACTTTTGAAAAATTGATTCAGATGCTTAATCGTAAAGCATTAAAGACTAAGACACGTTGTCTATTAATCATCGATGCCGTAAATGAGGGGGATAGAAAAGCGTGGAAGAAGTCCATTTGTGTTTTTTTGAATAAATTGCGGCCACTTAAAGGTATAGGTTTTATTGTAAGTTGTCGGACCCCCTTTGAAAGAATTATTATTCCAAGGCACTCCTCCCGAAGGTTTATTCATTTGTTTCATCCTGGCTTTAGAGATATTGAATTCGATGCCCAAGTAGCATTCTTTAATTATTATAAGTTGCCGATGCCGGAAGTGCCAATACTAACCCCTGAGTTTTCGACTCCACTATTTTTAAAACTTTTCTGCAAAGCGCTTGAAGATGCAACAGTCAAAAAAAAGCACAAACAAATCGGAGGGATATCATCAGGCCAAAAGGGGATGACATACATTTTTGAGTTTTTTGTTAAAGCGCGCGCCAAAAATTTTGAGCGGGATTTAGGTGTCGCATGTAACTATTGCTGGAATAGTGTTTTTAAATATGTGGCGGAAAGCATGGCGCGAAACAATAGAGAATGGATTTCGAAAAAAGAACTTGGAAAGTTATTAACCATTAAAAATAAAAATCAGGTTGTTAGCCGACTTGTTTCGGATGGCCTGTTTCATGAAACCCTGGAATGGGAACAGGGACACAAAGAGCCTATTGAGGCAATTCGGTTCCCTTACCAAAAGTTTAGCGATCACATAATTGCCAGATATTTACTTAATAATTTTCTCAAAACATCCACAGAGCAGGATATAAAAGCTTGTTTGGCCGATGAAAATGGATTGGGGGCTTTATTTAAAAAAGACCATGCAATATATAATCGCGCTGGGATTGTGGAGGCTTTGTTAGTTGAATTTCCCAAACGAATTAAAAACAAAGGAGAACTTTTGGATTTTTTGGATCAGAAAATTATCAAAATACCATTAATTGAAATATTTATAAGCGGGCTAATATGGCGGGATCCTGCCGCTATTAATGAATCGACCGGAAAATGGGTAAATAAAATTTTATATAATCCTCGCCTTAAAAATAAAATGCTGGAGGTTTTGGTTGTATTAGGCACGAAGCCGAAGCATCCATATAATGCGGCAAAGCTAAATAAATTTCTTAGTAGCATGGCTATGTGTAAAAGAGATTTATTTTGGACCGAATTTATCAGAAAACAGGGAGCACATGATAGTGTTTATCGGATGTTATCTTGGATAGAAATAAATCGAGGTCGAAATATCGGGCCGGACTATGCATTTATGTATCTTTTGATTAATATGTGGGTATTAACATCTACAAATCATCTGCTTCGTGATAGAGCCACAAGGGCTATTTATTATATTGGATGTAAATTACCCGAAATGGTTTTTAACTTGACCGTGGAATCGTTGCAAATAAATGATCCTTATGTGCCAGAACGAATGCTCGCCGCATCTTATGGCGTAGCTATGGCACTTCAACATGATAAAGGCTTCGCGAGAACAAATCTTAAAGATTTCGCAAGAAGAATTTATGATTTAATATTTAAAGCTGAGGCACCGTACTCCACAACCCATATCTTAACTAGAGATTATGCTCAGCAAATCATAAACCTAAGTTTATTACATAATGACAAGATTCTAACCAAATCAGAGAAACATGGCATATGTTCCCCTTTCACTGATGGCGGAATTCGTAATTGGGGCAGCGCGGAAGATAAAAACCCGGATGCGTATCGGGATGGCAATTCACCCTTTGGGGTTGATTTTAATAACTATACTCTTGGTTGTTTACTTCCCAAGAGAAATAATTATGATTTTGATGATACTGGGTATGTTAAACTTAAGGCAAATATGTGGTGGCGTATATATCAATTGGGATATTCTCTTGAAAATTTTGGAGATATAGACAAAGAAATATCGCACTATAACCAGTATAGAAGAAGCAGAGAGGATTCCGCCGATAAAATAGATCGCTATGGTAAAAAATATTGCTGGATAGCCTGGCATGAGATCGCCGGGGTTAGGCAGGATAAAGGTTTGCTTAAGCGGGACTGGGATTCTGAAGAGGATAAGCGGTTTAAGACTGATATTGACCCGAGTTTTCCGGAAAGTATCCCCACCTGTGAAATAATAAAGACAGATTATTTGAGAAAGCGATCAAAAAACGTGGCAACGTGGATTATTAAAGGCCCGATCCCAGATATATATCCCTATTTAATATTAGACAAAATTCAGGATGAGCACGGTCCGTGGGTTCTTATTGATGGGCATATTCGACAGGAGAACTTAGAGCTTAAAAAAAATATTTTTATCTTTCCTCGCGGTGTATTGGTTAAAAAACATAATTTTACCGAAATTGTTCAACATCTGAAAAAACAGTGTTTGGGCGATAGATGGTTGCCGGAAATACCGGAGCAGCGGTTTGTTTTTGCTGGTGAGATGCCGTGGTCTAAGATGGTATCCTATGGTGGTGCCGTGGAGTTATCTTTTATCGTTGGCACCACAAAAAAACAAGTGCCGTTTGTAGAAACTGAATTTCTGAAAAATGACAGGAAGCTTTCCACAGACGATCTAGAAGAGCTTTCAGGTATCGTTAATGATATTAAAAGCGAAAAAATACCCAAAAAACAGTTGATGGATTTTATTTTGCAAAATAAAATACAAATAAAGCAGGTTAAGAGAGTTAGGATAAAAAAAGTTGACGAAGTAAAGAGATACGATACAATTCCACCGATAACTGCGCTGACCTGGAATGCGGAAGAATCAGGGCTTTCAAATGGTGAAAACGCATATGTCCTTTCAAAAAATATTTGTGAGTCATTAGGATTAACTTCCAGACCCCAAACATTCAATCTTTATGATAAAACAAATCGTAAAGCCTCAATTGTGGTTAAATGGGGAGATAATTGGCATACGTATCATAAACTCGTTTATATGAGGAAAGATCTCTTGGATAAATTACTAAGAGATCAGGGGTTGGATTTGATATGGGGAGTTTGGGGAGAACGTGGATATAAAGCTAAAGATAATATAGGCCTTGATGAGTTTGTAAAAAAACACAAGGCATATAAAGGTTTTCAAAAAATTATTATCTATCAAGATGTTTTGTCAGGAGGTCGGAA
>CAZFMJ010000011.1:0-28516 GCA_964520045.1 uncultured Elusimicrobiales bacterium | reverse complement strand
AAAGCGTGAGGAGGATTTATGAAGATTTTTGTAAGTTATAGCACTCCGGACTTAGCTCTTGTTTATAAAATAACCGAGCACGTCAGACTCCATGGGGAGGTGTTTTTCTGGGATAAAGACAAAAATCCTGGAGCTGAATCTTGGCCAACCATATTCTCATGGATTGATCAGGCTGATTTGGTTTTAGCGTTAATCACAGAGAAAACTCTCTCAAGGGCTATGTCGGTTGGACAAGAGATTGGCCGCGCCAAGGCAAAAGAAAAGATTATTATTCCTCTCGTAGGTCCGGATGTCCGAGCCTCCGAACTTGGATTTTTAAGCGGGATAACATATCAACAGATACGACCGGATAATCCTAGCCCCACATTGAAAAATATAGAGAGGGTAATCCTTGCTAGAAAGGAAAAACTGGAACAAGGAAAGGCGTTGTTTATTGTCGGCGGGGTTATTGCGCTTTTTGCTTTGATTCTTTCATCGGACAAATAATATGGTAAGAGATAATTCTGAGACTAAAAATGTGGGATGGAGTAATAATAGGGTATCTGATTTATTTAAGATTGAAACAGGTACCACGCCGGCTACGCGGAATGCTGATTATTGGGACAATGGCACAGTGAATTGGATTACTCCGACAGACCTCAGCCACAATGAGGGGGGAATTTATATTGCTGAAAGTGAGCGAAAAATTACACAAAAAGCTTTGGATGAAAACAATCTTACTTTGCTGCCCAAAAAATCACTTATTATGTCAACCAGGGCGCCGGTTGGATATGTGGCTGTTTTGCGAGGGGAAGCTGTGTTTAACCAAGGATGTAAGGGTTTAGTCCCTAAAATTGAGCTATCTCCGGAGTTTTATTATTATTGCCTGCTTTCTAAACGGAAACTTCTTGAAAACAGAAGTTCCGGCAGTACGTTTAAAGAATTGACAAAGGATGTTTTAGAAAGGGTTGAGCTTCCCGTTCCGCCGCTGCCAGAGCAGAAAAAAATTGTGGAGATTCTTTCTGTCGTTGATGAAAGGATTGAAACGGTAAATCGAAAAATAGAAAAAATTGAGAAGCTGAAAAAAAAGTTAGTGAAAACGTTATTTAAAGATGGTATTAATCACAAAGAATTCAAAAATAGTGAAATTGGGAAAGTTCCTAAAGAATGGGGGATTGTTAAGTTGGGCGACATTTCATCTTTGAAAAACGGAATTAATTTTAAAAAATCACAAAAAAATAACAATGGCATACCAATTGTTGATGTTTTAAATATGTATGGTCCAAGTATTTACTTAAATTTAAGTGAGCTTTATCGGGTTCAGATTGAGAAAGAGGACGATTCGGAATGGTTACTGCGCTCTGGGGATGTTTTGTTTGTTAGATCATCGTTAAAGCGTGAGGGGGCTGGATGGGCAAGCCTCTTTTCCGGGGGCAGAGAGCCTATTTCATATTGTGGATTTATAATCAGACTAAGGCTGAATACAGAGAAAGTCCTCCCCAGTTTTTTGGTCTATTACTTGCGAACACCATGCGCGCGCAATAAGGTGGTATTAAGTTCAGGGCAAGTTACGATCACAAATGTTAGTCAAGATATTATTTCGGGTTTGAAAATTCCCGTGCCGGATATCGCCGAGCAAGAAAATATTATTAATATCCTTTCTGTATTTGACGAACGTTTAGAAAAAGAGAAAACCCAAAAAGAAATTTTAGAGAAAATAAAAAAAAGCTTTATGAATAATCTTTTGTCCGGGAAAAAGCGGGTAAAATTATCATGACCGGCAGTTTTAAAGAAAAAAACATCGTTGAAGACTATTTTGCCGGGGAACTGAAAAAACTGGGTTGGACGCCGGTTTTGTCATCGGATTTGCCGCGTGAAAGTTTTGAAGAACCTCTTCTTTTGATAATTCTGGATCGGAAGCTTAAAGAGATTAATGCGGATTTAAATATAGGCCCGGAAGAAATAAAGCAAACCATAAACGAGCTTAAGTTTAAAACTTCCGGCCAGCAGGGGATAAAGGATGTTTTGGACTTTTTTAAATTCGGCGTCCCGATTAAGCATGAAAAAGAGCGTGTTGTTCAGTATGTGCAGATTTTTGATTATAAAAACGTCCCAAATAATGAATTTACGGTTTCCCGCCAAGTGCGGTTCCAGAATGGAGACAATTTCATAAAGGCTGATATTGTTCTATATGTAAACGGTATACCGCTTGTGATTGTGGAATGTAAAAACCCCGCCGCTCTTTCCACAGATTGGCTTACCGCTTACCGCCAGATTAAAACCGACTATGAGCCCAAAGTGCCGGAGTTGTTTAAATACATGCAAATAGGCTTTGCTGTGGAAACTCTGGCAAAATATTTTCCCATTGTTCCATGGCGGGAAGATGCACAGATTTACGAATGGAAAGAAGAAGGTAAAAACTCCGTTGATTCCGCCCTTGCCATGCTCCGCCCCGATGTTTTATTGGACATACTGCGCAATTTTCTGTTTTTCCGTATAGAAAACGGAGCGGCCACAAAAGTGATGACCCGCTATATGCAGTACCGCGCCGCAAATAAAATGGCCGCGCGCGTTTCCGATAATATGGCCGGCAGGAGCGATAAAAACAAAGGCCTGATATGGCACTGGCAGGGCTCCGGCAAAACCCTTGCCATGATTTTTGCCGCTTTTAAAATACGCCTTATGCGGGGAATGGCCAACCCCACCATATTTTTTGTGGTTGACCGCGACGAATTACAGGAACAGCTCCAAAATGAGCTTAATGCCGTAGGTTTGAAGCCGTTCCTGATTGATTCCGCGCAGAAATTAAAAGATGTAATAAGTCATGACGACTTCCGGGGCCGGCGCGACATTTTGCTTACTCTGATACACAAATTCCGTCCCGGCGAAATGGACGAACTGGTGAAGGAGCTTGCCAAGTCCGAACATTCCCTGCGCGGACGCAAAAATGTGGTGGCTTTTATAGACGAAGGCCACCGCAGCCAGTACGGCACTCTGGCAGGCCAGATGGAACAGATATTAAAGAACGCCTTTATGTTTGCCTTTACGGGCACCCCCATAGCCAAGGGCGGGGGAAGGAACACTTATAAAGAATTCAGCTATCCGCCCGATGAACGTTTCCTTGACAAGTATTTTATAACAGATTCAATGGCCGACAAATTCACGGTTCAAATAGCCTACGAGCCGCACCTTGAAAAAGACGTTCACCTTAAAAAAGACGAGCTTGACGCATTTGTGAACTCCCAGCTGGAGGAGATTCCGGAAGATATCCGTGACACTGTTGAGACGGGCGTGAGGCGGCGGCTGGATGCGATAACAATTCATCTTGAAAACCCGGAAAGAATATCAAAAACGGCCAAAGACATCGCGGAGCACTTTGTCCAAAATGTGGACGGCAGGTTTAAGGCTATTGTGGTCGCCTGCTCCCGCAAAGCCTGCGTGCATTACAAAAAGGAGCTGGATAAGCATTTCCCCGGCAGTTATTCGGAAATTGTAATGAGTTTCACTCCGGAGGACAACAAAGACCCGGACAAAAAGATTATTGCGGATTATGCCGTCGAACTTCTTGCCCGGAACAGAGGCAAAGATATAGAGCGGATCCGCAAAGAGAGCGTTGCAAGCTTTAAGGAAGAGGAATTCCCGAAAATTCTTATTGTCACGGAAATGCTTTTGACCGGCTTTGACGCGCCCATACTGCAAACCCTGTATCTGGACAAGCCTCTGCGCGAGCACCGACTCCTGCAGACCATAGCGCGCACCAATAGGCCGTATAAAGGTCTTAAAGAAGCCGGTCTTATTGTAGATTATGTCGGCATATTAAAAGATTTCAAGCGCGCTTTTGCCATGTACACGGAAGAAGATCTTAAAAACATATTAAGCACCACCGGGGACCTTAAAAAAGAATTTATTTGTGCGGTAAAAGAAGCGCTGTCTTTTTTCAGCGGTCTGGAAAAGAAGTTCGACAGGCCTGCGCTTTTGAAGGCCGTTGAGGTTTTAACTGCGGATGTGGATGATAAGGACGTGGGTAAATCGTTTATAGAAAAATACAGAAAGATGCGCCGGCTTTTCGAATTGCTGGGTCCGGAAGACCTGAAGCTTGAATATCTTTCTGATTACAGGTGGCTTACCGGTGTTTACCTTTACTACACCAAAGAGGCGCTGAAAACAGCCGACGATACGGAAATTATGATTGAAAAGTATTTCCGCAGGACGGTTGATAAAATATACAGCGCTACCGAGATATCCGAAATAAACAAGAATCTGCCGCAGATATCTTTTGACGAGAAATACTTTGAAAAGCTGAGCCAAAAAATAAACAGCAAAGAGGAAAAAGCCGCGAACATCGTTTTCACTCTGAACAAATTTGTTCTTGTGGACAAACAGCATAATCCCATATATATTTCAATAGCTGAAAAGGTTCAGGCGCTTATCGATAAATGGCGTCAAAAAAACAAAGACTATGAGTTGATTTTTAAGGAAGGCTCTGATATAGTCGCGGACATAGACAAACTGAAACTCCGCCAGAAGGAGCTTAATTTCTCAGATTTGGAATATTCTATATTACTGGTGATGGAGCGTGAATTGGGCGCGAAGAAAGAGTTAATTGAAGATGTGCGTCAGATAACCAGTGCAATAGAAAAAGAGATGTTCAGGGGCTGGGTTTTGCATTCCACCGCCAGGCATAATATTGAGCGGGAACTCCGTGTATTCCTGCGGAAGGTTAAAGTTAAATACGAGATTCCCTATGAAAAGCTGGACGGCATGTTCAGCGTGTTGAAGGAAAGCATTTCTGAGTATGGTAAAAACAATAAAGATAGCTGACCGGCGGATAAACTATCGGGTTGTCAACCGCGGGATAAAATACCCGCGGCTGGAGTTTAAAACCGGCGGGCTGGTTGTAATTTTGCCTGAAGCCGCCCGTAACGATGTCCAGCTTGTGCAAAAATACCAAAAATGGATAGCGTCAAAAACCAATTACATCAGCAACGCGTTAAACAATATTGCAAAGCAGAAGCTGATCTTAAACAGAACAGCTTCTGAACTTAAAGTTATTGCGGATAAACTGATCTGCGCTTGTTCCAGAGAACTGCGGGTAAGTCCGGGTAAAGTTTTTGTTCGAACAATGCGTTCCAAATGGGCCAGTCTAAGCGCAAAACGTAATATTACGCTTAACAGCCTGCTGAAACACTTGCCATATGACATGGTGGCTTATATCATTTATCATGAGCTGGCCCATCTTCTTGAGCGCCGCCATAGCGCCGGCTTCTGGTCCATTATACGCCGCAAATATAAGACACCGGAAAAATTTGAATCTATGCTTTTTAAGTATTGGTTTTTAATAAAAAAGCATGATGCTGGTATAGGTAAGAGTAAAAAGTTTTTAGGAACCCGTATTAACCGATAAGTTAATTCCGAAGTTTTCCATCGCTTTGCGCAGTATGGTTCTTCCTGCCGGTGTTATGGGAGTCAGCGGCATTCTGGGCGTTTCGCCGCAGATGCCCATCATTGAGAGAGCGGCTTTTACCGGAATCGGGTTTGTCTCCGTAAAAAGGGCTTTTGTAAGCGGAAGAAGCTTGTGGTGCAGCTGCGCCGCTTCTTTTGTTTTTCCTTCGGAAAAAAACCTGCACATATCGGAAGTTTCTTTAGGGGCTACATTTGCCGTCACCGAAATAACGCCCTTTGCGCCCAGAGACATCATCGGCAGAGTCAAGGCGTCGTCTCCGGACATAAGCTGAAAATCCCTTCCAAGAATATTCAGAATTTCCCCGACCTGATCGATATTGCCGGAGGCTTCTTTGACTCCGATTATCTTCGGGCATTCATTTTTAAGTTTCAAAAGGGTTGCCGGCAGCATATTGACGCCTGTCCTCCCGGGGATATTATAAACCACAAGCGGGAAATCGGATGCTCCGGCTATTTCCTTAAAATGCAAAATCATGCCTTCCTGAGTGGGCTTATTGTAATAGGGGACTATTATAAGAAGCGCCGCGATATTTAAGCCTGACAATTTCCGCACCATTTCCACTGATTTTTCGGTTGAATTGGTTCCCGCTCCGGCCATAACCGGTATTTTGCCGCCCGCCTCTTCTACGGCTGTCTTTATGACCCGCAGGTATTCATCGGGAGAAAGGGTTGCGGCTTCTCCCGTTGAGCCGCAGGCAAGTATGCCGTTTGTCCCGGCTTTGAGATGCAGGCGCACAATATTTTTTAATCCGGTTTCGTCTAATTTTCCGTTTTTAAACGGAGTCGGTATCGCGGCAAAACTTCCTTCCAGTTTAAACATAATTTCCCCCCACCTTGCTCCTCCCCCGCAGACTGCGCGGGACTGCGAGTCATAGAACTTTTCAAATAGACTCGTCTGCCCCTCAAGGGGGGAGGAAGCTCAAAGCGGCAAATAGTTCGTGTTATGAACTGTATTTTCCGCTGAAAATAATTTTAGCCGGCCCCTGCAGATATATGCAGGCGGCGGTGTTTTCATTTATGATTCTAAACCAAATGCGGAGGTTCTCTCCGCTTCTGGGTATGATTGTCACCGGCGGTTTAACGCGCCCGCAAAGTCCAAGCGCGACAGCCGCCGCTATGGCCCCGGTTCCGCATGCCCGGGTTTCCGCCTCCGCCCCGCGTTCATAAGTGCGTATCCGCAGCGCGTTTTTGCGGACTGATATAAAATCCGCATTTGCGCCTTCGGGCGCGAATGCGGCGTGCCTGCGCAAAATTCTGCCTAGAAAATCAACATCAAGTTTATCAATATCCCGCACCGGCGCCACGGCATGGGGAACCCCGGTGTTTAGAAAATAGATTTTCCGCGTCTCTTTCGGGAATTCCCCGTTGTTTTTCAGGATTTTTATGCCGCGCACGTCCGGCATTCTTATCCGCACAAGCTCATTTTTTATTATCAGCGCATCGAGATTTCCCGCGGAAGTTTCAATCGTCATTTTTCTCGATTTTATCAGGCCGGTGGAGTATGCCCACCAAGCGCAGCATCTGGAACCGTTTCCGCAGAATGCCTGAGAACCGTCGGAATTAAAATATTTTAATTCAATAATATCGCCGCGTTTTTTTCGCGCCGCAAGCAGGCCGTCCGCTCCTATTCCGCGCTGTCTGTCGCAGAGCATTTCCGCGAGTCTGGATAGACGCGCCGCGGAGAGGCCGGTATTTTTTATCAGCACGAAATCGTTCCCCGCCCCGGAAATTTTATGGAAGTTCATTTTTTATGTGTTTATTGCAAGTCCTTAAGCATTAAAGCCGCTGTTTTCACTATAAACGAGGATTTGTCGCCGCGGATTTTATTAAGGGCAAGCGCCGCTTCGGCAGGCCTGCCCGCTTTTATATGCACAATGGCAAATGTCCATAAGGCAAGATTGTCAGCCTGGTTTTTTTGCAGAATATCAGCGAGAATGAATACGGCGCCTGCGGTGTTTCCGGCTTCCGCCTGCCATAAAGCTTTGCGGATAAGGATGTCCCGCCTTCCGGCTGAAAATTTTTCGGCTTCTTCAGCCCTTTCCACGGCAAGCTGAGGTTTGCCCTGCTGAAAAGATATTTGGGCAAGCAGAAGCCATGTTTCGGTCTTGCCGGCCCCAAGGTCCAAAGCCTGTTTTGCGGCGTTTTCGGCTTCAACAAACCGGCGCTGTTTATAAAGACAGCGGGCATATTTATGCCACAGATTTTTATCATTATAGCCGGATTGCTCGATGGCGGAGCGGTAATGGCCTGCCGCCATAAACAGGAAGCCGAGTTTTTCCATGCTTTCGGCAAGGCCTGCGTGAGCTTGGGAATTTTCCGGATCGCGTTCGAGCGCTTCTTCAAAAATAATTTTTGCTCTTTCGGTCAGTTCTGCGTCGTAATAAACTTTTGCAAGCGCCAGGAGGAATTTAATTTCTTCGGGATAGAGGTTGGAAGCCAGCTGGTAGATGCTTAGGGCCTTATCAGGCTTTCCGGATAATTCGTAACTTTTTCCCAGGTGCCAGTAAGCGTTTATCTGGTCCTCCGCGGAAAGTCTGCGCTGTAAAAGATCGTTTATTGTCTCGATGGCCTTACTGTGGTTCCCCTGCCTGAAATAGTTTTCGGCCGGTTTAAGAATATCGCTTTTACCGTTTTTACCGAAAGGCCAGAGAACCGCCTGAACATTGCAGGTTATGGTAAATATTATTATAAAAAAAGTGTAACTACTCAGCGGCAATGCATAGAACGCAGATGGCGCAGATGAATATGATGAACGCAGATAAGCACAAAGTTTTTTCAAACGAAAAAAATCATATTTGATCATAAAAATCAGCGTTATCAGCGTTCTGTAGTTTAAAAAAGATTTTCATTCCGCTGCCGCTCCCAATGAATCAATAAGCTTAGGCAATGAAAAAAGTATCAGAGAGTCCTTCGCTTTATCCAGCAGAGAATAGGCCGCCGTTACTCCTTTCTTCCCGGCCGTACTGCTTTTCGGCAGTTCGGCCATCCGGATATCGCCTACTTCCGGCGCAATAACGAAATCGGCGTCTTTTTTAGAATTTTTGGCAAGGATAGAGCCTCTGATGTCGATTACCTGAAGCAGTGAAAGAAGCACATTATCCATGGAGGTGTTGGAGAAAGTTCCCTCTGTTATGCTGGCCAGAACCCATTCTGCTCCCAGCATTCTGGAGGCGTCTATGGGGATGAAATCAATTACCCCGCCGTCCACCAGATAGCGGTGTCTGTATTCGACCGGCGCGAAAAAGCCCGGAATATTCATGCTGGCCCGCACCGCGGTTGAAACAGGTCCTTCCCTGAATATTATTTTTTCGCCTGTTTTAAAATCCATCGCAACGCAGGCAAAAGGAATATTCATGCCCGCAAAATCCAGCTCGCCTATGTTTTTTATCAGGAATTGTTCCATGGCCTCCGATGACAGAAGAGAGTCGTTTACTAAGAGCCGCCAGGCATGTATGGGCGAGAATATTGAAGAAGAAAGTTTGGAAAATCCCGGTTTTGCGCCGATCTGCCGGATGCTGTTGATTGGAATGCCCGCGCAGTAAAGGGAGCCGATAACGGCGCCCATCGAGGTGCCCGACATGCAGTCTATAGGAAAACCCGCGTCATTGAGAACCTCAAGAACGCCGATGTGCGCAAAGCCCCTTGCCCCTCCGCCCGACAGCGCTATTCCTGTTTTCGGCCGGCGCGGAGGCTGGATTTGAATCAGTTTCTGCCAAAGAAATTCCCGCGCGATCCGGTCGTCATTGGAAATATCGGGGAGTTCGGCGGCTCGAATCGGCGCCGTGAAAAAAACAAAAAATAACAGCAGGAAAATTTTCATTCCGAAGATAAATCGCGGCCTATTGCCCATTCCAGTTCGGCGAGCGCCAAAAGCTGTTCTTTTATGCTTTCAAGATATTTGGCATGTATTTCGAATGCGGAATCGGAAGCCCGTAACGCTTCCATGGAGGCGGCGGTGTTTTTACGCATTGAGTCAAACTGCTGCTGCAATTCGGTCCAGGCTGATTGCCTGTTTAAGACTTCCGCCTGCCGGAACTCCAGATTTGCGCTGGCCTGCGTTACTTCCAGTCTTACCGTGTCCTGAAGTTCCGCGCGCTTTAATTCTCCCTGTCTTTGTTCCGCCCTTTTCTGCCGTATCTGCGTCCAGAAATCGTATGAAAGCGGGAACTGTATGGCCAGCGAAGCATCCCAGCCCGTGGTTTTCAGCGGAAAAGTGTGGCCGGTAAAATCATAATTGGCTCCCAGATAAACCGTCGGGGACCTGCGGGAAAGAGCGAGATTGACCGCTATGGCGTCCATTTCGGCCTTGTAGACTTCGCTTTTTAATTCCGGCCTGAGTTCCATGGCCCAGACAATCGACTTTGTAGCGTCGGTTTTTTTTGCAACCGCTTTAAAATCCCCTGAAACGTCTATTTTTGAATCCAGTTCGCGGTTAAGAACTTTCAAAAATTCAAACCGGACCATATTTAATTCCTGCCCCGCCTTGTTCGTTTCCGCTTCCATGTTCGCGAGAATTGCTTTTGCTTCCAGCGTATTCCAGCCCTGCAATTTGGCGTTTTTAGCTGTTTCTTCCATAATTTGAAGCCATGCTTTTGTAGTGCGGAGATTTTCTTTGCAATACATAAGACGGTAAAAAACATTTTTAAGGTTCCATATAACCTCGCGTCTGGCCGCGTCATGGCGCGTTTTTGCCTGCTTAAGCGCCGCTTTTGCCAGTTTAAGAGTATTGGTAGTTTTCCCGCCGGTGTAAAGGGGCTGAAAAAGAGAGCCCCTGACGCCATAAAAATTTTCGTATGTGCTCGGCAATATGAGACGCGAGCCGAATTCGGGAGGAAGGACTGCGGGATAATTCAGGTCTGATTTCGACAAAATGCCCGAAAAACTTGTCTGGGGCAGATTAAGAAAAGAAGCTTCTTTGATGCGCTGCTGGGCTATTGTGATATCTTGTTCGGTTGAAAGCAGTGTGGCATTATTCTGCAGGGCAAGCTGTATGGATTCTTCGAGCGAAAGCAGTTCATAAGAGGAGCTTGTCTGCGCCCATGAATTAACGCAGATAAAACACAACTGCGCCAATAATATGCTGAATACAGAAAAAACATGTGTCATATTTTAAATTCCCGCGTTATTCCCTGTATGCGGTCTTTGAGTTTTATGAGTTCCACGTTCATGTCCGTGTCGGATGACTTGGCAAGCAGGCTGTCGATTTTATCCGCGGCTTCCGCGGCATGAGCGCGGTCCCGTTTTATTTTTGAATGTATGCTTGCAAGCATTTTATTGAATTCTTCCTGAAGCTCCATAAGATAATCGTCTTTTCTGAGAAAAATACGGTGTGTTATGTCTCCCGAAGCTATTATCTGCGCGCTTTTTTCAAATTTATATATCGGCCCGGCCAGTCTGTGCGACATCACTCCGGATACAAGAAGAACTATACCCAGATAGATGCAGAATTTTATCAGAAAAATAGGCAGCATTCCCGAAAAGTAGTCCAACATCGGCTGAATAGCGGCGGGATAGGCGGCCGTCAGCTGCGATACCGTCCAGATCATCTCCGTGATTACCAGAACAAAACTTATCAGCACGCAGAATAAAATAAGCGCCATGTATTTGTACTGCAGATTTTTTTTAACCAGTATGGTGCGCCTTTTAAATGAGGTCGTGCTTGCGCCTTTTTGTGAAGGTTCAGACATAGATGCCTCCTGGAAGGCTGTGGCGATCCTAAAGCAATATATCGGCCAGTTCCAGCCATTCTTTGGTGACTGTTTTCAGCCGGCTTACGGCTTCGGAAAGAGGAACAGCCGTCACCTCGTCGCCTTTGAGCGCCGTCATCATGCCGTAGCGGTTTTCTTTTACAAGTTCGGCGGCTTTAATCCCCACCCGCGTCGAAAGTATTCTGTCAAACAAGGTGGGAGAGCCTCCCCGCTGTATATGGCCGATGACCGCAAAACGGGTTTCTATTCCGGTAGTTTTTTCTATGATTTCGCTCAGGTGTTCCGCCACGCCCCGTTCCTTTAAAATATTGTGGCCGAATTCATCGGGCTTATGGTGGATATGGGCGCAGTCGCCGGATTTGGGCAGTTTAACGGCTTCGCTGGCTACTACAATCGCATATTTTTTTCGTTCATAAGCCTTTTTGAGTTTTTTTGTCATATTCTCAATATCTACCGTTCTTTCGGGCAGACATACATAATCGGCGCCTCCGGCTATGGCGGTATAAAGCGCCACCCACCCTGCGTGTCTGCCCATTACCTCAAGGACCATTATCCTGTGATGGCTTTTTCCCGTGTCGCGCAGTCTTCCCAGCGCTTCCATCGACACAGTGGCGGCCGTGTCAAAGCCGAAGGTATAATCGGTTCCCGATAAATCATTATCCATGGTTTTAGGCACGCCCACAATAGGGAGGTTATGTTGAGCATATAGTTTTCCGGCAACTCCAAGGGTGTCCTCTCCGCCCATGGCGACAAGGGCGTCAAGGCCGAGTTTTTTGAAATTTTCAACGCATTTTTCCACGCCGTTTTCTTTTTTATACGGATTGGTGCGGGATGTGCCGAGCATTGTTCCGCCTTTATATATCAAATCCTCAACGGCTGTTATATCGAGCGGCATGACGTCCGCTGTTATCAGGCCTTTCCAGCCGTCCAGCAGGCCCAGGCATTCAAAGCCGAAATGAACGGCTCCGTAAACGCAGCCGCGTATCGCCGGATTTAAACCGGGGCAGTCTCCGCCGCCCGTAAGAATTCCCAATTTTTTTGCCATAAAATTCTCCTAAAAATTGCTGTTATACCGCAGCTGCACTATTCTTTCCGGACGGCGCAGAGCGCCGTTTTCATGGCAGCCGCCGCGTCCGATCCCGCGCAAAGAAAAATCGAGATGAAAGAACGGCGTGATAAATATCCGCATGCCGGTGTTGATCCTGCTGTTTTTTATTTTATGTATATTGTCCCATTCAAGCATCAGCAAAGCGCTTTCTTGTATGGAATAACTGAGCCCCGTGAAGCCGTATACATTATTCGAATCAAAGTCCGAAATATTGACTCCCCCATGCAGGAGCATTCCGGGCAGTTTGATTTCCTGCGATCCGGCTATGAACACTCCCCTGCTTTTTTCCATGTATTTTTTTAAATTTTTGTCGAAAAAATAGCCCTGCCCGTCATAGCCTGCGGCCATGGCCGGAATATAGCTGCCGCCGTCGTAAAACCTGTATTTGACCTGTATTTCGGGCCGCACTACCCGCACTGACGAGTCCGAGCCTATAAGCCGCTCTATATCAATGGAGGCTCCCATGTTGAGCCGCTGAAGCACGCCGAACCCCAGCGATTCCAGCATCCCGCCGCCCGAAAAAAAACGCGTTTTTGACAGAAAACCGTAATAGTCCAAAATCCCGGCCGTGGGAATGTCCACAAGCTCTGTCTCCGGCAGGATCGTCGAACCGGCATCTTTTTTGCCGGATGATTCGCCGCCGGCATAGCCCGGTCCGGCAGGCGCTGTCAGTATTAACAAAATAAGAACTATCGAAGTTTTCATCTTTTTGCTCCTATTCCTGCGCCAGCACTTCCGCGATCTTTTTATGAAGATCATCCAATGTGAAAGGTTTCTGTATTATCGCGGTTGCCCCGCTCATTAAGGCAATGCCTTTTTCCCTGGTCGTATCGCGGCTGGTCATTATCACTATTTTTGGAATATCGGAATTTTGACGCAGGGATACCTCGTAAGCCACATGGTAGCCGTCTATGTAGGGCATCATCACATCCAGAAGCACAAGATGGAATTTTTCTTTATTGAGGATTTGAAGGGTGTCTTTTCCGTTTGTCACGATGGAGACGTCGTAGCCTTCCCTTTTAAGGTCGGTTTCAAGAAGATCGATGAGATCGGGGTCGTCGTCCGCTACAAGGATGCGCTTTGTATCTGCCATGTTTTTTCTCCTAAAGTTTTTTCTATGTCTGAAGTAAGCTGTTCGCATAATGCAACGCGCTCGCCGGTTTCAACCATGACCGGTCCGTGTTTCGGAGTCGAGACCCTGAAATACACGGGGCATCGTCCGGGGTGGAGCGCGAAAATTTTCCTCAGGGATTCAAGATGTTTTTCTTCGAGCACCGAGGACTGCGGCAGGGTAAGTATAAAATGGCGCCCCCATTTTGAAAGGGCGTCATAAAGGGGAAGCACGTCTTCCGCGAATATTTCTCCTCCGGGACCGCCGGCAAGCTGGCTGGGTTTAATATTTCCCAAAACCGCGACGATCTGGTTCGGAGCGATCTTGCTGGAAAGCAGGGCGAATTTTTTGGAAAAAACAATGGCGTTTATCGTTCCCGTCAGGTCTTCCAATTCAAATCTGGCCATTTGCTCGTTGGTTTTCCTCGTCTGCATCTTTTTTACCTGCGTTATCATGCCCGCCAGCCGCGCCGGGCCGGTTACTTTTCCCGAAACGGCTTCTTTAATGGTGTGTGTCGCCGCCATGGTTAATTGCCGCCGGTATTTTCCCAAAGGGTGGCCCGAAAGATAAAATCCCAACACTTCTTTTTCAAATTGCAGAAGCGTGTGTTCCGCCATGGGTTCAACGGCCGCGCCGCCGGCCTCGGGATTGTGTCCGGCCGGAGCTGTTCCTGTGTCAAAAAGAAATCCCTGCCCGCTTTCCACTTCCTGTCTTACCCTGTTTTCCTGTTCAATGATGCCTTCTGTTTCGGCGAGCGCTTTTGCGCGCGATTCTTCCGGCTTTAGTCCGGCATAAAGCGAATCCATGGCGCCGGATTTTGTTAATGATTCGATAACCTTCCGGTTTACGTGTTTTTGCTCAATGCGCCGGCAGAAGTCCGGCAGAGATTTGAAACAGCCGCCTTTTTGTCTTGCCAGCACTATGGCGTCAACCGATTCGGTCCCGATGTTTTTTATGGCGCTTAGCGCAAAACGGATCGATTCCCGTCCGCCAGTTTCTTTTTCTATGGCGAAATTGCTGAACGAAGTCTGCGCGTCGGGGGCAAGCAGGTTTATCCCCATTTCTTTTGTGTCATCAAGATATGTTACGAGCTTATTTTCCTTATCTTCGGCGCCGATGGGGCTGTGTCCGATTTCGCTTGTCAGCAATGCCGTCATGAATTCAAGCGGATAATTGGCTTTAAGGTATGCCGTCTGGTATGATAACAGGGCATAGGCCACGGAATGAGATTTGTTGAATCCATAACCCGCGAATTGCGCCATTTGGTCGAATATTTTTGTGGCCAGTTTCTGCTGTATGCCGTTTTCTTTACAGCCGCTTGTGAATTTACTGCGCATTTTCTCCATTTCTTCGGGGTTTTTTTTGCCCATGGCTTTGCGCAGGCTGTCGGCTTCGCCAGGCGAAAATCTGCCCAGCCGTTTTGCCGTTTCCATAACCTGCTCTTGATACACGATCGTTCCGTAAGTGTCTTTAAGCACAGGCTCCATCATCGGATGGTCATAGACTATTTTCTGCTTGCCGTGCTTGCGCTCCACGAACAGGTCAAGCATTCCGCTCTGCATGGGGCCCGGCCTGTAAAGAGCCACAAGCGCGGAGATGTCGCTGAAGATGCTAGGCTTGAGATTTCTGATAAGTTCGCGCATGCCGTCGCTTTCAAGCTGGAATATCCCCATGGTTTTTGCCGAACACAGGAGGTCGAAAGTTTTTGCGTCGTCAAGCGGTATTTTTTCTATATCCAGCGCGGGATTGGAACGCCGGCGGACAAGCTCTATCGTATGTTTTATGACCGTGAGAGTGCGCAGTCCCAGGAAATCTATTTTAAGAAGGCCGAGTTTGGTCAGGGTTTCGCCCTGGTACTGCGTGGTCACTATATTTTTGGTGTTTCTGTTCGCCAGCGGAGTGTATTTAAGCACCGCTTCTTTGGTTATAACCGTGCCGGCGGCATGCACGCTGGTGTGCCTCTTAAGCCCTTCTATTTTCTGGGCTAATTCAAAAAGTTTTTTTACTTTGGGGTCTTTCGCCGCTTCCTTAAGCTCGGGTATGCTGTGAAGCGCCTTGTAAACCGTGATATCCTGTACCGAAGGGAACATCTTTGCGAGTTTATCCACTTCCGCTATCTGAAAGCCCATTACTCTGCCTACGTCTTTTATGGCGCTTCTTGCCTTTATGGTTCCGAAGGTTATTATCTGCGCCACATTGCCCGCCCCGTATTTCTCCTTCACATAATCAATAACCTTGCTTCTTCCGTCGTCCGAAAAATCTATGTCCAGATCGGGCATCGTTTTGCGGTCGGGATTTAAAAATCTTTCAAAAAGAAGCCCGTGCGCCAAGGGGTCTATTTTCGTGATGTCGAGAGAATAGGCCACGAGCGCGCCCGCTCCGCTTCCCCTGCCGGGCCCGACCGGAACGTCCATTTTTCTGGCCTGGTTTATGAAATCTTCGACGATAAGAAAATAACTTGAAAATCCCATTTTTTTTATAACGGAAAGCTCGTATTTCAGCCGTTCAGCGTAATTCGCGGCGATATCGCCGCCGAGTTTTATTTTAAGGCCGTCATGACAGCGTTTTTCAAGATACTCGTCAACCGTCAATCCGCGGAAATTGCCGGGAACGTCGAAATGCGGCAGAAACAGCTTGTCTGTGGCTATTTTCACGTGGCATCTTTCCGCAATGTCTATGGTGTTTGAAACGGCCTTCGGCATGTATGAAAAAAGTTTTATCATCTCCTCGGGGCTTTTGAAATAGAATTCATTGCTTCCGAACTTCAGCCTTTTCGGGTCGTCTATAAACGATCCCGTTGAAATGCAGATGTGGGCGTCGTGCGCCTCCCAGTCTTCTTTGTGCGGATAGTGGCAGTCATTCGTGGCCACGGCGGGGATTGAGGTGCGTTTGGATACTTCCAGCAGGCCCGGAATAGCCTTTTTTTCATCTTCAAGGCCGTGGTCCATAAGTTCTATGTAGAAATTATCATTGCCCATTATATCGCGGTATTCCGCGGCCTGCCGGCAGGCCAACTCTATGTTGTTTTCAAGGCAGGGAATTGCCACGTGCGAGTTTATGCATCCCGACAGGGCTATAAGCCCCTCGTGGTGTTTTGAAAGCAGGTCTTTGTCTATTCTCGGGTCGTAGTAGAAGCCTTCCGTAAATCCTTTCGAAACCAAAAGCATCAGGTTTTGGTATCCCTCGCTGTCTTTGGCGAGAAGAGTCAGGTGGCTTGTGTCTTCTCTGCTTTTCGGGGTGCGGTCTGTTCTTGAGCCTTTGGTGATATACACCTCACAGCCGATTATCGGCCGTATTCCCATTTCCGAAGCCGCCATGTAGAATTCCACGGCGCCGTACATGTTCCCGTGGTCGGTCACCGCGACGGCCGGTATTTTTTTTGCCGCCAGAGACTTAAGAAATTCAGACGGATGGCCTTTGTCGTCGGCAAACTTGAGCATTCCGTCAAGAAGCGAATAATCCGAGTGATTGTGAAGATGGATAAATCCGGCTGATTTCATATAATGAGGATATGTCCACAAAGATAAAACTAAAGGAAAAAGAACTGCTCAAAAAAACAGTGTATCGCGGCTCCGCCGTAAATTTCTGCGCGGACAATGTAATTCTGCCCAACGGCCGCGCGGCGGTGCGCGAATATCTTGACCACCCCGGCGCCGCCGCGGCGCTTGCCATAACAGGCAAAAACCAGGTCGTTATGGTGCGCCAGTACAGGCATCCCATAGGAAAAGTGACATGGGAAATTCCCGCGGGCAAACTGCACGATAAAAAAGACAACCCGCTTCAAAGAGCGCGCAGGGAACTGCTGGAAGAGACAGGCTATACGGCCGGAAAAATAAAACGGCTTATAACTTTTTGGCCGTGCTGCGCGTTTTCAAACGAGATACTGCACATATATCTTGCGCAGAATTTAAAATCGGCTGAAAGCTGTCCCGACGAGGATGAATTCCTTTCAGTTGAACTGATTCCTTTTTCAACCGCCCTGCGGCTTGTGGAAAAAGGGGCAATAAAGGACTCTAAGACCATAATCGCCCTTCAGGCCTATCGTCTGATTATATCAAAAAAAGAGTCTTAATTTTTGATAAGTTCCGCGACATCAAGCGGATACAGGAGGTTATTCCAGAAAACAGCCTGCATATTGCAGTTTTTAAGGGATGCCAGGCGGGCTGCCGCTATGAGAGAGCGGATATTTCCGGCTTGAATGGCGATCGCGGCTATGCCGGGATGCATTTCATAATCCGCTCCGGTAAAAATTCCCCGCGCTTTTGCGTAATCTCCCTCCGCCAGTTTTTCGGCGGCGGAAATGATAAGCGTTTTATATGTTTCAAGTTTTTTTGAATTTTTTGAATATGAAGCGGCCGGATATTTTTTAAGAATTATCTTTTCCATCATTTTGTCAAAAAAGCACGAGGTTTCAAGCCGGCGCAAATCGCCGGCAATCCCCTGAATTTCAATAAATGATGCGGCTCCGGCCGTCCATTGCTCTTCATCTCTCCGCAGTTCTTCAAGTCTCATCGAAATGTTTCCGGATCGGAAATTTTCCGGGGTGAGGTCTTTTGAAATTTCATAATATTTTCCGCTTAGAGCAGAGGCTTCTTCTATGAGCTTTTTCCCCTGTTGTGAATAGTTTTCGCCCAGCCGCCTGTCGAACACGTTAGGCTTTGTGTTTTCAAGCAGGCGGGTTTTTGATTTCGCGGAATACGCTCTTGAAAGAATTCTGCATTTTGATACGGCGCAGCGCAGAGCCAGTCTGGTTTTTTCAAGGTCCAGCGCCTCCGTCCGCTGTATTTTTATTCTGCCCGCGAACAGCGAAGATTTTGCGATAAAATCATTCCATGCGGCAGAAGCTTTTTCTATGGCTTTCTGTCTTTCCTTAAGCAGAGGATCGGCAGGGTCCGGGGCGGACCTGCCCGGGACCTTTTGTCTGTCCTTTTCTTTTGTCCGGTGAAACCGCAGTTCTTTGTTCAGTTCATAAAGCCATTGTTCCGCAAGTTTTTGCTCTTTTTTCAGGGTCGTTTTGTTTAATGTCCAGTTGAGCTGCGAAAGGACCGGCGTTTTTGAAAGCGGCGCCGGTCCGGCCTGCGCCTGCGGAATATTGCCCGGCGCGGCTGCCGGTTTTACCGAAGCGTTGACGGGTAAAGAGCCGGCAGGCTCAAGATTGTCGATTGCCAGCAGGTTTTTCGAAGGCAGCCCCTCAAATATTCTTTTTCCCGCCAGCGAAAGATCCTCGCTTATTATTCCGGACCGGTTTGCCGCTTCGGATAAATCCTGCGTCATGGCAAGAAAATGGGGCATAAATTCCCACCAGATTTTCTTTGAAGGTTCTTCCATTATTTTAGGCTGCGCAAGCGAGCCGGTTTCTTTTATATACAGGCAGATTTTAGCGGCTTCATCCGGGTTTGCCCGTATCCAAAGTATAAGTTTCGTTCTGATTTCAGAGCGGGTGTCGTCGGGGGATGAAGATATCAGCATGTCCTGTCCGCCGGCGTCTATTATTTTATCGGCCAGTTCGCCGGCAAAGAACATATCGGTTATAAGACGGCTGCGTATTTCGTCGAATTGATAGTTTTTATCGTCCGCGGCCGCCGCCGCGGGCTGTCGGGGTTCGGGCGGCAAAAATTCCTGGGCATGCATGGAATACGCGCAGCAGAAAAAAAGAAACAGCAAACACGGATAAAAGATCTTCATGATTCCCAATTGTATCCTTATTTGCGGATTCGGGCAATATTTTTTGTCCGGAATTTGCGTTGTCTATATAAAGAATAGGATAATGTAAACAGCGGCAGCGGAAGGGAAACGGCTGGACAGCGAGACGGCCCATTCTTTCCACCAAAGCATTGAGAATGGACCGCCCCAAACTCGCTGCATTTAAGGATTGTTTGGGACGGCTAGGCGGCCGGACAACCGGAGACATAGCAGGCAGGAGCGATTTTATGGCAAGCATGGATACTATTACGCGGGGTTTGATGCTCGACAGTCTTAAGGAATATGCCAAACGCAAAATTCCTTTTGACTTTATACGCGAGCATGACAGAGACAACGAGTTTCCGGAAAAAATACTGAGAGAAATGTATGACCCGGAGATTCTCGGCCTGCATCTTCTTATGATTCCCCTTGAATACGGCGGATTGGGGGGGGGTAGTTTTGATATTTACAGCATATGCGAAGCGCTTGCAAGAATCGACTTGGGAATAGCCACCTCTGTATTCGCCACTTTCCTTGGGTCGGATCCGATACGGGTCGGAGGCACAGAAGAGCAAAAGCGCCGTTGGATGGCCAGAATCGCAAATGAAAGGCTTCTTGTGGCATACGCGGCCACCGAACCTGATGCCGGAAGCGACCTTGTGGCTTTGACCACGCGGGCGGAGCATGTGCTTAAAAACGGCGGTATCGCCGGCTACAGGATTACCGGCAACAAGCAGTGGATATCAAACGGCGGCGTTGCGGATTTATATACTCTGCTTGCGCTGGCTCCCGGCGGGCCGTCATGGTTTCTTGTGGAGAGAAACACCGAAGGTTTTTCCGCGAACAAGCACGAGGATAAGCACGGCATAAGATTAAGCAATACGGCAGGTCTTGCTTTGGATGACGTGTATGTTCCGGCTGAGAATCTTATCGGCGGCGTTGAGGGGCAGGGTCTTATGCAGGCGCAGGCCGTATTCGGCTATACCCGGCTTATGGTGGCCGCTTTCGGTCTTGGCGCGGGGTGGGAGGCGCTTGAGACGGCCGTGCGCTACAGCCAGCAAAGAATACAGGCCGGAGGCCCCCTTTCGCAGAAACAGGGATATACGCATAAGCTCATAGTGCCGAATGCGGTCAGACTTGAAGCGGCAAGGGCTTTTATAGAGGAAACGGCGCTGAAATTAGATGAGGGCGGGCATGGACTTCAGACCGAGGGGGCGATAGCAAAATATACCGCCACGGAAGCGGGCAATAGCGCGGCGGAAGATTCCATACAGGCCTTGGGAGGTTATGGGTATACCAAAGATTTTCCGGTTGAAAAAATAAAAAGGGATGTTAAGATAACCTGCATATACGAAGGAACAAACGAAATTATGGAGATGACTATTTTCCGCGGCAGGTGGCAGGAGCATCTTAAATCCAGAGGACAATATTATTCGGACATGGCTTCGGAAATGGATACGCTTTATTCGTCCTGTCCCGACACCGGGGCGGATTGTGCGGCGTGCGCTCTGCGCGCGCTTGCTCAAATATTGGAAGAATGCAGAGTTCAGAGGCTTACCAGGCACCAGCATGCCTCTTTCTGCCTGGGAAAGCTTATCGCTTTGTGTGAAACTGCGGCGGTTTTTGCAAAAAGCTCTTCCAGACAGAAATACAGCGAATTTATAAAATTTGACAGGCAGGCTTGGACGGCTATGTCGCGTCTTTATGCCAGGCGGGCGGCGCTTATAACCGCGGCTGAAGGCATAAGCCTTGTCAACGGGGCAGGCTCGGGAGATACGGATATCGCCTCAAAAATAGGATTTGAGAGCATACAGGAAAAACAGAAAGGCGCCATAGCGGATATGGACATAGTATCTTCCAAATTAAGCCAGACTTTCAAAAGCAGGTGAGGAATAAAATATGAATATCGCTGTTTGCGTAAAGCAGGTTCCCGACACAACCGAAGTAAAGGTCAATCCGGAGACAGGCACTCTTATAAGGGCCGGAGTGCCCAGCATAATAAATCCTTTTGATCATTTTGCTTTGGAGACCGCCCTTGAAATAAAGAAGCATCATGCCGGCTGTGAAGTGACGGTCCTGTCCATGGGGCCTCCTCAGGCAAAAAGCGTCATACAGCTGGGCCTTGCGCTCGGGGCGGACAAAGGCATACTTGTTTCAGATATGGCATTTGCCGGTTCCGACACATGGGCGACGTCCTATACTCTTTCGCGGGCCATAAAGAAAATGGGGCGGGTGGATATAATTTTTTGCGGGCTTCAGGCTATAGACGGAGACACCGCGCAGGTGGGACCAGGAGTCGCCCAGCAGCTGAGGATCGCGCAGATAACATACTGTGAAACCGTTGAAGTCCACGCCAGAAAAATCAAGGCAAAACGGCTTATAGACGACGGCTATGAAATAGTTGAGGCAAAACTTCCGGTGCTGTGCACCATGATAACCCCGCCTGATTTTGTCGTAAGGTATCCATCCCTGCCGGCTGTCCTCGGGGCGGCAAAAAAGCCTTTTGAGGTCTGGTCTGCTTCTGAAATAGGAGCCGATCCCGAATGTACAGGGCTTAAAGGTTCGCCTACCCAGGTGAACAGGGTCTATCCGCCGCCGCAAAGGGAGAAGGGCGAAATTCTGCGCGGAAGCGCTTCAGAGCTTTGTGATAAAATTATTTCAATTCTTGAGCGGGAGAAATTCATTTAATTATGATAGAAATATTGAAGACTTGCACGGGCTGCGGCAGATGCGTGACGGTCTGTCCGTTTGCGGCGATTCAGGTAATAGACAAACTGGCCAGGGTAAATGAAGCATGCACCCTCTGCGGAGCGTGCGTTCAGGTGTGCCCCGTTGAGGCCGTCTCTATAATGAGAAAAGAGCTGGCCGGCGGTCTTTCGGGATTTAAAGGAGTATGGATTTTTGCCGAGACCACGGAGATTCATGCCGGACATCACCACAAAGGAAAAAAGCGGGTGCGCGACGTTACCCATGAGCTTCTTTCAATAGGCAGGAAGCTGGCGGAGGAGCTTAAAGAAGATCTCTGCGCGGTCCTTTTGGGCGACAATGTGGCCGGTTTGGCCGATGAAATCGCGTCTTACGGGGCGGATAAAGTGTATCTGGCCGAAAATCCGGAACTTGCGGACTATAATACCGATGTTTTTTCCACGGTCATAATATCCCTCATAACAAGACATAAACCCAGCATAATGCTTTACCCCGCCACTATAACCGGCAGGGACCTGGCCCCGCGCATAGCGGCCGCTTTGGATGTCGGTCTTACCGCCGACTGCACCGGACTTTCCATAAAAGACGGGCTTCTCCTTCAAACCCGTCCGGCATTCGGCGGGAACATTATGGCCGATATCCTTTGTCCCAACACAAGACCGCAGATGTCTACGGTGCGGCCGAATGTGATGAAAAAAAACCAGCCTAAAATAGGCGCAAGGGCGGTGATCGTGCGCGAGAATATCGCATTGGATAAAAATCTGGCAAGGGTAAAAGTTCTGGAGCGCAAAATAACCGTCGCTCCCGGCGCGAAAAAACTTGACGAGGCCAGAATAATAGTTTCGGGCGGAAGAGGCGTAAAGACCAAAAATAAATTCAAAATGCTTGAAGATCTTGCCGATTTGCTGGGCGCGGCCGTAGGGGCGTCAAGGGCCGCCGTAGACATGGGATTAAAACCAAAACCGCATCAGGTCGGCCAAAGCGGAACGACGGTTTCGCCTAAGCTTTATTTTTCCTGCGGCATTTCCGGAGCCGTTCAGCATATCGTGGGCATGAAATCTTCCGACGTGATAATTTCGGTCAATAAAGATCCCAGCGCGCCCATTTTCAACGTTTCAAAGTACGGGATTGTGGGAGATCTGAACGAAATAGTGCAGAAGCTCATCGAAGCCTTAAAAAAACGAAAACTATAAAGTGACACTCTTTCACCGTCTCTTACTGCTTATCTTTTCGGTAGGGCTTGCTCCCATAATCCCTACGGGCGCCCTGCTTTTTTATTACCAATCCTCGGCAAAATCCAGCATCATGAATCTGCATGCCAGCGCGTCAAAGATGGCGGCTGACACCACGGGGCAGAATTTTGAAATTCTGCGCCGGAGACTTGCCTTCGCGGAAGAACTGGAAAAACCTTCTTCGATCGTTTCGAAAAGCAGAACCGAAACGGTAATCAGGGAAACTATGGCCGCAAATCCCGATTTTCTGCTTATTGCGGTTATTGACCGCAAAGGCCGGGAAATATTCAAGGTCGGAACGCAGCGTCTTGTCAGAAAATACGGCGTTTTGGATCTGTCCGCCGATCCCGTTTTTTTGCGCGCGAAACAGACAAAAGAAGTGGCCTTGAGCGATTTCGATTCCCTGTGGGGCGTGCCTGTCGCCGCCGTGGCGGTGCCGCTTAAAGACGGAAGGTATGCCTTTATCATCGCCGGTTTTTCCGGATTATGGGAGCATATAAGGGAACAGAGGATAGGCGTTACCGGACGCGTGTTTTTTTCCGATCCCTACGGCAGGCTGTTTCGGTTCGCGGATGACGCTCCGCTCCCGGCCGATGCGGATGTTATAAAGGAAATGCTTTATTCGGGCAGAGACCGCTGCGAGTATATTTCCGCCAGGGACGGAGTTTTTGTGGGCGCATTCAAAAAAGTGCGGGGTTTTAATCTTTTCGTCGTCACTTTGCAGAGACGCGATGAGGCATTCTGGTTCATTAGATTTACCACGTCTCTTCTTATTTTCTTTCTTTTGGCGATAGCCACCGCGTCTTATTTTGCGGCTCTGTCCGCAAGCAGGCGGCTGGTGAGGCCCATAATGGAATTGTCGGAGGGCGCGCGCCGCGTCAGCCTTAATAATTTTTCCATGCCTGTGGATGAAAAATCCGGGTTCGGAGAATTCGCCGGTCTTGTGAAAGCTTTTAACGACATGATGGCGGAAATGAAAAAATATCACGGCATTCAGCTGGACGCCGTGCTGCAGGAAAAGGAAAAGACGGATCTTCTGATAAAACTTATGAACGACGGCCTTATCCTTGCGGATATGGAAGGAAAGGTGTCGTATGCCAATGCCTCCGCCATGGATGCGCTGTCCGGTCCTCCGGAACAGGCCGGGGACGATTCTTCGTCGCGCAGGAGGAGCATGGCTGTTTTTGCGCGCGACATGGCTAAGAGAAGGCCTCAATCGGAGATAATAGAGCTTGATACATTCGACAGTGCGCAAATCCCGCCTTCTAAGGCGGGGGAGGAAGCGCTGCGCAGTATCAACCCTGAGCGAGGACAAATTCCGTCCGCAAGTCGAAGGGTTGATACAGCGGACGGCAGGCGCAGGTTTTTCAGGGTGAGCGCGCAGGTTTTTTCCGAAGGCAAGAACGAGCCGGGCGTATTTATAGTGATGCGCGATATAACTTTGGAACGCAGGCTTGATCTGATGAAAGAGGATTTTTTTCATTCAGTGGCGCATGATTTGCGCGCCCCCGTGCTGGGGATGCAGGGATATCTGAAGCTGCTGGAAAATTCCTGTTCGGCCATGCCGAAGGAAGGAGAATATGTCTCCGCCTTGCAGCGGCAAAGCGGCCGGCTTTTTTCGCTTATAGAGGATGTGCTTGATATGGCCATGATGGAGGCGGGCAGCGTGCGCCTGAGGGTTTCCAAAATAAACCCCGAAGAATTTCTCAGGCTTTGCGCGGAGCCTTTTTTGCCGTCTTTTGAGGAAAAAGGCGTAAAACTCGAAATTGATACGAAAGTAAAAGAATCGTTTTTTGAGGGAGACGCTGCTTTGCTGGAAAGGGTTGTGAATAATCTGCTTTCAAACGCTTTGAAATTTTCGCCTTCCGGCGGAAGAGTCGCCGCGGCGTATTCATCCGCGGATGAATACGCCCATGTGACGGTTTCAGATACCGGGCCGGGGATTCCGGAGGATAAAAAGAAATTCATTTTTGACAAATTCAAGCAATTGGACGCCGCCGCGGTGACGAGCGAAAATAATAAAAGCGGGAATTTTGCCAATAAGGGTTTCGGGCTGGGGCTTGCCATATGCAAAAAAATAATAGAATTGCACGGCGGGCTGATATGGGTGGAATCGGTGTTCGGCAAGGGAAGCAGATTTATATTTAAGATACCTATAAAGATGGCAGAAGGTAGACGGGAGATGGTAGACGGTAAATGAAAGAGGGGAGATTGAATAGAGTACGGTAGCTGTAGAGCTTCCCCTTACGCTAAAGCTTCAGAGAGACAAGTGCTCGGCCGAAGAAAAGTAGTATCTATTTTTGTTTTACCGTCTCCCGTTTCCCATCTACCGTCTCCCCTCTTTTTGGACACGATGTTTTCTTTTTAATAGAATTAGTAGGCAATTTTAAAATAATCGGAGGCTGTTTATGGCAAAAAAAAGTTCGGATTCGCACAAAAGCGCCAGGGCGGTTTATACATTCGGAATTGTTTTTACCCTTTTTACTTTGTCCGCCTATATGCTGGGTTTAGACGGAGGGTTGGAGCATAAATGGCATGACACCCTGTTCCTTATGATAACGCCGAAAGACCCCGACCCTAAAATATCCATAGCGGCCATAGATCAGGATAGTATAAATGAATTTGGATGGCCTTTTCCCAGAAAATATCACGCCCAGCTTATACGGAGCCTTAAAAAGCTTGGTGCGGCTTCGATAGGAATGGATGTGCTGTTTGTCGATCCCGATAAACGTGATAAAACCAATGATATTGAGCTTGTAAATGCCACAAGAGAGGCCGGGAATGTTATACAGCTGTCTCCGATTATAACGGAAAATGTATCGGGCTCGGCTCTTTGCAGCAGGCAGATGCCTATTTCAGGGCTGGCCCAAGCCAGTCAGTATGTGGCGCATCCGAATGTAGAAGGGACCATAGACAGCGACGGGCACATAAGAAAGCTTGTGCTTTTTGACTCACGCGTGCTTTATTCCGGAGAAAATACGGACGGCAGAGCCTGCATAAAATGCGAAGGCATGCCTTTGGCTGTTTTAAATGCCGCTGTCTATGCAAGCTTTATTAAAAAATCATTAAAAGAGCTGTACGACTCGGCGGATTGGTCGGAGCCTGTATGGATTAATTACAGGAAACTGGGCATGTTTTTACAGCATCCGGGGTGGAGCGATTCAAAAGACAGCGCTCATAAATATGTCGATGCCGTTTATCAGCATATTTCGGTCGTGGATATTATCAAGGGAAACCTTTCTCAGGAAGAACGCGCAAGAATAAAAGACGGCATAGTATTTATCGGAGCTACCGTAGTGGGCGCATTTGATCATTATCCTTCCCCGTTTTTAACGGCATGGCCCGGAGTGGAACTTCACGCCAATAGTCTGGACAATCTTTTGCATGGGGATTTTATGAAATTCGCGGGCGCGGGGTGGGTGGTTTTGGTCGTGCTGATTTTTATATGGATGCCCGTTTTTTTAAGAAAAATATCTCCGCTTACCGGCGCTGTGACGGCATTAGCTGTTTTTGCCGGATATCTTATTCTTAATTTTGTCTTGTTTTCCAAAGGAATAAGAATGGATTTTGTGCTTCCGTCATTCACTCTTTTGGGCTCGTTTTTGTTTGTTATCGTGCATAAAGCCATGACCGAAGGCAAAGAGAAAAAATGGATAAAAAACACGTTCGGCCAGTATCTTTCCCCCAAAGTGGTTGATGTTATAACCAAAGACCCCTCCAAACTTGCTTTGGGCGGAGAAAAGCGGGATATGACGGTATTTTTTCTGGACATAGCGCATTTTACGACTATTTCGGAAAAAATGGACCCTGAAAAACTCACGATGTTTTTAAATAAATATCTTTCCGCGCTTACCGACGTGATACTAAAGCATGACGGAGTGGTGGATAAATATATCGGAGACTGCATAATGGCTTTCTGGAACGCGCCTCTTGACCAGAAAGAACATAAGACTTTTGCTTGTTATTCCGCTATAGAATGCATAGAAGCCGTAAACCGGCTGAATCAAGAGCTTCCCGAAGGCGTTCCCGAAAAACCGGCGGTCAGAATAGGGCTTAATTCCGGCCATATGGTGGTGGGAAACATGGGTTCAAACACGCGGTTTTCCTACACCGTTATAGGCGATGAGGTGAATTTGGGCTCAAGACTGGAGGGCGCTAATAAATATTTCGGAAGCAGAATAATGGCAAGCGAAGCCACGTATTCGCAGGCGAAAGACAAGGTGGATGCAAGAATGCTCGGCAGAGTGCGGGTGGTTGGCAAAGCGATACCCATAACCGTTTACGAACTTCTTGCAAAGAAAGGCGAACTTTCCCCATCCGCAAAAAGCCTGCTTGAAAGATATTCCGAAGGAACCGACTTCTTTTATAAGCGCGAATTTGAGAAGGCGGAAAAATCATTTAAGGCCGCGCTTGAGGCCGTGCCCGGAGATGCTCCATCTCAGCTTTATCTGCGCATAGCCAAAGATTATATGGTCATACCTCCGCCGCAGGACTGGGACGGAGTGTTTAATTTAACGGCCAAATAATAGAGGAAGGTAGACGGGAGATGGTAGACGGTAAACGGTAAACGGAAAAGAAAAAACGGAGAGAAAGATTTGTTGTACCTTCTACCGTTTACCTTTTACCATCTTCCGGTTTGTTAATTATGCTTATATTCTGGCGGCTTATTCTTGCGCATTTAATAGCTGATTTCACGCTTCAGTCTAATTTTATGAATCAGTGGAAAAGAAAAAGCATTTGGGGAATGCTTTCCCACTGCGGAATACATCTTGCGGTATCCCTTATTCTGACTCTGCCGTATCTCAATCTTGTATGGATTGACGCTGGTGGTATAAAGCTTAGAGGCTGGATGTGCCTTTTGCTGCTTATCTTTGTTCATCTGCTTGAGGATGAATGGCGTGTTTATGTTTTAAGCAAACGCAGCGGCTCGGATAATACCGCAAGTTTTATGTTTGACCAGCTTATTCATTTTTTTGCGATATTTTTTATTTCTCCGGATTTTACCCTTACTGAAAACGGCTTTGTTTTTCCCGAAAAGTGGGTTATTCTTGCCGCGCTCTTTGTGATGGTAACGCATGCGATGACGGTTCTGATATATTTTATTGAAAAGGATTTTTACGGAACCGATTTCCCGGGTTCAAGCGAAAAATATATAGCTATGGTGGAAAGAACCGTGCTCTGGGGATTTTTGCTTTTGCCGGGCTATTGGTGGGCGCCTTTTCTTGTTTTGTGGCTCGGGCATATCGTTTATCTGCGCAAGAAGCGGATTCTTGATTTTTCAAAAGCCGGCGCGCTCATGGGAATTGCATTGACTTTGGTCATCGGAGTTTTAGGCCGCCGGACGTTGTAACGGGTATTTAGGCAGTTAAAGATGGGAGATGGAAGACGGTAAACGGTAGACGGTACAACAAATTTGATTTTTGTTTTACCTCGTCTATCTGCCTTCTGCCGTCTCCCATTTGCCTTATGCTTTAGTGTTGCGACAAAGAAATTACGCAACATTTGGAGGCCCAGGCCTGAGCCGAGT
>CAZFMJ010000010.1:19929-55861 GCA_964520045.1 uncultured Elusimicrobiales bacterium | reverse complement strand
CCCCCCCTCCAGCCGGCCGATGACACCAATCCGTCCGCAACCGCCGAAACAGGAGTGCCTCTCGGAGCCGCATAGTCTATGCCGTGATGCGCCCTGAAATATCTGTGTATGGGGTGAAATCGTTTGTTTGAAAAATGGGATGAAATCCTTCTGTAGCTTAAAGGGGCTTTGAGAAACATGCGTTTGGCCGATTCGCCTTTTTCGTCGTAATACCCCCCCTCGAATAAAACCGCTGTTTCCACGCCCGCCTCGGCGCCTTCATATGAAGCGGCTAATATCTGTGTCTCTACGATTTTGTTTTCCGGAGTATGTTTTTCCTGCCATATTAATTTGTAAGCGTCTCCGTTTCTGGGTTCCGTGAGAAAATCTATTTTCCATGCCAGAATATCCGCAAATTCAAGAATTATCTGAGGAGAGGCTGTTTCAATCATTGATTCCCACAGCGAATTGCTTATTTTCCCCGCGGCTGTTTTTCTGATAATCGTAAGCGGTATTTTTGAAGCATAGCAGTCAAAGGCATTTTGCCCGGCGGGAACTACCGAATACTGCATAAGGCCGTGTTTTATGATCAGACTGCGGAATACTCCGGACGAGGAATGGGATATGATGTATTCATCTTCCGCTTTTATGTCTTGCGGCTTCAGGTTTTTTTTCAGGGATTGGGCTATAAGCGTTATTGCGGGCTCCTTAAGTCCCGAGCCTGCAAGCATATTATAAAGGACGGCGCGCGAAAAGGTTCCGGAGGATATAATAACCAGCGGATTTTCATAGTAAGTCCGCGCGGGATCGTAGCTGTGCTGGGGTTTTAGCAAAATCAGCAAAACGGCGGAAGTGGCGAGTATCGGTAAAATAAGGCGCATGCGCGAGCCAATGCCCATAGATTTTATATATATTAGCAAATGTTTTGGCCGGACCAACTGTCCGAGACACCCAGCAAACCCAGCGACCCGGTAGCCCAGCAAGAACGAAACTTGAAAACAGGGAGCAGGAAATTGACTGTAAGATTTTTTTGTTCTTTTTTCTGTTTTCCCTCCGGCGACCTATTCCGTGTCTGTTACGCTGTGGTATCCGGCTGGGCAGCCGGGTATCTGGGTTGCCGGAAACCGGCTGCCTCTTACTGCGGTATATGGAAAGAAACAAGCTTTAAAATATTTTGTACGGCTTCGCCGTCAACCTGCTCGTATACAAGGCCTGTCCCGGGGCAATATATGCGGAATGCCGTTCCCGCATCGCCGCCTCCTGTCAGCGTTTCAACTTTCATACAGCCGCTAAAACCGCCCTCGCTGATATTGAGCGCGGAGATCTCGTTTTCATCGGCATAGCCGATGCCGTCGCACCATCGGCGGCCTTTGGCGGGAGGCAGAGGAAATTCCATCCTTGTGTTTCCGGAAATTATTGTTTCCGACGATTCCACTCCCGACGGTTTCACTGTTACAATGGATCGAGCGGACGTTTTTTCGCCGTTTAATTCGGACTCTATTGTTACAGTCGCACGGATTTCATCGTTCGCGGATGCCGCGCTGATTATTTTAAGCGATACGGTCTCAACGCCGGTGAATTCACTGCCGGTATGTTCATATCGATATTCGGCTCCTGCTTTCAGCGGAAAATAAGGGGAATCTGCCGCGCCTGAAGATAAATCCGGTTTTATAATGCTCAGCGCCGTAACCGCCGCCAGTATATAGGTTTTTTTCATGATTAAAGTCTCCGAGTACTCAGCCTATTTACCTTCTTTCGCCTTCCGCCTATGCGCCTTTCTATGATTGTATCAAAAGGCATATTCCACGGCATGAGTCTTATAGCCTAAAGTCCGTTTAGGTCTTTCAGCCGTTTATTATACCCGAAAGGTCTACGCCTGCTCAGTGGCGGCGATTGCCGCGGACAAGACAATTGCGGTAACGCAGACAGCCGGGCTGAAAGTCTGGGCGTTAAAGTCTATTTTTAACGTCTGGAATTAAAATTTCACCCCGCATCCGCATATTTTCTATAATCAAAAAACGATATATCAGTTTAACGGAGCGATATGGAACGCAGTTTGATGACAGGCGAAGAAATAATAATCAGAACAAGGCTTCATTGGATTATTTTTTTCAAACCGCTGGTTTTTTTGCTGGCCGCCCCCGCCGGTTCCGCGGCGGGGCTCAATCTGGCCGTATACCTTTGTATTCCCGCCGCATTGTGGACTGGCCTGCCGTCTTTAATGAATTATCTGTCCACCGAGTTCGGAGTGACGAATAAACGTATTTTTTTTAAGACGGGGCTTTTGAAACGTCATTCGCTGGAGGTACTGCTTAAAAAGATCGGCGGCATAGCGGTTAAGCAGGGCATATCCGGCAGGATTTTCGGCTACGGCACGGTTATAGTTACCGCTACGGGCGGAGGCATTGACCCTCTTCATAAAGTGACCGCGCCGCTGGAATTCCGCAGACAGGTGCAGGAGCTTATCTCAGATGCATAATTTTACGTCTCCGTCTTAAAATTTGACCATTCTCGTGCAATATGCCATAATACCTGAAGACCTATAGCAGTTTATAGGATCGTCGAGTTATTTTATCATGGGATAAGAAAACAGCATAGCGGTTGGACATTGCGGTTTCTTTTACATGAGGAGGAAAGTAAATGAGCAAGAAACTATACGTGGGGAATCTGCCGTTCTCCATAACAGAAGACAAAATTCAGGAGCTTTTTGCAAAGCACGGGCAGGTGTCCAGCGCAAAACTTATCACCGACAAATACAGCGGGCAGTCCAGAGGGTTTGGTTTTGTTGAAATGCCCAATGACGCTGAAGCCGCGACCGCGACCCAGAGTCTGCATGGAACCATGTTTGAAGGCAGGGCTCTTGTAGTTAATGAAGCCCGGCCGATGGAAGACCGCGGACCGCGGGGCGGAGGCGGGGGCGGACGGGGTGGTTTCGGCGGCGGCGGCGGAGGAGGCGGACGGCCTTCTTTTGACAGAAAGCGGGGCGGACGGGGCGGAAGCGGAGGCGGGGGCGGAAGGTATTAACAGCAGATAAAAGTTTTTTAACGCTATACCGTCTCCTTAATAAAGCAAAAACTCCATTCTCGTAAGAGAGCGGAGTTTTTGCTTTTCACCGTCCAGACAGCAGAGACCGGTCGGGCGGGTTGAATTACTTTCTCGCTTATTCCTTGGATTTTTGGCCATCCGGAGGTTCGGCGTGGATGGTGACCGTTTTTAACTCCGGCATAAAAGAACGGAGATGTTTTTCAAGTCCGGCCGTAAGTTTATGCACCGCGTCGATTTTTATGTCCGCGTCAACCGAACAATGGAAAGACAGCGCCAGCCCGTCGTTCGTGGCGCGCAGTTTGATATCATGGGCCTGCGCGGAAAGTTTTTCTTTGGAAAGAAACAGCCCTATCTCGCCGGCGATATGCTTCTCGTCCGCTATCGTGTCGATGGTTTTGGCGTATTCCCGGTCCGGTTCGATATGCGTTACCACATTGGCCAGCCGGGGTATGTTTTTTATTAAATCCTTTTCAAATTCATTCGCCAGTTCATGGGCCTCGCGCAGGCGCAGATTATTGTTCACTTCAATGTGCAGATCAAGCGACTGTTGCCCGTTCTCCTCATAAATATGCATGCTGTGAGCCTGCAGGCCTTTTCGTCCGGCGATAATACGCACCGCCGTAAGAATATCGTCGGGGATTTCCGCCGGCTCGACATGAATTATCACGTCGGCGGCGGCAAAGACGGTCTTAATGGCCGCTTCGGAGCAGTCCGCGATTTTATGGGCGGTCTCAAGGGTGGTGTCGTGGCGCACGATTAGGGTCACATCCGCAAAAATCTCGGGGCCGCTTTTCCGCACGCGCACATGCTTGACATTTTCCACTCCTTCGACTTTTGCCGCGGATCGTATTTTGCCGCGCATGTCCCCCGGCACCCTGTCAAGCAGGTCGTCCGTGGATTTTTTTGCAAGACGCCAGCATACTCCAAGCACGATAAAGGCCACGCCGAGCGCCGCGGCCGAATCCGCCTTTGCCAGCCATGGCGCATTGAAAAAATTTCCCGCCCCTACCGCGCAAAGTCCCAGCAGGACCACGAGGGAGGACCATATGTCCGTTGAAAAATGCAGGGCGTCGGCTTCCAGGGCCTGGCTCTGATATTTTTTAGCCACCCGCAGAAGCGCTCTGGAGCGGGAATAATCAACGGCTATGGACATAAGGATCACGAGGAATGAATAAATATTGATCTTTACGATCACTTCGGGACTCAGCAGGCGCGAAACCGCTTCCCATATGATCCATCCGCAGGTGGCTAAAAGCAGCAATGTCTCAAAAAGAGCCGAGAGATTCTCGATTTTCCCGTGTCCGTAAAGGTGTTCTTCGTCCGCCGGACGGCTTGATATTTTCACGGCATACAGAGTCATTGTCGCGGCGATAAGATCCAATCCCGAATGGGCGGCTTCCGACAAAATTCCCAGGCTGTTCGTCCATAGGCCTATTGTTATTTTAGTCAGAGTAAGCGCGACCGCGGCGATGACAGAAGTCAAAGCGACCGACATCTTTTCGTTCGACATGGCGTGATTTTCAGCTGTGTTCATGTTATTCATCGGCCGCCGGTTTTTCTTTTTCATTCATAACAGCTTCCATTTCTTCAATGCTCATCCCCAAAGCTTCGGCCGCCCGCGGCTTGTCATTGCGGAAATATGCCAGCATTTTGAGGATATATTCGCGCTCAATTTCAATAAGCCTGCGCGGGCAGAATTTTTCCGCCTGGGCGCCTTGTTCCGGCATTATCATTTTCCGCAGATAATCGGGAAGAGCCCCTGAGGTAAGCATGCCGCCGGTTTCATTAATTACGGCGGAAGCTATGATGCTCCGTAGTTCGCGGACATTATCGCGGAAATCATAATTTCTTAAAAATTCAATAAGGTCAGGCGAAATATCCGCGATATTTTTCCCCGATTGCTTCGCTTCCTCCTTCAGAAAATAACCGGCGAGGAGCGGGATATCGCCGCGGCGTTCATGAAGGGCGGGAACGCGCAGTGAATTCGTCATAAGGTGATAAAGGAGGTCGCGCGAGAACGCGTCTTTATAATATTCACGGGCAAGGTCGTGATGGGAAGCCGCTATGACGCGCACATTCCCCTTCTGAATTTTGGTTGAACTTTCCCGGTAAAATTCGCCTGACTGTATAAACCGTTTAAGACGCACCTGCATCGGTATCGGGAGAAGGTCTATCTCGTCAAGGAAAAGCGTTCCGCCTTCAGCCCGCTCAATCAGTCCGGGGGCATCTGCCCGCTCTCCGCTCCAGTCCCGCGCCTGTCCGAAAAATTCGGCGGGGAATTTTTCAAGTCCGCGGGCGGCCGCGTCGACCGACACAAACGGTCCGTTTTTTCTGCCGCTTATACAGTGGATTGCCCGCGCAAGCATTTCTTTGTACGTGCCGCGTTCTCCCCAGATGAAAATGCAGAAATCCCCGTTTGCCATCTGCTCAGCCTCATGGTAAAGGCGTATGGTAGCCGGATCCTGAGTGGGAAAATATGCGAACGCGTCGCTGTGAATCAAATCTTCCTGTCTGGGTTTTGCGGGCAGCATGCTTATTGACTGTTTAATACTGCGGTGTTTTATGGCGTCCTCAAGAACCTTTAAGAGTTTGTCTTCATCAACCGGCTTGGTAAGATAATCAAACGCCCCGAGTTTCATCGCCCTCACGGCCAAATCCACATCGCTTACCCCCGTGAGGACTATCACCGGAATATTGATGCCTTTGTCATGAACGGCCTGCAGAATATCTATGCCGCTGATATTGGGCATATCCATATCAAGCAGAATGGCGTCGAATCCGCCCTGTTTGAGAACCCCCTCCGTCTCGCGTGAATCATTAACGATGATGCTTTCGTATCTTTCGGCCTGCATCAAAAAAACCATCAGGTAATTTGTTACGGCTATATCATCGTCAACTATGAGGACTCTGTTCATATTGTCATAGGTTGTTAAACCGGAGTCTGGGCCGGTTTGACCGGAAGGGTAATTTTAAAAGTTGTTCCCGCGTCAAGCTTGCTTGTAACCGATATGCCGCCTCTGTGTTCCTCTATTATTCTGTGAGCTATCGCCAGTCCCAGACCCGTGCCTCCCCCCGCGCGCCGCGTGGTGAAAAAGGGGTCAAAAATACGCTTTAATGTCTGTTCGCCCATGCCCTTGCCGTTGTCGGTCACTTCTATTATTACATTTCCCTCTTCGGCGCGCGTGGCTACGTGAATCGAGCCGCGTCTGCCTTCCGGCATCGCCTGCCCCGCATTGATAAAGAGATTTACGATGACCTGCTCAATTTTCTGCGAATTCCCGGTGATAACCGGAATAGCCGGCGTTAAATTAAGGATCAGGTCGGCGAATTTATGCACCTCATTATAAACCAGACGCGAGGCCGTATCAATAATGGTGTTTACGTCGACCGAATCGATGAGCAGGCCCTCGTCGCGCCTGGCAAAGCGTTTAAGTCCGTCGACTATCGCCTTTATGCGTTCGGAACCGTGAGCCATGTCATTCATGAGAGTCATTATATGCTCGCGGAAAAAGGCATATTTAAGCCGGGCGATTTTAAGGTCCGGGTGCCCCGCGTAATATTCGTCGATTATCGGCAAAATTCCTTCAAACGCCTGCTGAATTATTTTAATATTGCCTCTGATAAACTGATTGGGATTATTGATTTCATGGCCTATCCCGCTGACTAACTGTCCCAGCGAAGCGAGTTTATCGGCCTGCTGAAGCTGCTGTTCGTATGTTTTTTCAAGCGTTATGTCCCGGTAAAATTCAATTATGCCTTCAACCTCATGCCCGGCATTAAAAATGGGCAAGGCATTGACCTCGTAAAAAATGCCCTCGTGGCTGATTTCAAGCGCAATGGGAGTCTTTTCTTTCGCTATTTTAGACAGGCGGCAGTCCTTGCATGGAACGTCTTTGGAAAAAAAGGTGTGATAACATTTATCGCCCACGGGGACGTTTTTTCTGTTCGTCATCACCACGTTGCGCTGATTGTCTATAAGAGCCACTTTGTCGGGTATGGCTTCAAATATCGTAGCCAGCCGGGTTTTTGATTCCTCCCAGTCATGGTTGATTCGGCTCAAATATGAGTTCACCGCGCTTAACTTCCGGCGCTGTTCTTCGGTCTCCTGTTTGCGCGCGTCTATTTCTTTCTCCATTTCCCCGAGTCTTTCTTTTAATTCGGTTTCTTCTTTCTGTTTTACAACAAGATTGTCCCGGAGAGATTTTCTTTCCAGCGCAATATTGAGCACCCGCGCTATTTCATCCATCATCTTCTGTTCTTCAGGAAGCAGGCCGCAGTCGTCCCTGTCGTAGCCGACCCTGATTTCCCCTGCGTTTTGGCTGGAAACTATAATGTCCGTTTTAATATATTTTACAATACGCTCTTTATTTCCGTATTCCTGTCCCTGATAAATGGAATAAACAAGCGCCTGTTCCGGATGACACATCCCCTGGCAGAGGCATTTGGGAAGATCCGCAAAAAAATTCTGAACGGTGCGGGACGTTTCAATCAGTTCCGAGACCGCATAGATGCATGAGAGTTCCTTTATGCGTTCATTTTTTTCCCATTCCGAAGCCGCGCTGAGGGTAATGCCGTGCGAGCCGAAAAAAACGAAGAATTCTCCGTCTTTCCCCTTGATATGGTTTACATTCAGTTCCATGAAACGGCTGGTTGTGCCGGCTAGGACTATCGTAGCTTTTGCTTTGCCGGCATCGCGGGCGTCGCGCATGGCGGCCGAAATGCGGTCCGCTGAATTGCGCGCCGACAGGCTGTAGATATCCTTTTCTTCAATGCCGCCGGATTCCATGCCGCACTCGGAAAGCAGCATCCGGCTGGCATAAAGAAGCTTTCCGTTGTCGCCGGTCAGGCAGACATAAGGAAAGCTTTTTTCAATGAGGCCTAAAATTTCTTCGGGATGGATGTTCATTATACGCGCAGACTCTGCACGCGGAAATGCCGGCCTACGTCTATTATCCGGCGTTTATAGTAGCCGCTTATGGTAAGGGGAGGCGAAACGGGGCTTGGTTTTGTGCGCACGTCCGCGACTTTCAGCTGTTGGACGGCGCTTTTGCCCCGCTTTTGGCCGGTATTCCAGTAGAATTTTGCAAAGTCGCCGACGCCGGCCCGCACTACCGCGTCAAGGCCGGAGGAAACGGCGTCGAATGATTTTCCTATATCTTTGATTGCGAAAGCTTCCGCAAGTCCGGCAAGCATTTTCCATGAAGGTATGCCGCAGAGCGGTTCTACCGCTTTAGTATAGCGTATAAGCGCGCTTTCAAAATTGATACGTTTTCCGTCGCTCTCAAAAAAAGTTGAGCAGGGCAGAACTATATCCGCCGCAAGAGTCGTTTCCGTCACACACCAGTCTGCGGCGGCCAGAAATTCGATATTGCCGAAATAGGAGGCTGTTTTATCGTCGCGCATAGGATCTTCGCCGATAATAAGCGCGGCTTTGATTTTTCCCTCTTTAAGCATGTTGAAAAGCTCGCGCCGGCCGCCTGCTCCGGGCATAGCGCCGGACGGCAGTCTGCCTGGACAAAACTTGGGATCTGCCCCTGTAACTTCCATCGCCGCGCCGTTTGCTCCGGTATAAGGCAGAATTATATCGGCTTCAATCCCTTTTGAACGAAGCAGAATCAGGAGATTTGCAAGAACCGTTATGTCTCCCGGGGAACGGTCAAGAGACCGGTCAGGACAATGAACAAACACAATCTTTTTAGAGGCTGATATCAAGTCCGCGGCCTCTTTAATTTTGCGTTCTTCCACTCCCGTAACATCGGAAATTGACGAGGCGGTATAATCAAAAATGTCGCTTAAGAATTTGTCGCCTCCCTGCAGCTTCTTAACGCCGCCTCGGTCAAAAAAGCCGCGGTCGAGCAGAACCTGTATGACGCCGTTCCAGAGGAGAGCTGAACGTCCGCGCATCGGGTCAAACCGGATTTTAGCCGAACCGGCCATGGAATCGCCGGTCGACCCGGAGATTATCAGCTTTGCCCCCGCCCTTACGGCTTTTATGATCTGAACGCTTAAAATAAGATGTTCGTTTTGCGTGTCGGTATTATTGCACACGACCAAATCTGCCGTGTCAAGGGATTCCATTCCCGAGGTGGAAGCGGTAAATCCCAGCGAGCCGTCCAAAGCGCCTGAATCCGTATCCGCGCAAAGCAGGCTGAGCGAACTTATATTGTTGGTGCCGATGCCTTCTCGCGCTATTCTGGCGGCGAGATACATTTCTTCATTTGAAAGTTCCGGCGAAACAAAAACGCCGACCGAGGCAGGCCCGTATTTCTCCGCGGTTTTTTTTAATGCGGCGGCCGTTTTTGCGCAGGCTTCCGAAACAGCGATATTTTTGTGCCTGCCCTGTTCAAGAGCCATGGGATCGGCAATGCGACGCATGGCCGTAAAAAGTTCGGTTCCGAAACGGCCGTAACGGCACAGATAGTTACCCGGACCTTCGGCGGGAGCGGTGTAATACCGGTTGCCCGTACGTTTTACCGTAAGTCCGCATCCTATGGAGCAGAAGGCGCAATGCGTGGAGATATCCTCGGTCGGCAGGCATGCCCGGCCCGGAAAAGGGAATTTAACCGTAAGAGCTCCGGTCGGGCATGCGGACACGCAATTGCCGCAGCTTATGCAATTCGTCTCGGAAAGAGGATCATTCATGGCAGGCCGCATTTCGGTTTTAAACCCGCGTCCCACCAGACCAAGAGCGGATATGGGCAGAACGCGCTCGCATGTGCGGATACAGCGCGCGCACAGGATGCATTTATTGGGATCATAAACCACGTAAGGATGGCGGTCGTCGATTTTATGTTTGCGGACATAGCCTGCAAAACGGGTCATATCTACGCCGTATTCTCCGGCATAAAGCCGCAGATCGCACCGGTCGTAAACAATGCATCCGCATGAAAGACATCTGCCGCATTCATGAGCAAGGTCTTCATACTCGTAACCTTTAGACACTTCGCTGAAATTTCCGCGGCGCTCGTCTATGCTTATCTCATGCGCCTCGCGGCGCACGGCTTCTTTTATCTCGCCAAGTTCCGGAGAACCGGGTTTGGCCCAGAAACTTTTGCTGACCGCAAAGGGTTTGTCCTGCGGCTTTTCGCCGCTGAGATATTCATGTATGGACTGCGCGGCCCGGCGGCCGTCGCGTACGGCGTCCACAACTACCGTGGGCCCGTCATCTGCGGCGTCTCCGCCGGCATAAAGACCTTCCACATTCGTTCTCATAGTTACAGGATCGGAGGCGATTGTATTCCATTTCGTTGTTTTGGGAGAGCATTCGCCTCCGATAAGCCCGGTAAGCACCGGTTCCTGGCCTATGGCCGATACGGCTATATCGCACGGAAGCACGAATTCGGAACCTTCCTGCGGAACGGGTTTTCTTCTTCCCGAGGAATCCGGTTCGCCCAGCTTCATCCTGATGCATTTAAGCGCTTTAAGCCTGCCGTTTTCAGACTCAATGCCGACCGGAGCGGCAAGTTCCATTATTTCAATTCCTTCTTTAAGGCAGTCCTCAATTTCAAGTTTATCGGCCGGCATTTCGGCTTTTGTGCGCCGGTATAATACGATAACCCTGTCCGCGCCGAGCCGCCATGACGTTCGGGCAACGTCGATGGCGGTGTTTCCGCCTCCCACTACGACAATAATGCCCTTCATGGATTCGCGGTTTTCGGTTTTTAATATGAGAAAATCCACACCCTTCATCACTCCGGCTGTTGTTTCTTCTCCCTTTACGCCCATGCCTTTGCTTCCCATGGCTCCGGCCGCCACGAAAACGGCGGCATGCTTTTTCATGAGCCCGTCAAGCGTAATGTTTTTGCCCACATTAACGTCCGTCTTAATCTCGCATCCCGCCCGTTTGATATATTCTATTTCCTTGTCGATAACATCTTTAGGCAGGCGGTATTCCGGAATGCCGTAGCGCAGCATTCCGCCCGCTTTAGGCATGGCCTCGTATATAACAGGGTCGTATCCTTTTATGCCCAGATACCATGCGGCGGTAAGTCCGGCCGGTCCGGCTCCGACAATGCCCACGGATTTGCCGCGCGAAGGCATTCTTGCCGGCGCATCGTCATATGCGCCGGGGCTGTCGCTCACAAATCTTTTTATATTATTTATGCCGACCGGTTCGTCTATATCCGACCGCCGGCACTCAATTTCACACTTTCTAACGCATACCCTGCCGCAGACCGCAGGCAGGGGATTCATCTCTCTTATCACGCGCAAAGCCTGAGGATAATGCCCCATAGCGGCAAGGGCGACATACCCCTGGCAATCCACTCCGGCGGGACAGGCGGCCGCGCACGGCGAAACGCAGTCGGCATAATGGTTTGACATAAGGAATTCAAGCGCGGTGCGCCTGGATTTATTTATCCGCTCGCTGCGCGTTGTAATGCTCATTCCTTCGGCGACACGGGTGGCGCATGCCGGCAAAAGATTGGGACGTCCGGCCACTTCCACTACGCAGAGAAAGCATGAGCCGTAAGGCTTAAGTTCCGGCGAGTGGCAAAGCGTGGGTATCTTGTCAAGGTTATTCTCGCCGACAATTTCCAGAATAGTTTTTTCAGAGTCCGCTTTTATCTTTTGACCATTTATTTCTATTGAAACGGTTGCCATAATAAGTTCCTAATGGATAATATCCCCTATTTTTTATGCACGGCGCCGAACGTGCAGCTGGTGATGCATTTGCCGCATTTGATACAGCCGGCCTGGTTTATTACATGCGGCTGCTTGGGCTTGCCGGTTATAGCGTTTGACGCGCAGTTCCGGGCGCAAAGAGTGCATCCGCTGCATTTGGCCGGGTCGATAAAATATTCAACCAGCAGCCCGCAGCTCTTAGCGGGGCATTTTTTGTCCTGTATATGAGACTCGTATTCGTTGCCGAAATATTGAATCGTCGTGAGCACCGGATTCGGCGCGGTTTGGCCGAGACCGCAGAGGCTTGCTTCCTTGATTTGAACCGCAAGGATTTTAAGTTTGTCTATGTCTTCGCGGCGGCCTTCTCCCCGGGTTATCCGCTCAAGAATCTCCAGCATACGCAGGGTGCCGATGCGGCAGAATGTGCATTTTCCGCATGATTCGGTCTGGGTAAAGTCCAAAAAGAACCTCGCTATATCCACCATGCAGGTCGACTCATCCATCACAATCATTCCGCCCGACCCCATAATGGCGCCGGTCTTGGGAATATTCTCAAAATCAACAGGCGTATTGCCGAGCGTATGCGGAATGCATCCGCCTGAGGGGCCGCCCATCTGCACCGCCTTAAACTTTTTGCCTTCCTTTATTCCTCCGCCGATGCCGAATACGAGCTCATTAATTGTGGTTCCCATCGGCACTTCGGCTAACCCCCCTCTTACGACTCTTCCGGCAAGAGCGAATACCTTGGTTCCCCTGCTTTTTTCCGTGCCGTACGCGGCATATGCCGCCGCTCCGTTTACCAGTATCCACGGAATGTTCGCGTATGTTTCGACGTTATTATTATTGGTGGGTTTCTGCCAGAGTCCCTTTTCGGCGGGGAACGGGGGCCGGATGCGCGGCATTCCCCGCTCGCCTTCGATAGAGGCAAAAAGCGCGGTTTCTTCGCCGCACACGAATGCTCCGGCTCCCTGTTTGATTTTCACGTCAAAATCATGTCCGGACCCGAGTATGTTTTTCCCGAGATACCCCTTCTTCCTGGCGTCTTCAATGGCCGACGTAAGCCGCTTTATTGCCAGCGGATATTCCGCCCGGCAGTAAATATACCCGAAATTCGAGCCTATGGCGCACGAGCAGATTATCATGCCTTCAAGAACGGAATGAGGATCGCCTTCCAGAACGCTGCGGTCCATGAATGCGCCCGGATCCCCCTCGTCGGCATTGCAGACAATGTATTTGGTCGAGCTTTTATTCGCGGCCGCAAAAGACCACTTAAGGCCGGTGGGAAATCCCGCTCCCCCGCGGCCGCGCAGTCCCGAAGCCTTTACTTCTTCGATTATACCGGGAGGAGACATCTCAAGCAGCGCTTTCCTGAGCGCCTGATATCCTCCCGAAACTTCATAATCGCCTATCAGGTCGGGATTAATGATGCCGCAGTTCCGCAGAACTATGCGCTTCTGCAAAGCAAGAAAATCTTTTTCCGCGCCTCCGGCATTGCCGGCGGCGTCTTCGCTGTACACTACGCAGTCATCCAAAATTTTGCCCTGTATGAGGTGTTTTTCCACTATCTCGCGGGCGCGGTCAGGCTTGACTTCGCCGTAAATAATGCGGCTGCCGTTGTCGCGAATTTCAACAAGCGGCTCGCGATAGCACATGCCGATGCAGCCGGTTATCGAAAGTTCGGCGCATCCGTGTCCGGGCTGCCCTTTTGAAAGCAGATTTTCCATGGTGTTATAAACGTCGCGCGCTCCCGCGGAAAGGCCGCAGGTTCCCATCCCTACTATAATTTTACGCATTTTTAAGTTTAACCTCGCCCGCTGTTCCCGCATCTTTTTCCTTCTCCGCGCGGCGTATTCCGCGCAGAATCTTGCGCACGGCCGCCGGAGTAAGCCTTCCGTGGGTTTCTTCGTCGATCATCATCACCGGCGCAAGAGAACAGCATCCCAGGCATGCCACCGTGGATAAGGTGAAAATGCCGTCGTCCGTTGTTTCCCCCACTTCAATTCCAAGCTCGTCCTGAACCGTTTCCACAAGAAACTTGGCTCCCGAGACATGGCATGCCGTGCCCACGCAAAGCCGTATCACGTGTTTGCCCATGGGGTGGAGCCGGAATTGGTTGTAGAACGTAATGACTCCGTATACGGTGGATTCCGGTATATGGGTCACGCTGGATATATACTTGATAGCGCGCCGCGGGATATAGCCGAAATGATCCTGCGCCGACTGAAGCAAAGGGATGAGTTCGCCCTGAGCTCCGTCGTAACGCCAGAGCCGGTAGGTAAAATCAGGCTTATCCGTGTCTTGCATAAGAGCTTCCTTTAGGATTATCAGGTGTCCATCATCTTTATGACTTTGGCGCTGCGCACGCGGAGAACGCCGTCGATATTATTCAATTTCTCTATGACCCTCGACACTTTTCCGGTAGCGTGGCTGTCGGTGACCATTCCGACCAATTTTGAGCCGCCGTCGATTACGTCGAGAAAAATTACCTCATTGATAAAGAACGCGGTGGTAAAAATCTGCTGTATGGCATTTTTGTCTATGTCCACGATGATATAACTGGTCGTGCCTTTGCTGTCCTGCATTTCCGTTTCCGGATGTTTGGCCGCTTTCTTGTATATGTCTATGAATGATTTGACGTCGCGGTCGAGCTTAGGCCTTTCGACCTGAGAAGTGGAAACCACCTCAATGCCCGCTATGGTTTTCACGCGGTCGAATAACGCCTTTATTTTATCCTCGCCGGAAGCATGGGCAAGCACTATTATATCCACATCTCCGCGCACCGCGTCGCATGAGGCAACCCCGTCCATATTGTAAAGCTCGTTGAATATTTCCATGCTGCGGGAAGCGTCTTTGATTCGTATTGTCATATACGCGCTTACCGCCTCCCGCGCCGCGACGGGTTCTTTCTCGGGCTCAGCGGAGGAGGAGCGCTGCGTCCGCCCCGGAGACAGCGATTGGAGAGCGCGGACCAGATCCGGTATTTCAAACGGTTTGTCAAGATATCCGGTATTATGCTCCGCCAAAGCCGCGGCCTTAAGGGAATCGTCTCCGAAGCCTGTTATTACAAGCACAGGCAGGTCGGGAAACTGATTTTTTATGACTGTAAGTATCTTCAAGCCGTCTATATCCGGCATAAAGATGTCGGTTATAAGGTAATCGTAGCTTTCGCCTCTGTTAAGCGAGGCGTTTAACTCATGTATGGCCGATATGCCGTCAGGGCAGGCAGTGCATGCGCACCCTTCCTGCGTCAGGCCTACGGTGAGATTTCTTCTTATTGCGGGTTCATCGTCTATTATCATTACGCGTTTATTCATAGGGTATCCTGCCTTTTGAGGTATGATTTAAATTCCGGCACGTAAGTGTATTTTATTAAACTTTTGGGTTAAAAACAAAAAAATTATCGTTTTTTATCTTTGCATCTGGCGGAAGCCTGCTTCATACAGCCGGCCTGGTAATCTTTATATTTCTTTGTTCCGGGAGCGGGGGCGGTGGTCATGCAGAGGTTATACTGCCGTTTTTTGCAGTTTTTTAAGTCTTTCACGTTCTGAATACCGTCTGTTTTCTTTTTTAAGGGATGCCGGGTCCCTCCGGATATTTTTATCCTCGGCGTTTTGACATTCTCTTTTCCTCTTTTTTCAGCTTTGGCGGTTTTTTCGCCCAGGACATGCTGTTTTACCGGGGCTTGAGCCGGGACTTCCAAACGCTTATTTTTCAGCAGTAATTCCTTTTTTTGCTGAAACTTGCAGCTTAATTTTGCCAGCTGCGTTTTCCAGTCCGAGCACACGGCCAGCGTGGAAGTGTCGCTCCCGGAGACAGCGCGGCATTTCGTATCTGCCTGCACAGATTGTTCCTTAAGCATGTCTATACAGCGGTTTGCGGCCTTAATTTCATTGACGGCCGCCGGATTATGACAGCCGCCGGGCATATTTACCGCGTCCTGCATAATGTCCGCTACTTTGTTTAAATAAACAGTTTTATCGTCGGGTTTTTCAGCTTTAACGGTTTCCTGATCCTTTATCTGCTCCGGCTCTTTGGGCGTCCGTTTAAGCGGCTGCGGACATAACTGCTTCATGCACCAGAGACAGTCTTCTTTGACGCGGGCGTCTCCGGTGCATACGGGGTCGCATAGCAGACAGGAAGAACCCGCATTAAGATTTAATGCCGCCGTCGTCAGACAAAAAATTAACAGTACAATGACCTTCATATTATCATAGGCAGTTTACCACATAAAAGCGTTAAACAGCAAAGAAGCGCCTCTAACCTGAAAGTTGCACTTGCCCCCCTCCTTTATCCTCCTCCCCCTCGAGGGGGGAGGGATACCTGTCTCTTCGTAGGCCGCCATCGGCGAGGCGTAGGAGAGCTCTGCCTCATTCTTATGTTATTTTCCTCCGTCTACCTTCTCCCGTCTCCCATCTACCATCTTTATCACGTCCACTGCCTTGAGCACATAATCTTAAAAGGACAGTTCCCGCAGATTGCTTCGTCCCTCGCGGGGCAAAACGGCCTGTTTATGTCCAGAATTTCCTGTACGAGGGTGGTAATCGCCTGCCGATATCCCGCCATGGTTTTTTCTTTATCCGGATATTTGCCGCGGTATCCGCAAAATAAAGTTTTTTCCTCTATATTTTCCCCCCCGAAAAGCATAAGCGAGGCATCCGCGTCGTTTATAGACCTGCCTTCGTTGTTTTGCAGCCAGGCCATGACGTAAAACGGCATCTGCACTGATTTTAGGGCCGCGGGCCAGTCTTCTCTGCGCGATATGTCGAACCTCTGCCAGTTGGGCGCGCGCGGGTTTATGCCGGTTTTATAATCCACGATATGCGCGCAGCCGTTTCTTTCGTCGATTCTGTCCGCCCTGCCTTTGAGCCTGATTTTGCCGAAAGCGGTCTGTATTTCGCTTTTTAACTCAACTTCGCAGGCAGTTATTTTTATGCCGGCCAGTTCCCGGCTGTGATAAACAAGAATGTCTTTCAGCCGTCTTTCTATCTGCCGTTTGATAAGGTATTCGCAGCCGCTGCCGTGATTTTTCATCCGCAGATCAAAAACCTTCAAAGCCTCTTCGGCGATAAGCCCGAAATCTTCGTCTTTTATTAAAAGCGGGGCATGGAGTTTTTTTTGGAAAAAATTGTGCAGTATTTCGTGCATCATTATTCCGATGTCGCGCTGCTGAATTTCATCCGCTATCCCGTCTTTTTCCGAAAGACGCAGAACATATCTGTAGTAAAACTGCAGTCCGCAGTTTAAATAAACGTCTATAGCGGAGGGCGATAATTCGGCGTTTTTCAAAGCCGCCGCGACGATTTCATTCTTTGCTACGGGCAGGGGGTCGTTTTGGGAGAATCTGACCCTGAAATGGATGTCGTTTTCCGGGGGTTTTCCCCCTGCTTTCTGGATATCCCAGATGAGCCGCTCTACAAAGGGGCTTCTCTCGGATTCGGCATTGTCTTTGTAAAAAATATGCGCGGTTTTCGCTCCTTCTATGAGCAGGCTGAAATAATACAGGGCTATCCGCTCCCGCGTCTTGTATGTCGAAAGCCCCAGTCCCTGTCTTATATAGTGAGGCAGAAGAGTGTCTTCTTTCCTTGCCGAGGGCAGTATGCCGGCATTCGCGTCCAGAAAATAGACCGTGTCGAATTTCAGGTTTCTCGTTTCAAGAAAACCCAAAACCTGCAGGCCTTTCAGGGGAGTACCCGGAAAGGGATAATCGGCGTCCCGCATGAAAGCCGCGAAGAGTTTGAAATAAGCGGATGTGTTTTCAAAACTCTGCCGGCCGATATCAGAGTTCTGCAGTTCGATTATCTTTTCTATCGCTGTTTGGGCGAAAGGAGCCCAGTAGCGGTGCAGGCTTGCCGTGCTGTTTTCCGAGATAAAAGATATAAAATCCAGAAGCTTGGCGGCGAAATTTTTTATGTCTTTAATTTTTTCAAACGGCCGGATCAGGGTTTTATGCACAAGGGTTATATGCTGCGCCGCGGCGGAGGCGGTTATGCCGGTTTCGCCGTAACTCTTAAGTTTGTCCAGACTGCCGTTTATTATTTCTTCGTCGGTCTCTATTTCCGAAAGTTCCAGATATTTGTTCATGCGGCGGGACAGCGTCTCCTCTATGGTCTGGAAGATTATCCTTGACGCTTCGGCGGATTTGCCCAAATAAATGTTTTTTATGTAGGGGTGAAAAACAAATTTAAGGTAGCCGGGAGCGAAATATTTCCCGTCCGCGCGTTTGTCAAGCAGGTCTCCAAGGGAATCTATCAGGGCGCAGACGGGAGTGGCGGACAGGGGATAGCCCATGGAAATATTATAATCCGCAATGCCGGCAAGCGCGTTATGCATCAGCGGGAAAAGCGCGCCGGAAGACGGCAATACTATTACGCTGCCGGAAGACGGCGGCGGGGCCGACCTTAACACTTCGGCCAGCTTGAACACTTCGCCGTGAGTGTCCGAAGCTTTGTAAAAATGCGTCTTATCCGCCGGTATCCGCGGCTCCTTGTAATCCGCTGCCGTTAAATCGCCGAGAAACCGCGCCTGCTCTTTTATGCCAGGCCCGTCCTGGAAAATAAAAGAGACGTTTTTTTCCCGCGAGAGGCGCTTTAATATTATTGTTTCCGCTCCGGTAAAAGCAAAGAAACCGGCAAAGATTATATTCTCGAATCCCGAAAAATCCGTTTTGCCGATATTCTCGGCGGTTTTTGCATATTTAAGCGAACGCGTCAGGAGGCCGCCGCGTTCAAGACTCAGGTAGAAATCCCCGTAAAGTTTTGAAAAAACCGAGAATTTCCTTAAAAATCCCGCGGGCTTAAAATCCTCGGGCAAAAGCTCGTCATACCCCGAAAGGTCTTTTGCCGTCTTAAGCTCTATTTTTATCTCTTCAAAGCCGGCTATAAGCTTGAAAGCCCACGGCAGGAAAGAATCCAAAGCCAATTCTTCCGGATTCCTGCCTATGACGGCGCAGAGTTCGGTTTTCAGCTGTTCGTAAAGGACGGCCGAAAGATCAAGCATGGACGCGCATGGACCGCCGAATCCGAGTTCGCCGGCGGCGTGTTCAATGAAATTATCCATGGAAAATATACGGGGGCTTTCATAGGCCGAACCCTTTTTCTCCGCCAGATATTTTCTAAGGAAATGTCCCGGCCTTTTGCCGGGAAACACGGCCATATTGTTTGATATATCTTTTGAGCGAAGCAGTAAACCGCCCGCCGCGTCTATCAGGCTGTCCGAGGATTTGATTAAAATTATTTTACAAGGCATGTTGTTTTTTACCGTCTACCATCTTCATACTTCTTCTATCTTTTTTAAATCAATATACGCCAGCACCGCCCGTACTTCCGCGTTTTTATACGCTTCTTTCAGAATAGCGGCATAATTGCGCATCTGCGCTCTGTGTTTTTCCGTATCCGGCGCTCCTGTTTTAAAGTCAATAACTGTTATTTTGTCTTTATCTATCACAAGCCGGTCCATGCGCAGCAGCGCGCCGTTTTTGTCCGCAAATTCAGCCTCTGTTTTTATTATGCGTCCGTCTTTCCTGCTGAAAAGCTCCGAGATCTCGGGCAGATTAAGAAATTCATTCAGATTATCGAGTATTTTGATTTTATCGAAGGTAAAATTGTATTTTGAAACAAAGCGGTCATAGAGTTTGCCGGCTGTCCGGACCGCGCCGTAATCCATATAGTCGATTTTTGAAAGGATATCATGGCAGAGTTCGCCTTCTGAAGTCTCATAATAATTGCCGTAAGTGGGTTTAACGGCCTCAAATCCGCGGGGGTCTTCCTTCGCATGCGCGCGTATTATATCTATCGGCGCGGGCGCGGGCCGGCCGGTCTTTTGGGCTGGCGCTGTTCTGCTTCCCTGAGATTGAAAGGGGGCATGGATGTCCGTAAGCTTGGGTTCTTCGGAAGCGGATTTTCTTTTTTTCTTTACCACCAGATTATAGAGTTCATGCTTGGCCCGCGTGGAAATTACGTATAAAAGGTTCAAATCCTGCACTCTGCCGTCCGTTTCACGGTATGCGTATATTTTTTTAAGTTTCGGCGAAAGCTCCGCCTCTTTTTTTGTGATGTGGTAAACATATATCCGGCCGCCGGTTTTTTCAAAATACATGGGATTATGATCCCCTCGTTCTTCATAAATCAGATTAATAACCGCGGAAAAACCCAGCCCTTTGGATTTATGAAAAGTCATAATGCGCACGGCGTCTATGTAATCCGGCAGGCCTATGGAGAAGACGGCCGTTTTGTCCTCGTCGTCCCCCTGCGCTGATTCTATGAAAGTCTTTGCGTCGGAGGCGCCTTTAGCTTCCAGCTTTATAACGGCGTCCATGAATTTTACAAGAAAGGCGCTTTCTTCCTTGAAATTTTCAAACAGCCGGAATTGCGAATAGATAAGCGAAACAAGCTCGTAAAACGGCAGATAACCGGTTTTCTTGAAAAGTCCGCTAAAAAAAACGCTCCAGTATTCCCGCATTACGGGATGGTCTTTAAACGAGGCGTATAACAGCGCGTTCCTGTCCGCGGTTCTTGATTTAAAAATGAAATCCAGCAGGCGCCTGCGGTCAAGCCCCGACGCCTCGGCGAATATGTCCCCCGTTATGAAATTTGAAAACGACAAATCATCGGACGGGCTCTCAAGAAATTTCAGTAGGGATATCAGTTCCGCTATGATCTTTCTTTTGCGTATATCCAGCGAGCTTAAGGATGCCACGGGAATACCGGCTTCATTGAGCCATGCCGCGACCTGTTCTATCCTTTTGTTTTTTGCCACCAGAATCGCGATTTCGTTAAGCCGGAATCTTTCCTTCGCGCTCTTTACTATGTCCAGAAGCCTTTCTTTCAGGCTCATTTCTCCTGGCAAATCGCCGTCCTCCATAACCTGCGTCTGCACCCATCCGCTTTCCCGCCGCTCCTCCTGCGCCTGCTGGGAGAAGACGGTCAGTTCCGTGATGTCTTCGCCTATGAGCGCGGGGCGGTTTTTTATCCTGTTTTTGAATAAATCGTCGACATATTTAAGTATTTCTCCCCCGCTTCTGTAGTTGACCGGAAGATTCACAAGCTCAAGCCCGCAGGACAGAGAATCAAGCGACAGATTGTCGGCCCGGGATTTTTTGCCTTCGGCGGCGTCAAGAAAATCCTTCATTATTTTATAATCGGCGCTGCGGAACATGTAAACGGCCTGCTTAATATCTCCGACCACGAAAAGGGAGCCCTTTTTGGAAAGTGTTTCTTCGGCCAGCGGCCGCAATACGTCCCACTGCAGGCTGTTCGTATCCTGAAACTCGTCTATAAGAAAGTGTGTTATCTGCTCTCCGAGCTTTAGATAAACCTCGGGAACGGTATTGCGGCCGATATAGGCGGAAAGGCATTTGGCTATGTCGTTTATGTGTATGACGTCGGTTTTCCCGCGCTTTATTTTTTCCAGTTCCAGCTTGAACCTGTTGTAAATGCCGATATACGGATGATAATAGGAAGCCGCCTGCATCTGCGCCATATCGCAGACAAGCCCGCTCAATACGGGGAAATCCTTTTCCCATGCGGCGGGGAATTTTTTCCTTTTCTGGCCGTTCAATATGCCGTAGTCCGGGCTGTAATTGCCGATAAAATCCTTAAAGTTTTTGCTCTCTATCGCCCCGAGAGAACTGTCTTTGATAAGCGCCGCGTACTGCTCCTGCTCTATCAGGCCCATGCAGAACTTCAGCGCCTGCGCGAATTTTTCTTCCGCCGCTTTCCCGCTATCCGCATCGCCGCGCTCCGGCAGGAGGCCTTTGGTTTTGCCTTCCTCATTTAAAAACCAGCTGAAAATTTCTTTAATCCGTTCAACCGGATTCCATGGATAAGAGCCCGTGCCGGGCAATACCGCCAGGAAACCGTCTATCGCCGCATAGGGCATGTCTTTTTTGCCTATCCGCGAAAACATCGAATACAGCGCCGTGTCGATAAGGATATCATAGGTCATAGTGATGTCGGGATCGAGCGGAAGCTTGAGTTCGTCTACCGAGCAGGACATGACTCTGGCCAAAAAACTGTCTATGGTCTGTATGTGAAAATCGGAATAGTTGTCTATTACCGCGTCCGTCAGTTTCTGCGCTTTTTTATGTATCTCATCGCGGCTTAACCCGGCCAATTCCAATGTCTCGTCCATTTTTTTTGCGTTTTTATCCAGCGCTATTTCTTTGAGCCATTCAAGGATGCGGCTTTTCATCTCCTTGGCGGCGTTATTGGTAAAGGTCACGGCCAGCAGGTTTTCAAGTTTATTCCCGGCGATTTTATCGGAGAGGAGAAGCTGGATATAGCGTTTGGCGAGAGTATAGGTCTTGCCGGAGCCCGCGGAAGCGCTTATCAAAAGCGCGTGGGGGAATTTTAATTCCGTGTCTTTTTTTAGAATCGGTTCCATTGTTATAATTCAAGTTGACCGAAAAACGGTCAACCTGAGTAAAATCTTTGAATCTTTGCAGACAGTTCCGTCCATCCTATTACTTTTCTTTTTCGTGAGCTAAATGCACGTGTTTTATGAAGTTTCTTTCGAATTGTGTCAGCAGTGGCGACACAATCTGATTTTTCAAAAAGGGCTTCTGCCTGCCTTTTTATTGTCCTTTTTTTGCCCCCAATTCTTTTTCGATTTCCTTAATGCTCGGCAGGCTGGATTTTATTGTCTTTGGCAGGGAATGGGTCAATTTATATTCCGAAACTCCCATCGGCTTCCGGATATCGCTTAAGGCATATTCCACAACCACTTTATCCTTGCTTTTGCAGATGAGTATGCCTATTGTAGGGTTATCCTGTTCGGAGCTGACCTGCCTGTCTACCGCTGTCAGATAGAAATTGAGCTTACCGGCGAATTCCGGTTCGAACGCCGTTGTTTTTAACTCGATAACCACATAACTGCGGAGTTTTAGATGATAAAAAAGCAGATCAATATAGAAATCACTTTTCCCTACCCGCAATGGGACCTGCCTGCCGACATAAGCGAAACCGGCTCCCAATTCCAGAAGGAACTTCGTTATATGTTCAACAAGCGCATTTTCCAGCTCTCTCTCATCATGTTCCCGGGTAAGGGTCAGGAAGTCAAAAATGTAAGGATCTTTCAGTGTCTGTTTCGCCAGATCCGATTGTGGTTTCGGCAGGGCGACGGCGAAATTATTGGGTGATTTCCCTTCCCGCGCATAAAGTTCACTTTCTATCTGGTGGACAAGAACGCTCCTGCTCCAGTTATATTTAACGGTATTATAAACATAAAAAAGCGCTTCTTTTACGCTCTTGCAACTGGTAATTATTCCCCTGTTATGTCCCCATGGAATTTGAAAAATCCCGGCCAAGGATGCCCCTCTCGTTAGTCCCACAGGCTGTGGGACAATTAAATTGCCGCCGCTATAAAACACACACCACTTTTTTACATACATGAGGTTGGTGCGGGAAAACCCTTTCATCTCAGGAAATTCCGACATTAAATCCCTGCTCAATTGTTCTATTAGCCCATCACCCCATTTAGCATGGGCTTGTTTTGAAACAATATCTGCGCCAAGACCCCAATAAAACTCAAGAAGTTGTGTGTTAACCGCTACAGCGGCTTTGAGCTGGGCGCTGCGTATTTTAGTCTTTATATCCGCAAGCCATGCTTTGTAATTTTTATCGTGGATTAAATTGTATTTCATATCCCCATCCCCTCCCCCGCCATATTGCAGTATACGCCGCGCTTTATCATTTTCGGATATTTAGGGTTCGTTGGATTCTGTTTCTTCTGAGGCAAATGACTCTTCTTTAGGTGCCAGCGCAAAGTCTTCCACCGTGGGGAAATCAGCCCGTAAAGCGGCCAATGCCTTGGTTGTGTCCGTACCTTTTTCAAGCGGCAACAGTTCGCACAGACGCGCAAGTATTTCCATGGATTCCTTCTGCGGCGGGCGCAGGCTCAGAAGGTCTCCATGATTGCGTACGCACTGCGTGCGGAATTTGCAAAGAGCTGAAGAGTTCATTCACCGCAAAAGATTTCCGACGCGCTGCCTCGGATTTTACACATGCCGCATCGGAAGCTGCCGGAATTAACATAGATTTACCACGCACTGAGTGGCAAATCTGGTCTGAGCTTAATAATTCCGGATAGCTGAAGTAGAACTGCCGAACATAGCGCAAGTTTTGACTTGAATAACCAAGCCCATAATCCGTATTCATGGGATATACAGGCCCTTTTAAATAATATTACAAAATTACAGTATAGAATAGCGCAAATATGCCTTACTAAAACCACAGGATTTGTCCTGCTTTGTCCACTCAGTTGTTTACACAACATTCGAAAGCAGAATGGCAGTGTTGGGATGAAATTTACCCTCCCCGTCTAATGTATTTTTGCTTTTTGAAGTCTCAAGCAAAAGGTATAATACTTGTAACCGCACAGCAGTAAAATATAGAACGCTGATAATTACAAACATCCGAAAAAAACCGGAGACTAAACGCAAAGAGCGCAAAGCAAACGCAAAGGACACAGACCCATTCTTTCCTTGAAAGGCATTGAGAATGGGTCAGTCCTAACTCACTGCCTTTAAGGATGGTTTGGACAGAGTGAATCTGATTAAGATGACGAGGAGCTGCTTCTTTAGCCAAATTGTTGGCGTAGCGGCGAAAGTACAGTTAATTGCTTGTAATCTTTGCGTTCTTAGCGTAATTCCTTTGCGTCCTTTGCGGTTAAACTTTTTGCGCTTTGGCTTATTTATCGAGGCGAGCAGTTACGTCTAATCATAAAAATCGGCGTTATCAGCGTTCAATATTTTATCCGGAGGGATTATGGAAAATACGAAGTCCGCGGCGAATACGGGAAACTCAAAATATGAATGGTTCGTTTTGGGAGACATAAACGGCTTTTTCGGGCTGATGTTCGACAATATGACGGTGCTTTCTTTCCTTGCCGGCATTTTGATTTTTGCCTTCCAGTTTCCGGCGGAAATAGTTTATAAGAAGATGTTTCCGGGCACCGCCTTCGGAGTGCTTTTCGGGGATCTGGTTTACACATGGATGGCATTCCGCCTTGCCAAAAAAGCCGGCAACCCCACTGTAACCGCAATGCCTTTGGGGCTTGATACGCCGTCCACCATAGGGATAGCCCTTGCCGTGCTCGGGCCCGCATTTATGGGACTTAAAGCCAAAGGCTTGTCTGAGACGGATGCCGCCATGATGACGTGGTATATAGGCATGGCCACAATGGTTATCATAGGCATAGTGAAAATTATATTTTCTTTCATAGGCCGCTGGGTGCAGAAGGCCGTGCCTCAGGCCGGGCTTTTAGGCTCTCTGGCCGGAATCGGGCTTATCCTTATCGGCTTTATTCCCATAGCGGAAGTTTTCGGCATGCCGCTGGTCGGGATGGTGGCTCTGGGTCTTATTCTTTACACTTTGGTGGCTCATATTAAACTGCCGGGAAATTTTCCGGGAGTTCTTGCGTCAGTGTGCATAGGCACCGCTCTGTATTATATTCTGGCCCCTTCCGGAATTATAGGGGGAACATATGTCTCCCCCTCGGGAACTCTGCATTTCGGATTTCCCGCGCCGACGCTGGGATTTATAAAAGGATTCGGCGAAGCTCTTAAATATATGCCCATTGCAATTCCTTTCGGCATACTGACCGTGGTGGGCGGGATAAACGTTACTGAAAGCGCGCGCGTGGCAGGCGACGATTTTAATACGCGCGATATTCTGCTCACGGAAGCGGTGGCCACGCTTTTGGCGGGAGTGTGCGGAGGTGTCGCTCAATCCACTCCTTATATCGGCCAGCCTGCTTACAAGAAAATGGGAAGCAGGGCGGGGTATACTCTGCTAACGGGATTGTTTATAGGATTGGGAGGGATATTCGGCTATGTTGGATATATCGTTGAGCTTATACCGCGCGCGGTTATAGCCCCGATCCTTATTTTTGTGGCTTTGGATATTATGACGCAGGCGTTCCGCGCATGCCCGGCCAGACACGCTCCGGCTGTGGCTTTCGCGTATTTCCCGACAGTGGCCCGTCTCCTGCAGATAAAATTTTCAAATCCGGAATTTGTTCCACTCGCTAATTTCAGCGCGCTTATGACGGTTCAGGGCAAAAGCCTGCCGGAATTGCTGGTAATTGTGGCTTTGGGCAACGGTTTTATTCTGACCGCGATGCTGTGGGGAGCGTTTGTGGCAAAACTTATAGACAGGGAACTTAAAACTTCCTCGATATATCTCCTGATCCTGGCCGTGTTCACATTTTTCGGAATAATACATTCCGCTATTCCCGACGGCAACATGTATCTGCCGTGGAATCTGCCGTATCCCGCCAATCAGATCCCATATCAGTTCTGCGCCGGTTATATCGCGCTGGCGCTCATGCTGTTCGGCCTTTCATTCACAAAAGAGAGCAGGGAAATGGGTAAAAATTAATCCGCCGTTCTGAATAATTCTTTGCGGCTTTGTGCCTTCGTGTGAGAAATATCAAATTAAGACACTATCACTCCCACTATGGCCGCTGTCATGAAGCATGCCAGCGACCCTCCGATAAGGGCGTAAATTCCGAGACGCGCCAGATCCTGCCTGCGCTCAGGCGCCAAAGCTCCGATTCCGCCTATCTGTATCGCTATGGATAAAAAATTGGAAAAACCGCACAATGCATATATCGCGATCACGGAAGATCTATATGCCATAGGCTCTGAAATATGTTCCGCCGCCCATTGCGACATATGCAGATATGCGACGAATTCATTGAGAACGGTTTTCTCGCCCATGAGCCGGCCCACTACCTGGCAGTCAGTCCACGGGACGCCGATTATCCACGCCAGAGGCGACAGCAGCCATCCGAAAAGCATTTCAAGCCCCACCTCAGGCCGGCCTATAAATCCGCAAGCATAATGAACACCCCAGTTTATCATGGCAAGTATGGACATAAAAGCGATAAGCATGGCTCCCACGTTCAAAGCAAGAGTAAGACCCGTTCCGGCTCCGGAGGCGGCCGCATCGATGATATTTACGGATTTGTCATGGTAATCAAGTTTCAGGGAACCCATGGTTTTCGGACTGCCGGTTTCAGGGATCATCAGTTTGGATATGACCAATGCGGCGGGAGCGGACATCACGCTTGCGGCCAGCAAATGACCGGCGGCGTCCGGAAAATACGGCTTGAGCATTCCGACATACGCAACCATCACCCCCCCCGCTATTGTGGCCATTCCGCCGGTCATAACACAAAGCAGTTCGGACTCCGTCATTTCCTTTATATAGGGTTTTATCAGAATCGGCGCCTCCGTCTGGCCCACAAAAATATTCGCCGAAGCGCAGAGAGTTTCAGCTCCGGAGGTCCGGCATGTATGCGTCATTATTCTGCCGAAAAACAGCACCACTTTCTGCATTATGCCGAGATAATACATTACCGACATCAGCGATGACAGAAATATTATGGTGGTAAGAACCTGAAAAGCGAAGAAAAAACCCATTGACCCTTCTTTGCCGGGGGATACTGCCAATGCATTGAACACGAATTTAGCCCCTTCTTCCTGAAACGCGAGAAGATTCGTTATCACGCCGTTCATTGTCGAAAAAACCCAGTTTCCCGGAGGCGTTTTAAGAATCAGAAGGGCAAAAACAAACTGAAGAGCCGTTCCCCACAATATCGTGCGCCAGCTTATGGATTTCTTGTGTTTGCAGAAAAACCAAGCCAAAAGCGCAGTCGTTGCGACGCCCAGAAGACTTATAAATTGATGAATATTCATATGAAGCATTATACTAAAAGACAGCTGGACGGCGAGTCTGCTGGATGGCTAGGCGGCCGGAGAGAAACAGCGAGACAGCTGGACTGCTGGACAGCGGACAAGCTTGTCGGCGTCCTGCCAAACTTTCAGCTTTTTCCATCTATCCGCATTTTCCATAGTCCCGCATTCTTGTCGTTTCTCTTTAGCCGTCCAGCTTCTTTTCAATCTGGTCAAAAGCGTATTGAATATCGTCTTTATGCTTGTGTCTTTCAAGACCTGAGAACAGGCTGTAGGCGCAGGGAACGACCATGAGCGTCAATATAGTGGATAAAATTACGCCGCCTATGACGACTATGGCCATGGGAATGCGGGTCTCCGCCCCCGGACCTATCCCTAAAGCCGGCGGAACGGCCGCGGCCACCGTGGCGGCGGACGTCATCAAAATGGGACGCAGGCGTATCGGGCAGGCGTCAAGCAGGGCCTCTCTGACGTTCATGCCTTCAAGCTTGCGCCTTCTGTTCGTGAAATCAACGAGAAGTATCGAGTTCTTTTTTACGATCCCCATCAGCAGAATTATCCCTATCATGCTGTATATATTGATGGTGCGGTGAGCCAGCATCAGCGCCATAAAAGCGCCGGTTACGCTAAACGGAAGCGCCAGAAGAACCGTTACAGGATGTATAAAGCTGTTGAATTGGGAAGCCAGCACCATATACGCCACGAATATCCCCAAAACAAGCGCAAAGATAAGGCTTTGGAATGAGTCGCGGAAAGTCTGCGAACTGCCGGTAAAAACAAGTTTATAGCCGGAAGGAAGGATTTCGCGCCCGATTTTTTCAGCTTCGGCAAGGGCTTCGGTCTGCGAACGTCCGGGCGCCACATTGGCGAAAATCCCTATCGCCCGCTCCCTGTTCCTTCGCGATATTGAAAGAAGAGAGGGCTTTTGCGTGATTTTTATGACTTCGGAAAGCCGAATGACTTCGCCGTGGCTGTTCCTTACCCATAATTTATTTATCGCCTGAGCGTCCGAGCGGTCTTTATCCGCCAGCCTGACGCGTATGTCGTAGCGTTTTCCGTTCTTTGTGAATTTGCCGGCGCGGATCCCGCCTATCATGGCGTTTATCCCGTTGCCTATGGACGCTATGTTCACTCCCCGGGCCGCGGCCTTTTCCCGGTCCGGCAGAACCTGTATTTCAGGCATCCCTTCCTGATAATCGGTATCCACGTCGACCGCCAGTCCGGAATCATTCATCCTCCGCATTATTTCCCGGCTTAATTGAGCGAGTTTATCCCAGTCGGGCCCCCGCACCGTAAATTCTATGGGAAATCCCCTGTTGGCCGTAAACCCGGAAAGCGAGCGGTCTTGTATTATGGCTCTCTGCATGCCCTTGATCGTTTTCAAAGATTTGCGCGTATACTGCATGAATTCCAGCTGGGTGGGCTTATTCATTCCTTGGGCAAGGGGAACGCGTTCTTTGGGCGGTTTCATCGTGATAAACATCGTTGAAGTATTGACCATGCTGTTTCCGCCGGGGCCGCCGCCTATCGCTACCAGATATCTGTTCACATTGGGCTGGTTCATGACCCATTCTTCGGCCTTGCGCACGACCTTATCCGTAAAATCAAGCGACGAGCCTATCGGAGTCTGCATTCTTACTATGAACATGCTCTGGTCCTGCGACGGAACGAGTTCCTTGGGTATTTTTAAGGCTATCGTCAATGAGGCCGCGAACAGCGCGAAAGACGCAAGGATAACTGTCCATCGCCTGTTCAGCGCCGATTCCAGAAAAGCGCGGTAGGCGCCTTTGATAAAATTAAACCACCGGTCGCCCGCCGCCGCCAGCCGCGACGTTCTTTTAGCGTCCACGAACTGCGAACAGCGCATGGGGGTGAGAGTTAGCGCTTCAAGAAGCGAAAGCATTACGGCGGCGGTCATGGTGACCCCGAACTGATAGAAAAATTTTCCTATGATGCCGCGCATGAAAACCACCGGCACAAAGATGGCGAGTATGGCCACAGAAGCGGCTATGGCCGGAAATGTGATTTCGCGCGCGCCTATTATGGCGGATCTAACCCTGCCCGCGCCTTTCTCATTGTAGCGCACTATGTTTTCCAGGACCATTATCGCGTCGTCCACCACTATGCCTATCGCCAGGGAAAGTCCCAGCAGGGTGAAAGTGTTGAGCGTAAATCCCATAAAATACAGAATTATAAAAGAGCCGATTATCGAGGTGGGGATCGCCAGAATGACGTTGATGGTGGCGGTCAGCGAACCCAGGAACAGCCAGCAGACGAGCGAGGTCAGGATGACCGATAAACCCAAAGTAAAATTAAGCTCGCGGGTGGCGTCTTCTATAAATCTCGTGGTGTCGTTGACGATCTGAAGCTTCATCCCATGGGGCAGATTTTTCTGAATTTCGGCTATTCTGGCTTTAACTGCGCGGGCCGTCTCGACGGCATTGGCTCCGCGCTGTTTTCTTATGCCCATGCCCACCGCTCTTACGCCCCAGCTGCGGGATATCCTTCTGACGTCGTTAAGCCCGTCCTCCACCGACGCCACGTCGCCTATGCGGAACGTTTTCCAGATGGGGGCCCCGCTTCTTGACGGTATTATTATTTTGGAAAATTCGGCCGTAGTCGCGGCTTCGCCCATGACCCTGACGTTCAGTTCGGTTTTTCCGGTGTCTATATAGCCGGCTGGCATTTCCGCGTGCTGGTACGCCACAGCGGAGATCACGTCGTCGACCGTCAGCTGCCGCATGTCCATTTTGTCGGCGTCCAGCCAGATCCTCAGATTCGGCTCTATATACCCGCCCATGAAAACATCCCCCACTCCCGAGATGGACGTAAATTGGTCCCTCAGGTAATCATGGGTATATTCCATCATCTCTTTGAGCGGACGGTCGCCGTAAAGAGTTATCCATAATATGGGCTGGTCCTCGGGATTGGTTTTTGTGATGACAGGCGGATCTATTTCGCGGGGCAGATTTTTCTGCGCCTGCGCTATTTTGGTCTGCGTTTCCTGGAGAGCGATATCGATGTCGCGGTTAAGTTCAAATTCAAGAGTTATATTGGACTGCCCCATCCTTGATATTGAAGAGACTTCCTTAAGGCCCTGTATGCTCATAACCGCGTCTTCGACGACATCGGCGACCTGCGTTTCCATGACTTCGGGGGCGGCTCCTTCGAGCGCTACGGCGATATTTATTACGGGAAAATCGACGTCGGGCAGCTGGCTCACTCCCATTCGGCCGAAGCCTATGGCGCCGAAGACTATAAGTCCGGCCATGAGCATCCAGGCGAATACGGGGTTTTTTATCGAGATATCGGAAAGTTTCATTTTATTTCCGGTCCGCCCGCCGCTGTTTCAAGATATATTCTCTGCAGTGATGCGGAAATTTTTGCGTTTTCAAACTGAAGCTTTAGTTCCTGAACAGATGAAAGACTATTCAGCACTTCCAGATTCGTGACCAAACCGAGGAGATAGTCGGCCGACTGCGCTTCCGCATTGGCCTGCGCCGTTTCCACGGCCTTTTCAAGAACCGATGTCACAAGAAGGGAAGATCGGAGGCTGTCATAGGCGGAGTTTACATCCAGCTCCGCCTGCCTTAAAACAAGCGTAAGAGCCTGTTCGGCAAAGCGTTCGCCGGCTTCCGATTGCTTTATCTGCGCGCCTATCGAGCCGCCGGAATACAGCGGAAGCCCCAGAAAAAAACCGGCGTCCCAACGGATCGTTTCAAGGGAACCGCGGGGTCTTTTTAAATAATAATTGCCGTCAAACGAAAGGGACGGAAGCTTTTGCCTGCGCCGGATATCGGTTTGGAGCTGGGCATATTCAAGGTTAAAGCGGGCGGCTTTGATGTCATATCTGGATTGGATTTTGCCGAGATAATGTTTTCTGCCGTTTGCGTCCGGAAGCCGGGCTTCCTCCGGCCGGGCGTCCGTTTCAAGTCCGGCCAAAAATCGGAAAACCCGCTGGCGCACTTTTTCCCGGCCCAAAGCATCGGCAAGCTGAGCTTCGTTCTGAAGCATCTGGGCCTGCGCGGCCAGTATCTCGCTCCTTCTGGAACGGCCTATTTTTTCACGCGCCTGAAGCTCGTCTATCCTTTTTTTTGTGAGTTCGATCTGCTCCCCGCGAAGCGTTATTTCATGATGGATCTGAAGAAGACCGAAATAAGCCTGCGCCGTATTTTGATAGAGAAGCTGTTTCGCGCGTTCCAAACCGCAAGAGACGGACAAGCGCTGTGTTTCGGCTGAGCGCACGGCGAAAATATCCCGCATACCGGAAAAAAGCGGTTGATGGAGATTTACGAGCGCCTGAGGACGGCTTGTCTGGTTGGACGAAGAAGCGCCGGAAGAATTATCAGAAGACTTGTCCTGCCATATCTGCGAAGCGTTAAATTCAACGGCGGGCCGGAACCCTGCCTTGATCCGCTCAATTTCCGCGTATAACTGCTCAACTGTTTCCCCATGCTGGGCAAGCGTTTCGCTTCTCGCCAAAGCCAGCTTAAAGGATTGGTCAAGATTTATTGAACGCCCCGCGTTTTCAGTGGTGTTTTGAGCCGAAATCAGACTGCCGGTAAAAATCAAAAGCGGGAATAAAGAGATTCTTTTCATCAGCATCGTTTCCCGTCTAAACCCCAAGATTAGCGAATTCAGGGTAGAAGCAGTCGTTTCCCCTGTGTGCCGTCTACCTTCTCCCGTTTACCATTTACCCTCTTCATGATATTGTATCAAAAAAGGCAATTCCGGTTTTTTGAGAAGGCAATTTGCGCGGGCGGTCCGATATATACTAACCTTTAGCGGAGGGTAAATGGTAGACGGCCCATTCTTTACATTAAGGCATTGAGAATGGGCCGCCCCAAACTCACTGCTTGTAATGATCGTTTGGGGCGGTAGATGGTAAACGGTGAGAACGAAACTGCGATGGTGTCTTTCTATCGTCCTTGCAGTTTAAATTAAAACAAATCAAAATTACGGAGGGTAAAAATGAAAAAAATATTTTATGCAGTTTCAATGATATCCTGCGCCGCGTTTTTTGTCTGCGCTGCACAGCCGTTGTGCGCGCAGGAAACCGGCAAAGCGGCTCCTGCGGTGGAGACGCCGCCTGCGCTTCCCGACAGTAAGCCTGAAGTCCCGGCTGCGCCGGTTTCAGCGCCGAAAGTTGAATCTCCGGCTCCCGCTGCGGTTCCCGCGGCAAATGTTCAGCCTGCGCCCGTCGTCCCTGCTCCGGCTCCTGCGGTAAATGTCCAGCCGGCTGCTGCTGTTCCCGCTCCTGCGCCTGCGGTTCAGCCTGCCGCCGTTCCTGCTCCTGCTGTTGTGCCCCCCCCGCCAGCTCCTGCCGAAGCCGCGCCTGCGCCCAAAACTGAACCCGCTGCGGCTCCTAAAGCAGAAGAAGCCGGCCAATTGTCGCTATCCGCGCAATCTTTGGCTCCCTTGGCTGAAGGTTATAAAAAGGCGTATGAATCTCTTGAGCTTTGGATAAAAGAAGTTTCCGCGCAGACCAAGGCGGCTGACGATAAAATAACCGGCATTAATGTTAAGATCCAGGATAACGAAGGAACCGCCACCAAACTTAAACTGGAATCTGAAAAAGCGAACAAAGTCCGGATCAAAGAACTTAATAAGGAGAATAAAACTCTTTGGACCGACTTGAAAATGGCAAGAAAAGATAAATCGGTCTTATCCGCCTCGCTGTCAAAGACCGCCGCGGCAAAAGTCGCCGAATTCGCCATGGACATAAAACTCAGGCTTAAAGACGTTCAGATTAAGCTTAAAGAGTAGTCTTTAAAAATATTCAAAATAAAAAGAAGCGGACACTAAAATTAGTGTCCGCTTCTTTTTATCGAAATTCCTTTTTCTAATTTCTTTCCTCTGCCTGGTGACCTGGGTAGCTGGGAACTGGTGCCCTTTTTGTCGCTGTCCGGCCGCCTGGCAGTCCAGCTGCCCAGCTGTCTAGCCTAGTACAACAGATATTTTGTCCTGGTTTTTTTAAAGGCCGAGGAGGAAGCTTCGAAATCCGCGATTATTTTTTCCGGCGGCTGTTTGGAATCGTAGACGGCTTTGAAAACATTCGCGCCGTAGGCGGCGCGGTCTTCGGCGGCAAGAATGCGCACGTTGGAATTTCCCCTCAGGGCGCTTGCCGCGTGCACAAGAAGGGAAAGAGGCAGAGCTGAGCGCGGGTTGAGAATGGTGATTTTCACTCCATGGCAAAGAACTCCTTTGTATATCGCGGCGGACGGAACTTTATCCTGCGCGGCGAAACTAAAGCCGGCAAGTTTTGCGGCTGAAAGCTTGTCGGCCAGCTTTTTTGAATCAAGCCACGGAGCGCCGAACCATGTGAACGGCGAATCAGTTCCTCTTCCCACGGACATATTCGTGGATTCAAAACAGCCTATACCGGGATACATGAGCGCTGCTTCAAAAGTGGGGATATTGGGGGACGGACCGACCCATTTCATGCCCGTGTCGGGATAAATCATCGAGCGCTGCCACCCTTGCGCGGGTATAACGGTAAGCTTGAGCGCTAATTTTCTGAAATCAGCTTCAAGAAGGGCGGTTTCTCCGGCTGTAAGACCGTGGCGCACCGGCACGGGATAATAACCCGTAAACGAAAAAGGCGCTTCCAGCACCGGGCCCTCAAGGGTTTCGCCGTTTAAGGGATTGGGCCTGTCCAGCACGAAAAACTCCATACCCCGCTTTGCCGATTCCTCCATGCAGTAGCCCATCGTGGCCAGATAAGTATAAAAGCGGGCGCCCACATCCTGGATGTCGAAGACAAGAACGTCGATGTCTTTAAGCATCGCCGGGGTCGGACGCAGCGTCTTGCCGTAAAGGCTGTAAATGGGAAGACCCGTAACCGGGTCCGTGGAATTTTCTATCTGTTCGCCGTCCTGAGCGTCGCCGCGGAAGCCGTGCTCGGGGCTGAAAATCGCCTTAAGATTTACTTTTCCGCTGTTAAAAAGCGCGTCAACCGCATTTTTGCCCGAGCCGTCCAGGCCGGTATGGTTTGTGATTATACCCACCCGCTTGCCCGCAAGCTGGGCAAAATCGTTTTTTTCAAGAACGTCCAGCCCGCTCATGACCTGAGCCCGCGCCGGAGAACAGAAAAAAATAAAAGACAGAATAAAAAATAAATAATTATAGCCGCAAAGAGGCGCAAGATTAGTCTTGGGACAGGACATATCTCTTGATTTCATTTTTATTCCTCTTTTCTGCGCTTTTTGTGCTTTTTGCGGCTAAATTTTCTGCCGTTATTTTTTCTTCCACAAGAACGATCCGGCCGCCAGACCCGCCGGAGCTAAAATAAAACTCAGCAGTCCCGCGTAGGTCGGACTTATCGACGGCTGTATAATGGCGGCTATAGGAGGGATCGCGCTTGCTATAAAAGCTAAATAAGCTCCCTGAATATTGGCCCGCTTCCAGTAAATCCCGCCGACAAGAACGCTCAATACCGACGCATACGCCAGCGACCCGCTGAGCGTTATAAAACGGAATAGGGAATCAGGAAAACGGTAAAACGTAGCCCACAAAAAAATGAAAACCGCAATCAGCACGGTTCCGGCCTGCATGGCGCGTATGCGCTGTGGTCCGTCCAGCGGTTTTTTTGTATGAGGTCCTATCACATCCTGAAGCAGAATAGAGCTGAATGCCAGCAGATAGCTGGAATAAGTGGACATTGAAGCCGAAAGAAAACCTACAGTAACAAGTCCTATCACTCCGGAAGGAATAATCAGGGCTATCAGTTTCGGCAGGGCGATGCTTGATTTCGTATCCGCTCCCAGTATTGCCAGAGCGCCTATGCCCCAGAGCATCGGAAAAGCGGCGCGCATGAACATGAATATACTGCTCCAGCGGAAAAGTTTCAGCGCCATATCGATGTCTTTCATGCTCAGCACCCGCGCCACCACGGGCTGCCATGTACTCCAGCCGCTTAAATAATAAAGCGTTGTCCAGATCAAAAACAGTATTCCGAAGCGGGGAGCGCGCCAGACTACAAATCCCGCTTCGCCGTAGCTGCGGCTTACGGCATCTACCATTCCGCTCCATCCTCCGGCATGTCCTACAACCAGATACGTAGTCACGCCCACGCCTATTACAATCATAACGAACTGAACCACATCGGTAAGCACCACTGAATACATTCCGCCCAGCATGGTGTAAATAACGACTACGATCAGCATTACGGCCATAACCATGGTAATGCTGGACTCCGGCATTCCCATTATTGCGGCCATAAAAGCGCTCTCAGCCTGCAGAAATATGCCCATGTTAAGGACACCCACCATAAATGTCGCAAGCCCGGCTATTGACCGGATATTGGAGTTAAAACGTTTCTCCATAAATTCAGGGACAGTGCGCAGTTCCAAAGCGCGCAGGCGCCTGATGACCAAACCGCTCCAGCCTACGGCAAACATGGTCAGAGCGGCTATGGCGGCCAATATGAGGGCTACAAAACCGCTGAGATACGCTTCTTCGGCAAAGTATATAAGGGTTATGAGGCCTGTTTCGCTGGCGGCCAGCGTGGCTACACCCCACACGGGACCTAGCCGCCGGCCCATTACAAGGAATTCGTCAAGAGAAGAGGAATGTTTTCTGGCTCTTATGCCC
>CAZFMJ010000010.1:0-19919 GCA_964520045.1 uncultured Elusimicrobiales bacterium | reverse complement strand
ATGCCCAGATAGGCGTAAAAAATCAAAAACGCCGCAATAAGAGCCCAGTCAAAATACGAGAAGTTTGCGCTCATAAGATTACGAAGCCCTCGCTATTCTTAATTTAACCGGCATCCCGATCCCAGTAAGAATAACAGAATACGCGGATTGAGGCATGGGAATTAAGGGTATTTTTTAGGGATATTACGGCCTATTGAAAACTAGGCAATGAGACACTTGCGCTGTCAATAAAAACAATAGGCCGTAGGTCCCATATGTTTAATGGGTCCAAGGACTCATGTATTAAGCGGCAGCGTTATGTTAAAATAATTTTGCAAATTTTGACTTGCCGGCTGATTCAAGAAAATATAATAAGGCGGTAAACTATGAAAAATACAGATATTAAACAGAAAACAGCGCACAGGCAGTCTGGAGCCGCGTTCTGGCATGCCCTCGTTAATTTGAAATGGATCTTGATAGCGGTCAGCCTGTTTTTCAGCATACGCTATATGCTTTGGCGCGGATTTTCCACTCTTAATTTTGAAAGCGCCGGCACTCTGGGAGTCAGCTCTCTTTTATACGCGTCGGAAATATTCGGGTTTATCGCGATGTTCCTTTTCCTCGTGCAGACCTACAAAAGCACCAGCCATTCTCCCGAGCCCGTAAAGGACGAAACTCTGCCGACGGTCGATGTCGTGATAACCATTTACAATGAGCCGGCGGAAGTGCTTTATTACACTCTGGTCTGCGCCACAAAATTGGATTATCCGTCCGACCGCTTGACCATGTATATATGCGACGACGGCAAGCGGGATGAGATCCGCAGGCTCGCGGCAGATTTCGAATGCAAATATCTCACAAGAGAAGATAATCTTCATGCCAAGGCCGGCAATCTTAATAACGCGCTGAAGCACTCTTCCGGAGAATTTATTTTTGTGCTGGACTGCGACCATATCCCGGTATCTTCCTATTTAAAGGAGACCATCGGCTTTTTTAAAGATCCGAAACTTGCCTATGTCCAGTGTCCCCATAATTTTTATAATCCCGACTGCCACCAGAAAAACCTTTTTCTTGAGGAAGAACTGGCTCACGAGCAGGAGCTTTTCTTCCAGATAGTCATGCCGGGGCGCGATTCCGGAAATTCCGCGATATTCGCGGGCAGCGCCACGGTATTCCGGCGCTCCGCTCTGGAAAAAATCGGCTACTTAAAAACTCAATCAGCCATAGAAGACCTTCATACCGGAATGGAACTGCATTCTAAAGGATATAAATCTCTTTTCTACAATAAAAGAATGGTCGGCTGTTTGTCGCCGCAAAATTATGAGGGGTACATTATCCAGCGCAGCCGCTGGACGCGCGGGGGCGTGCAGGTCTTTCTTCTTGATAATCCCCTTATTAAAAAAGGCCTTACCTTTCGCCAGCGTTTGGATTATCTGGCATCTCTGCTTTATTTCTTCGCTTCCGTGCCGAGGCTTGTATTTCTTGCGGTCCCATTGTCATTCCTGCTGTTTTCATATAATCCGATAGACGCGGATTTGATGACTTTGCTGTATTATTTTATTCCTCATTATTTATTCGCTTATTTTGCGTTCCAGAGCATAGGCAAGGAATACCGCAATCCCATATGGTCGGACGTATACGACACCTCCACTTGTTTCATTCTGTCATGGAAGGTTTTGCAGACTATTTTTCAGCCGGAAAAACTGGTTTTCCATGTCACGCCCAAGGGGGCCGAATCGGAGCCCAAAGAGCATGCCTTTCACTGGAGATATGTTATGCCTCAGCTTGTATTGATGGCTCTGCTGGCAATAGGCGTCATTAAAGGAGTTTGGCAAATGGCGGACACCGGAACATACATGGGGCCTTTTATTTTGAGCTGCGTATGGGCGGTTTTCAATTTCCTTCTGCTTGCCGCCTCGGTTGAAGTCGCGCGGGAGCATCCGCAGAAGCGCTGTTCCTATAGAATTCTGCGCAAACTGCCCTGCGAAATAAGAAACGGCGTAACAGTGAGCGGCACCACTATGGATATCAGCGAAACCGGCATCCAGGTCTTTGTGGATAAAAACGAACAGCCTGCGGGGGCGGTGACGGTAATTTTGGACGGGACGGGATACGTCGGAACGATAATGCGTTCACAGACTAAAAACGACAGGAATATCCTTGGAATAAAATTTACGAATCTTTCCGAAGACGACCGCCGCAGTCTGATACGCTATATGTTCAGTTCTCCCGACACATGGGACCATATACACCGGTCATTCTTAAGTCCGTGGAAGGCGTTGGTATCCATTATAAGGGCGGCGGCGCGCCCCCATATGCTCGTGGTGAAATCTCATGTCAAGGGAAAACGTTAAATTCATTAAAAAGGGTGAAATCTTATGCATAAAAATATAAAAATTCTGTTTTGCGCGCTGATAACGGCCACATATTTTACCGCGGCCGGACAAGCGCGCGCTTATTCTCCCATCGGATACCCGGGAGCGTCATGGGGAGAGGTCTGCCATAATTTTAACGGCATGGAAGGGGCATGCACCCAGGGCTGGGTCAGGCAGGGCGCCGACTTATACCGTTTCAGCGGCGGCCAGGTATTTCAGGCTTACACCGCTTATAATTGGCGCCTGCGGACAAAACATGAAACTTATTACAATGTGCACGGTCCGGCGCTGGGCATGATACTGGGCTGGGGAGCGGTCGATACCGGAATTGAAATGAATTGGCCGCATTATACGGAATTGCGCTCGAATGACAGGGACGCCGCAGTTTTTTCAAAATGGTATAAAAGCTGGGAGCTTGCCGAGTTTATATACGGGGGAAAAAAGGGTCTGCCTTTTTCAACATGGGGCGAAGTGGCCTATGATTTATATCATGTTGAAGGGTCGATTACTCAGGGCTGGGTTAAGCAGGGAGTGGACTGGGTCACTTTCCCGTGCGGGGCTGTGATGGGAACTTATGCGTCGTATAAATGGCGTTTCAGAAGCAGAAATGAAAAATATTACGATGCGCACGGCCCTTCGCTTGGGTTTTCATTGAACGTAAAATCTTTTGATATAGGCGCGGAATACGCATGGCAGTATTTTCCCAGATTAAAAACTTCTTCCAATGGCCTGCTGGCATTTGTCAGATGGTATGTGAACTGGGACTTAAAAAATAAATGAGTCCGGTCCGGAACAAAAAAATCCCGGTTCTTTTGTTATCCGTTTTACTGCCCGCTTTTTTTATATGCGCCGTTTTTATTTTTTTTCTTTACCGCATTCTTAAACCGGTTTTTCCGCCGGAGCCTCCCCCCCGCCTGCCTGAAGGACAAAATCTGCTCTCCTCTTTTCCGCCGGAACTGGATTCTATATTTCCATGGAAAAATGACGATGCCGTAGTCGAAATAGTTCCGGTATCCGGCCTGCCGTTTTCCTCCGCTGTGCGGGCGCATACAAAACGCCGGCAGACGCGGTCTTACGGCATACAGCTTAGTTTTCCTATAGCAAAAAATATCAGGCAGGGAGATGTGATCTTTGCACGGTTTTATGTAAGGGCTGCGGGATGGTGGTTTCCCACGGCAAAAACCCAGTTCATTTTCGAGCAAAGCGGCGGAGATTATAAAAAATCACTGCTTTATCCCGTTCAGGCCGGCCGGCGCTGGCAAAAAGTGGACGCGGCTTTTAAATCAGCCGGCAGTTACGGCGCAGGCGAAGCATCCGTAAGATTGCGGCTCGGATACGGTCCCCAGACGATTGAAATAGGTGGTCTTACCCTGCTTAACTGCGGAAGCGCGGCTAAGGTTGAGGGAATGCAGACTACTCCCATTGTCTACGAGGGCTCAGAATCTTGCGCCGGATGGCGCAAAAGCGCCGTCAAACGGATAAATCTTATACGCAAAGCGGTGATGCGCGTAAAGGTAGCCGATTCCGAAGGCAATCCCGTTCCGTCGGCTGAGGTGCATATCCGGCTTGTTGATCATGCGTTCAGGTTCGGCAGCGCGGTAAATTCAAAATTCATGCATGCCGAGCTGAACAATAAATCGGATCAGGAGAGGTATAAAAAAACAGTTTTGCGCCTTTTTAATACCGCCACGATTGAAAATGATCTTAAATGGCCGTATTGGGAAGGCAAGCGGAAAATATGGGGGCAGAAGACAGTGGAATGGCTCAATTCGAACGGAGTCATGGCGCGGGGGCACAATCTGGTATGGCCCAGCTGGCGTCATCTTCCGGAGACGCTGAAAAATCTGGCGTCTTCTCCGGAACTGCTCAGGCAGGCGGTGCAAAAACATATATCTGAAGAGGCGGGGCATTTCAGGGGCAAATTGGCGCACTGGGATGTTTTAAACGAGCCCTATACAAATCATGACCTTATGGATATACTGGGCAGGGAAAGCATGGCTGAATGGTTTAAGGAAGCGAGGCTGGCCGACCCGTCAGCCGGCCTTTATATAAACGAAACCGGAATAATCGACGGAGGATGGGATTCTATCGGGTGCCGGAACGAATATGAAAAAACCATCCGCAGTTTTATAGACGGCGGGGTTCCCTTGGACGGAATAGGCATACAGGCTCATTTTAACGAGGGTTTTACCCCCCCTGAAGAAATTATCGGAACACTCGACCGTTTTGCGGAATTCAAAAAACCCATACTTATCACCGAACTTGACATAGAATCGCCGAACGACAAGGCGAAGGCCGGCTATCTGCGGGATTTTATGACGGCGGCATTCAGCCACCCATCGGTCGAGGGTATTATTCTATGGGGCTTTTGGGAAGGCATACATTCAAATCCCGAGGAGCTTTTTTTCAGAAAAGACTGGTCGCCCAAACCCTGCGCTCAAGTCTGGGAAGATCTGGTTTTCAGACAGTGGCATACGGATATTTCCGCCAAAACGGATAAAAAAGGCCGGTTTGAGGCGCGGGGATTTTTGGGGACATACGAAATAACGGCCGCTCTCGGCGAACGCCGCATAACGGTAAAAGCAGAGCTTCCCAAACATGGAACCGAAATAACGATAAGATTGCCGTAAAGAAAACGGCTGGACCGCTGGACAGCTAGACTGCTGGATTAACGGAAAGGCTGAAGGAAGAGGGGATATAAAGAACCGATATCGTTCTGCGGTGAAAACAAGTCGCCGCCCAAACAAACCTTAAACGTAGTGAAGGGACGTCTACCTGAAAACTATATTGAGTTATTTTTTCGCTCATTTCCCCCTATCTACTATCTGCTATATGCTATCTGCTGCTTTTGTATTCTTAAAATTTCAAGACCGGCGGGGGATTTTCCACGGCGTCCTTGGGCAGAGCGATCCATGGTCCGTCTTTTGAGGAATAGAGAAAGTCTAAATTATTCTTCATTACGCGGCAGCTTTCATTTTCAGCCAAAAATGCCGTGCTTTTGGGTATGTTGTTTATGATTGACTCGGAAAGCTCTGAGCCGGCGGCAAAGGGCGGCTGTTTTATAAACTGCGACAGCATATAGGAAAGAGCCAGATAACTGACGGGTTTTGAAATAATCAGCGGTTTAAACTGCCTGTTGTTATACTTTGCGCCGAAAAGCTTGATGCCTGCGGGAACTGTAACTATCTGCGGCAGGGGAATTTCCCTGAGGTCGGAAGCCTGCATTTTATTGCCTTTTACGGCGGCTCCATGCTCGCTTACAAAAACCACGGCTACATTTCTATTTGATTCCCTCACGACGGCGAAGAATTTATTCATATCATCCATAAACTTCGCCAGAAATTTTTTATAGCGGGTTTTGCTGTCTTCTATCCACGGATTTGACCGGTCCGCCGCGGGAGGAGGGTGATTGCCCATATGAAGGCTTACGGTGTCATAATAGAGCGCGGCTTTGCGGTGTCCGGATGCGAGCCGCGCATCCCACCACCTTTTCAAAGCAGAAAGATCATCAACGTTCGGCGTGCCGTCGAAATTCAATGTGGTCACCGGCAGGCCGGAATTATCCATGGGAGGGTCCGCTTTGCCGTATTTCGCTATCTGCCGGGCAAAATGACTGTAGGTTCCGGGATGATTTAACATCGTGAAAGTTTTGTAGCCGCTTTTTCTCAGCATTTCCGTGAGATAACATTCATCCGGAGTTTCATCGAAAAGTTTTTTATGCGAAGTCTGGCCGCAGTTTGCCCTGAGCAGTCGGATGGCCGTAGGACTGCTGTAAGTGGATACCGAGTTAAAAGCCGTAAACAGATAATCGAAATTTGAAAAAAAATCCGAGGGGTCGACTTTCAGACTGCGCATGTCGTCCCATGAAAAAGAGCAGATCTGTATGATTATAATGTCGAAATCGGTTCCCGCTTCCGGGCCCCTTTCAAATTTCACGACGCGCTTGGATTCCGCGCTGTAAAAATTATTCAGCATTTTTTTTGATTTATTGAGCGATAAAGCGGAAGGGTTTAAAACGACCATAACAGCCATCAATGCTATTATCACAGGGGTAAGCCGGATGCCTTTCCTGACCACGGCCGCGATAAGGGCGAATACTCCGGCAAGAATAAGGATCAGCCATGGGTTGGTATTCTGAAGCAGAAAGCGCCATGCATAATCCCACGACGGCATTTCAGCGGGGTCCGTGAGAATTTTAAATATGGTTTTAAGAGGCGGAAACCACGTTTCGTTCCAGAATATTGTTATTGCGGCGGTCCAAAGGATAATTGATTTGCTCAGGGACAAAATTTTATTGTCCCGCCATTTCTGCGGAAGCGGCGCATGCAGAAAAAACAGCAGCAGGGCATTGGAATAGAAGCCAGCGTGGATGTGCCCACTGAAATGCAGATAAAATTTTGCGAAAAAATAAAAATGCCAGAGCGTCATAACAAGCTCTGATTATTATATCTAAAATAGGAGACTGTATGCGGGGCCGGCAGGCCTAAAATTTCATGGGCCTTAAGACCTATCTTCAAATGGACTCTAAGACCCATCTATGAAAAACAGAAATTTACTAAAATACAGCAGAGGGTATCGGCTTATACGGGCAAGAACGCAGTCTTACGGGCTGGGCCGATATCCCCGTCATTAAGGCAGAACTGCTCTTATGATAATCAATATTGAACGGATGCATTTACTGAAGACCAAATCCGGCCTTATAAAAGATTATATTTACGGCAGATGCCGGGCATGCGAAAACTGCAGAACGGCGGACAAAACAAATCATGCGCAAATCACCCCATGGCCGCTGTCCGATTCCGTTGCCGAAGCCGTAAAAGAATGCGCTTTGCCGGAAGAAACCGTTTTAACAAACGCCGATATTTCGCTGGTAATAAACTCGTTTGATCTGGCCTGTCCTAAATGCGGGTCCGCATGGAATGTAAACACCATGGTTTCCGTGTCGCCGTGGCTTGTGCCCGTGGATATAGAATTTCTCAAAGACTGTAATTATAACGTGGAAGCGGAGCGCTGCAGGGTGCTTGCGGCATTCGGGGATATAGTGGGATTTTCAAGATGGGCTAACCGTTCGCTTTTGTCGGAAAAAGATTTTAAAACCCTCATGGCCGAGATATTCGCGGAATTCATGAAATTTCAGCAGATGACGGGATATTACGTGAAGCTCCTCGGCGACGGATTGATGTTTGTGCATGAATTAAGCAAAAAGTCCTCGCGCGAAAACGAGGAAACCAAAAGATTCTTTTATCAAAGCTATAAGCTTCTTGAATCCGTTGAAAAAATAATAAAAAACTCCCCCTCTCCGCATCCCCGCAGTTTCCGCATCAGAATTGCCTCGGGGCAGGTGTGGAAAATGGAATTTGAGGATAAAACCGATAAAAATCTGCGCAAAGCCGATTATTTCGGCTACACCATAAATCTGGCGGCGCGGCTTTTGGCCGTAATGTCTGAGGTAAAAATAATCTGCAATGAACATGCAAGGGATATTCTTGTCCGCGCCGATTCCGAAACTTCGGGAATAATCACGAGGCCTCTTAACAGCCGGGTACAGCCCCTGAAGGGAATAGATGATAAGGACCTGAAGTCGCTTTGGATAGCGCATCTTGCCGAACGGCGCGCCTCCAGCCGCATGGCATCCTCCCGCCTCTGTAATATTGAAAACTAAAATCCTCTGCGAATAATCCCGGAAAACTATGCATATGCTGCGCTGTTTTATATCTGCCGGAATCATATGCTCCTGTATAGCATGCGGATTCGGGCAGGAATGGTCCGCCGGATACTTCGGCGATCCCAATTTATCCGCAGGCGGTTCTCTGCGGTATAAATTGGAAACAACCGGCGGAGCTTCCGCTATTACCGACCACAACCAGTACGGACGCATAATCGTTTCTACTGCCGCAAACAGTAGCTGGTCCATAAACGAGAGCATAGGCCATTTTAATATCAATTCTCCCGTATTAATTCCCCAAACCGGACTGGTTGTCCCAAAGTCGCTGTGGTCGTTAAAGGGACAAACGCAATACAAGCGCGCGCTGGGCGCCGGCCGCAGTTACGGGATAGCCTTAGGCGCGGGGTCGGACAGCGACCGTCCTTTTCACAGCATTCATGAAACCGTAATCCAAATCACCGCAGATTACCGGATCCCTTCCGGCGAACGCAATGCATGGCTGTTTTTTCTGAATTATTCAAATAATCGCTATTTTCTAAACGGCGCGCCTCTGCCGGGCGTCTGCTATCTGTTCCGGTCGGAGTCAGGTAAATTGTGGGGAATCGCGGGTTTTCCGTTCGTGGCTGTTTATTATTTCCCCGCGCAGTTCTGGGATATGAGGTTGTCGCTTTTCGGCCACAGGCGTTCGACGCTGGAGATAGGCAGAAGACTGCGGGGGTCGGCGCGCATTCACGCCGGATTTGAACGCGGAGGACAGACATGGCTTCGCTCGGACCGGCAGGATAATGCCTGCCGTCTTACATTTGAGAGAAGGCGGGTATATGCGGGATTTGAAATCCCCCTGCCGTATCAGCTGCGCCTTGCGCTGTCGGCGGGAAAAGAATATGAACGGGAATTTTTTGAGACAGCCTCCGCGTTTTCGGACGACGCAGCCGCGGCGGGACTGCCTGACGCAAGATATCTCAAAACCGAAGTTTTTTGGCGTTTCGGCTCCGGTAGAGCCTCGGGACGGAATTTGGATTAGGAAGTTTTGAGTTTGGCGGTATAGGAGGCGTGAAACTGCTTTATCTTTTCCACAAGGGCCAGAATATCGTTTTTCGGAGGCAGGAAAGTCGTTCGGAAATGAAGCGTTCCGGGCATTTGCCCGAAGCCGGAACCGGGCACTACGCAAATTCCGGTTTCTTCCAGCAGTTTCATGCAGTATTCGCAGTCCCTTTGGGCGTCATATCCGGTTCTCTCTTCGGCCGTCATTTTCTTCAGGTCGATTCCTTTCGGATGCGGCAGCTCAAATTTTACAAAAGCGTACATCGCGCCCTGAGGAATGGAAGTTTTTATGCCTTCAATTCCGCCGAGTCCTTTGCCGAGTATTTCAGCCTTCTGCTTAAGGTCTTCCAGAATGGCATCGCGTTCTTTTATATAAAGTTCATAGCTTTCATCGCCCTTTTCGGGCGGAGCCGCCATAAGATAGGCGACGATCTGGCCGTCTACATTCGCGCACAGGCTTATTGATTGCAGTTTTACCATTTCAGCGTAAACTTCTTCCGGGATGTTTCTAGCTTCAAGATATCCGCCCCTGTGCCCGCATTCTCCGAGAAACCCCTTGGAAACGGAATGAAAACTGAAAAGAGGCACGTCTTTTTCGGCCATTTCATGCATGATTTTCGCAAATGAATAAAATTTTAAGCTCCGGTCATAAACGTTTTCCTGATATACCTCGTCCGCTATAATAGCAAGCTTATTTTTCCGGGCGAAACGGATAATCATCTCAATATTTGCCCCTGAAAGCACAGCTCCCGTGGGATTGCCCGGATTTATAACAACAATAGCAACAGGGTTAATTCCGTTTTTTACCGCGGAGCTGAAACTTTCATCCAGCTCTTTCCCGTTAAGCTGCCAATTATTTTCTTCATCCAGAAAATAATTAATCTGCTTTGCTCCGTATAACTCTATAGTGGCGCTGTAAAGGGGGTACTGCGGTATCGGTATCATATACCCGTCGTTTTCCTTGTTTGTAAGCAGTGTGAACACAGCCTGAACGCCCTTGCTTGCTCCGTCGGTCAGAATTATTCTGTTCATGTCCGCCGGAATGCCGTCCCGCTTATGTATAAACTCAGCTATTGCCCTGCGTATGAAGGGAATCCCCACGCTTTGGGTATATGCCCCCGTGCCGCTGGGATTTTCCTCGAGTATCATTTTTGCGCGTTTTATAACATCGGCCGGAAAAATTTTTAAGGATTCAGGGGTTTCCATTATCGCCGGATACTCAAGCAGGCTCAGAATCTGCCTTATGAAAGTGAGAGGCTTTTGCTTCAGCGCCTGCGGGTTGCCGATATTGCAGTAAACCACTTTTTTGCCCTGCGCTTCCAAATCCTGCGCCCGCATAACTATTTTTCCTCTGACGGCATAATGCGCCTTAATCAGTTTTGAGTTTATATCCGTAAGTTTAATCATATAATGTTCTAGGTAGACGGTAGATGGTAAACGGTAAAAGTAAAACAGCTTTATCTCTCGCTGTCGTTCTATTTAAAGAAACACTCATGTTTTACACGGAGGTTAATCTCTGTGTAACTCCGTGTTCTCCGTGCCTCTGCGGTAAGTAGTTATAAACCTCTCGGATTTTCAGGCTTATAAACTATGGTGGATATGCCGAAGTCAACCACGCTGCTGATCTCCGAGTAAGCGATCTTGAAATAGCCGTTTTCGCCCCAATCCGGTCCCCAGCTGTTTTTTAGTATGAAATATTTTTCCTCGTCGTTATACCCGACCAGCAGAATGGCGTGCCCCCCAAGTTTTTTGCCGGTGGTATAGGAATAAACGCCCGACTTGTAGTTTTTAAAATCTTCATACACCATCATGGCGGTAGGCAGGGGTCCGTAGGCGGCCAGCGCGGATTTTATAGACGAAAGGTTTTGAGAGACAGAATTCCATGAAACTATTTTTAAGGCCGCCTTTTTCCAATCCGGCGCGGCGTTCGAGCAATCGCCGTCCGTGGCCGTGTAGGGGTAATAGGTTTCCGGCGGCAGGCCGGTATCCTGAAGAAAATACGCCCAAAGACTTCCTCCCGAGCAGGAGCCGGTCCAGCTGCATGAAAGAAAAATCTGCTCCGACAAATCCAAGTCCGCGCCCGGAGCGCTCGTTATCAAAAGATGGTATGACTCAAGGGCTCCCGTCATCGCGAACGCCCAGCATGACCCGCATTTTCCCTGGTTCTTTACTGATGTTACGTAATTTCCGCCGTTGTCTCTCCAGTCCAGCTTTGCCGGAGAAGCCGGAAGTTTTGCGGCGTCTATAAACGGAGCTCTTGCCGGTTCCAAAATGGTTCCCATAAGCATTTTTAATTCATTTAACGGCAGTCTGGAAAGAGATGTTTCGCCGGCCACCCACCGCGCGCCTTTTTGTTTGATGGCCGCGCGTATATCCGCCAGCTCTTTTTCCATTTTTCCGGTTTTTGATTCCTGAGCGAAGCCGAATGCCGCGCAGAACAGCAATAAAAACATCGCCACGAAACTTGTATTCTTTTTCATGAATTTCCCCCGTTTTGCGCCTTTGGTTTTGTTCTCTCTCGCGCTGGTATATTATCGCATTTTTTGATAAATTTTGTATAGTTAGGTAGTTCAGGGTGCAACACAACAATGGAAAAGTTATTTATTGCATCATTAATTTTACTGTTTAAGTTGAGCGCGGTTTCTGTTCAGGCGAAAGACGCTTTTTTTGACGATCAAAATTCTAAAAACACTTCCGTGCTGGATGTCATTGCGGACGGCGATATGAAAATACCCGTGCCTATCATGCCGGATCCGCGCAATATCCGTCGGTTTATGGATTGGATGGAAGTTGAAAGCGGAGGGATGTGGTATTCCGCTTCCCAAACCGGCGGCACGCTTTTTATCGGTTACGGCGGATACGGGGCTGACGGTCCCGGCGTTAAAAACTGGGTTTCCGCCCTTGCCGGCGCCCGCGGCTGGAATATGATGGCGGCCGTATCCGGTCCCGCCGGCGTGTATTATCAGGACAAAGAAAAGCTGAAGGCTAATACGAAGCTTCTGCTTGAAATCATACCTAAACTCAATCCGTCCCGCGTTATTATAGCGGCGCATTCTTCCGGAAGCTTTGTGGCGCAGGAATTTATGGATTTGCTTGAGAAATACGAAAAGACGGCGCTTTTGCCGATTGTTTCATATTACGACCTGGACGGCGGCCCCTGCCAGTTATGCAAAAAATTTGCCCGGATGCCTGAAAACAAAGGTTTTGTCTTTAATTGCGTATCGGCTTTACAGCCGGGAGGCCTGACGTCGCCCAATATCAGCGCTATGCGGGACTGCGGAGAGTTTTTTTATGAGCTGTCCGCCAATGATGCAAAATGCGCGGGGCAGTGGTGCCTGCACGGGTGGCTGATAAACCGCCGGTCGCATCTGTTTGATGCCAACGCGCCCAAAGTAAAAACCTACTACAACGACTCTTCCATCATCCCCTGCGACGGGTTCCTGTAGGTATACTGCCGGTGAAAATTATCGCCCCTTAATCAATCCCTATCGCGCGGCCGTCAGTTCTTTGACGTCATCGGCTGCGGAGCCGGTACGGCTGATGCCGAATTTTCTTACGAGCACATCCGCCACATTCGGAGACAAAAATGCCGGCAAAGTAGGCCCGAGTTTGATCCCTTTAAATCCCAGATAAAGCAAAGCGAGCAGTACTGCCGCCGCTTTCTGTTCATACCATGCGATATCAAATGAAATAGGAAGCTTATTGATGTCGTCCATGCCGAAAGCCTCTTTGAGCTTTAAGGCTATGACGGCGAGTGAATAGGAATCATTGCACTGGCCTGCGTCAAGAACGCGGGGAATGCCGTTGATATCCCCCAGATTAAGCTTATTATACCGGTATTTTGCGCATCCGGCCGTAAGTATGACAGTGTCTTTAGGCAGGCTTTCGGCGGTTTCGGTAAAATACTTTCTTGAAGGATGCCGTCCGTCGCATCCCGCCATGACCACGAAATGTTTTATAGCTCCCGACTTAACCGCGTCTATTATTTTACCGGCAAGCGCCAGCGTCTGCGCATGGGCGAATCCTCCGGTGATCTCCCCTGTTTCTATTTCTTTCGGAGAAGGACATTTTTTGGCAAGGGCTATGAGGCCGGAAAAATTCTTGGGTCCGGAATTTTTCCCATCTTCTATATGGGGCACTCCCGGATATCCCGCCATGCCGGTGGTAAAAATCCTGTCCTTGTAGGAATCTTTAACCGGAATAATGCAGTTGGTGGTCATCAGGATCGGACCGTTAAACGATTCAAACTCCTGGTTTTGATGCCACCATGAACCCCCGTAATTTCCGGCGAGATGCCTATATTTTCTGAACGCCGGGTAATAATTAGCCGGAAGCATTTCGCAATGCGTATAGATGTCGATATCAGAGCTTTCCGACTGCTTCAGGAGTTCTTCCATGTCTTTTAGATCATGGCCGGAGATGAGTATCCCCGGATTTTTTCTTACGCCTATATTCACCTTTGTTATTTCGGGATTGCCGTAAGCCGCGGTATTGGCTTCGTCAAGCAGAGCCATTGTTTTAACGGCAGCCGCTCCGGTTTCAAGAACAAGCGCCGTCAATTCATCCGCAGTCAGGTCTTTCCCGATCGCCGTCAATGCTTTTATGAGGAAAGAAAATATCTCGTCATTATATTTCCCCAGAACCGCGGCATGTTTTGCATAGGCGGCAATTCCTTTGATTCCATAAAGCACGAGAGATTTCAGCGACCTTATGTCCTCATTTGCGCTGTAGCTCAAAATGCCGGCGCTTTTGGCTTTTTCCGCGAATTCCCCGATCGTATCCGCCCGCCATAGGGCGCAGTCAGGCGGGTTAGATGAAACTTCGCCCGCTTTTTGTTTAAGCTCATCGCGTAAAACAAGCGCCTTTCTGATAAGGCCGGCTATCCTTTCATCGTCAAAATTGGCGTTCGTTATTGTTGAAAATAAAGCTTCGCAAATAAAGACGCCGTATTTGCCGTCAGGTTTCCCCCCCTTTTTTTCCGCATAAAACGCCATTCCCCGCAGAACATAGATAAGCAGGTCGTGGAGATTTGAGACCGCTTCGGTTTTGCCGCATACGCCTTTTACCGTGCAAGCGGTATTTTTTGCCGTTTCCTGGCACTGATAACAAAACATGCTCATTTTTTTATCCCTCCTGTTTTTTTGGCTAATTTTTCTATTGTCAGTCTGCCGAATTCATCATCAACCATGCCGGATACCCTGAGCAGTTCAGCGCGCAAAGCGCATTTTGGGCGGTTGGCGCAAATGGTTTTTCGGAACATACATTCCGAAAGCCGTATATCACCCTGGAATATCTTTATGACATCGGATAATCTAATATTGCCGGGCTCGGCGGAAAGGATGACTCCTCCGCCCGCTCCCTCTTTTGCCCGGATAAGTTTGTCGTCGGCGAGCGTTTTCAATATCCTTCGCAAAAAGGGATACGGGATATCCTGTCTTTCGGATATTTCCGCTGCCGATATCCTGCCTTTGTTTTGCGCCATCGTTATTAAAGCACGGACGGCATAGTCTGTGTTTTTTGTCAGCAGTTTCATGGCATTTCCTTACTGATACTATTTTAGTATTAGTTTCGGCCTTTTGTCAAGTTTATCTTGTGAGACGCGCCCTGACGCGCATCCTCCTTTTGCTATAATAAATCCGCTCCGCGCTTGAAATGAATGCCCCGATATACTCCGTTCTTGATTAAAGAACTGATAAAAAGTAGCATAAAAACATGCCTACCCCGTCCTTCGGAGAAATGACGTTTTGCTGTCTCGGAATCGGAATAATTCAGCTGATCGTTGTTATGCGCTTTTATTTCCGCGTCCGCGGCGATTTTCTGACCCATGATGCATTCCCGGTCGTTCCGGTTTCCGTCATTGTGCCATGCAAGGGAATTGCTGAGAATTTTGACAAAAATATCGGCGCTATTGTGCATCAGGACTATCCGGCCCGGGCAGAATTTATTTTCATAGTCCCCTCCCGAAACGATCCAGCGTATAAACGTCTTCAGGATATCCTGCGGATATTCCCTGCTGTAAATACCAGAATTTTATCGTCCGATGCCGTTCCCGTCTGCTGCAGCGAACAAATACTGAATATGCTTCATGGAGTCAAAAATATCTCCCATGAGACGCAAGCGCTGGTTTTTGTTCCCTGTGATGTAAAAGTCACCTCCTCCTGGCTTCGGAATATGGTAGCGCCCTTATCCGACTCTGCCGTAGGGGCGACTACGGCTCCTCTGTTTTTTTTGCCGTCGGGATGGAATATCTGCAAGAATATCAGGTGCGTATGGGACGCGCTGGGCATCCAATATCTGGATATGCTGGGATGCGTAGTGGGCGGTTCATTCGCTGTTTTAAGGAAAAACTTTCATGATTTCGGGATCGGAAATACATGGGAAAAATCTCTCAACGATGATTTATCTATGACGAGGATGATCAAAAAATTTAGGAAGAAAGTGAGGTTTATATATCGAGAGCTTCCCACTTCGGAGGAAGAATGCGATTACCTCGGATTATTCGATATGTTTGGCAGATGGATGCTTCATTTTAAGTTCTATGCGCCGCAGATTTGGGGGATGGGAGTCTTATTGACCATTTTTAAAATTTATGTGGTATTTTGGAGCGTAAATCATCACAGATGGCAGCCTTTAGCCATTCTGCTTGGCATGGATATGCTGCACATATATATTACGCTTTGTATCCTAAGATATTACTTCCGGGACAGATTTAAGAATATACGCCGGTCATTTACGGAAAATTTGCTGTTTATTTCAGCGCTGGCCGCGCCTTTGCTCCAACTGGTATATGCGGTTATCTTTATAAAATCCTCCTTTACAAACAGAATGCGATGGGGCGGGTATACCTATTGTATTAAGACCTGTAGCCGCATTACGGTAGAATCCGAAACAAAGTACTCATAATATTCATGAATCCGATGACGGCCATTGAACTTGCTGGGATCATTTTGAGCGGTATCGCCGCCGGAGTCTGTTTCTGGCCCGGGAATTACGGCTGGATGTTCTGGTTCGTATTTGCGCCGTTTTTCTGGATAACCCAAAAGAGGGAATGGAAAGGAGCTTTTTTATACGGATGGCTTTTCGGCGCGGCGGCATGGGCGGCGGGCATTTACTGGCTTGTTACTCCGCTTTCAAAATTCATGGGTATTTCTTTGGCGCCGGCGCTGGTCCTGTTTTCGGCTATTTGCGCCTATCACGGCCTTATGTTTGCCGTATTCGGCGGGGTCTGCCGGGCGGGAAGCGCTTATTTCAGCAGGCGTTTGGGTTGGACCCGCAGAACAGCTCTTTTCTGGACCGCCATGCCGGCAATGGCGGCGATAGAGGATTTTTTTCCAAAACTGTTTCCGGTTCATTTCGCAAATACGCAGTATTTTCATCTTCCCGCGGTGCAGAGCCTTGAGCTTACGGGACCGGCCGGCATGGTCTGGCTCACGGTTGGATTTAACGCATCGCTTTATCTGCTGGCAAAGGCGCTTTGGGAGCGTTCCCGTTTCAGGGCCGGCTCCATACGTTTCCCATCGTCTGTCTTCGCCGCGGTTTGCGTTTTGGTTTTGATTAACGAGTGTTACGGCATAGCGAGGATGAGGCAAATAGACGCGGACGTCAAAAATAGGCTTGAACGCGGACATTCGCTGAAAGCGTCTATAATACAGGGGTCGGTGGACGTTAAAACCGCCTTGGGGGAAGTGGACGGCGCGGGATTGGAGGTATACCGGAATTTAACGGCCGAAGCCGTGCGGAAAACGGCTCCTGACCTTATAATATGGCCGGAGTCGGTTTACGGCCGGACGGTGCAGTATGAAATACGCAAGACATCGTCCGGCGAAAACGCGGTTTTCGGAGCCGATTTTAAAAAAATCTTTACCCAAGATTTCCCGGAAAAAATTAATATAATAATGGGATCCACGGGGGAAGTCTTGAATAGCGGCGGCAAAGTCAGATTTAATATCGCTTATGCCGCCGGTCCCGACAAGCGGTTATTGGGGCTGATACAAAAACGCCGTTTGTTCCCATTCGGCGAATTTATACCTCTGGGAGAATATTTTCCGGAACTTTACCGTCTAATACCCGGCGCCGTAAGGCTTTCTCCGGGAAAGGAACCCGATCCTATAGATGTGAACGGCGCAAAAGCCGGCGTGGTAATATGCTATGAGGACCTTGACACGTCGGCGGCGCTGATATTTTCAAGAAAAGGCGCCGATGTGCTTGTAAATATCACCAATGAAATGAGATTCGGATATGAGATGATCCCGCTCCAGCACCTGATGTTCAGCGCTCTGCGGGCTATCGAGAACAGAAAATTTTTCTTAAGGGCGGTCAATACCGGAATAAGCGCCGTGATAGATCCCTGCGGCCGCATCTCAGGCAGTATCGGGGTTAAAGAACGTTCATTTATGACCGAAGAGATTGCGCTTATGGATTCCCGGACCTTTTATTCCAGGCACGGCCGTTTCTTTAATCTGTCCGGAGTTTTAACGCTGTCCATTTTGATTTTAAGCTCCTTCATAAAACAAATTTTACGGAGAAACGGCGCATGAGGCCTATTCTTTTTTCGGCGGCAGGTTTTGAATTCCACACGGCTCCTATCTTTGCGGGTTTAAGCAGTCTCGCGGCTTTCCTGTATTTCAGGAGCCTAAGGCCGTATACGAAACTTTCGCTTGAGGATTTTTGGGGGCTTATGCTGCTTATGGCCGCGAGCGTGATAGGAGGCGCCGCGGCATTTTATGTTTTTATTTATCACGGCGGTCTTGAGCATAATCTGCGCTACCTCATTGCAAACAAAAGAATACCCGGCGGTTCTTTTTGGGGCAGTTTTTGGATAACGACCGCCTTCGTTTATTCATACTGCCGCTTCAAAAAAATAGAATTCAGGCCGGTCGCCGACGCCGTCGCTTTGTCCGCTATGCTTGCGATAGTCATTATGCGCATGGGCTGTTTTCTAAACGGCTGCTGCCACGGACTTCCCACCGCCCTGCCGTGGGGAATTGCCTTCGGCGATCCGCAATGCGCGGTGCGCAAAGCTCTGCTCGGACAGCCTTTGCATCCGTCCCAGTTGTATGAAGCCGCGGGAAGCGGTATTATTTTTTTCGCGGCGCATTTCGCTTTTCTCAAACGCCTGCGGCCCCCGGCCGGGGGCGTTTTTGCGTTTACGGTCTTCGCCTATTCCGTAATGCGGTTTTTCATTGATTTTACCAGAGGCGGAGATCCCGGTATTTTTGCGGCATGCGGACTTAGCACCTCGCAGTTTATTTCCATTCTAAGCGCGTCGGCGGGGAGCATATTATGGCACAGGATGAAAACCCGATAGGCCGCCGCAAAGGCAGTGAAATCGTTTATTTCGCCGTCTTGTGCGCGCTGTTTGCCGGGCTGGCTTTGCTCCGGCCTGATTTGGTCGCGGGCGCTTACAAGGCCACTTTGTTCAGTCTGACATCCGGCTGGGGCCCGGCTATAAAGGTAATATCCGAAATACTTCTGTTCGCGTGCATAATGGTCATTACTCTGCGCACTGTTCCCGTAGGCGCGGAGCCGGCGCGGGACGGCTTTATTGTTCTGTCCGCCTCGGTATACGGATATATTGCGGAAGCATGGGGCACTCGTTCCGGCCTCTGGATTTATTATACGGGTGAAAAACCGCCCTTATGGATAATTCCGGCATGGTTTATCGGAGCGCTGGTGATAGAACGGCTCTCGCGGCAAACCGTGAAAATCACGTCAAGGCTCGCGGAGAATTCCCTGAACGATTGGCTGTACCGGGCGTGGATTTTCGTGTTTTCCTGCGTCTTTATTTCCTTTTCCGCCAAAAGCATTCTTACGCCGGCCGGAATCCTTACGACGCTTTTGCTGGCAATAACGCTTTTTTCTTCCCGTAAGCAAAGACGAAGGGACACAGCCGTTCTTTTTACCGGCATGGTCTGCGTTTTTTTCGCCGACTTATGGGGAACTACCAACAACTGCTGGATATATCATGTTCAGGAGCGCGCTTACGGCCTTGCATACGGCATATCTTTCGGGGCGATGTTTGATTCGACCGTAGTGCTGGCCGGCATAAAAACGGCGGAAGCCATGCTTGCTCTGGTTAGCCGGCTGAAACCGGTTCCGCATAGGGATTGACGCCGGGAGGTTTTACTGTTATATTATTATCGGATATTCTGGAAAGCGCGGAACGCTAAAATGGACCAGGAAACAAAGAAAAGATTTTGGAAAATATTGTGGTATATCGCGCCTGTTTGCCTTATTCTTGCCGCGCTGATAGTAAAATGGTCGATGAAGCCGGCTATAGACGATATAGGCATTCCCGGCGATAATTTGTCCGGCGGGGAAATAAAAAAATCAGACTCCGCCCCTCCCGATTTGATAGACACCGGTTATTCCATGAACTATAAATACGGCGCAATTATAGGTTCTGAAAAAAATGCGGGGCGAAAACATGCCGGAGCGGGAATATACTACGGCTCCGCTTCTGCGCTCCGCAGCCGCAAAAACTCCGCGGATTACCGCCAGCCCCGGCCGGATAAGACCACTACGGAGTCGGAGCTTGCCTTCCTGCGCAAACACGATTCGGCGTTGAGAAAATATCAGGCTTACCTCTCGAATATAGGCGGGAAATATTGGCAGAAATATCCTATCGTCAGGCAGATTGACGCTGATTTCGCGAAAATGAACAGATATATGGCGTTGAATGAGCAGTATAAAACAGATAGGGATGCGTATAAATGGGCGCGGGGAGTCATGGCTTTACCCGAGGTGCGCCAGAAACTAATGCAGTATCTTTCCAATCCGGACGCGGTAATAGTGGGAATTCAAATGGTATCTGAAACCATGAAGAACCCCCCCCTCAGCCTATATATAATGAGGTG
>CAZFMJ010000009.1:51374-57567 GCA_964520045.1 uncultured Elusimicrobiales bacterium | reverse complement strand
CGGGAAAACCGCCTGCACGGTTTGACGAGGGGAGGAGGCTTAGCCTTCTTCTACTAAGCATCGCCCCCTATACATGCCTTGCGGGGCGTGAGGGGGTCACTTCACGATCGCTACTTTTTTCTTCTCGTTTATTCCTGCGCCTTTTATATGGGCCACATATATTCCCGAAGCTATCGATTGGCCGTCTTTGTTTACCGCGTTCCATATAACGCTTTGATCCGCAGTGCCCGCGGCTTCATGCGAAGTTTCCCATACAAGCTGTCCGGATAAAGTATAAATTTTAACTCTCACGGTACCGCTTTCGGACGGCCTGAAATGTATCTCGGCCTTTTCGCCTTTTCTGGGGTTCACATATCCGTTTTTCCCGCCCCTCACTTTCGCATGCCCCGGGCTTATATCAAGCCCCGGCGGAGAGGCTATTGAAAAACTTATAAGGAAATCGCCGGTATTCGTATTGCCCGCCGTGTCCCCGCACCGCGCATAATAGGAATAAGACTGCCCGTTTTGAAGTCCGGAAACCGTAGTTGAATGGCTTGTTCCGCCTGTTGTTGAAAAGGTATCCGGCATTGAAGCAAACGCTGCGCCTGCGTTGTTTGAATATTTGCATACGGCATTTTCATCGGTAGCCAGAGATAAAGCCGCTGAAACGGTCCCCGCGGCCAATTGGCCTGAAGGACTGCCGTTCGAACGCGCAGGCGCGGTGTGATCCGGCGGAAACCGCGTTTTTAAGATATTATCGGCATCTATCCATGTGGTTTCTTCCAGACCATACCATGGATCGGGATTTTGAAACGAGGCCGTCAAATCAGCCGAATAAATTTCATAATAAGCGGCGTTGTCGGATATCCCCTGCTGCATCATTGCCCGTCTGTTCCCCATCCGTTCCGGAAACCAGTTAATGGAGCCGGAGGGCTGGAAACCTGCCGTAGCCGCGCTGGAGGCGTTATATAAAATATCGCCGTAAAGCACGCCGGCTCCGACGTACCCGTTAAGGCCGTTCTGCTGGAAATACACCTTTTCCGGATATGCGCTTTTGGCCCAGTCGACAACCGGCTGCAGCGCGTTTGAATAGCCGGCAAGAGGCTCTCCGATATTTAAACCCAAGGGCAGATCCGGGAAAGAGAAGCTGTAATTATTGATGAACGATTTCCACGCATCGATCAGTTTCTGGTCGGTATAGCCCGCCGCTATCCATTGGGCGGTATAATCCTTAACCAGAAACATTTCGCCTATATATCCCCCGCCCGTCATCTGGACCATAACGATAGAGGACTCGCCGCCGCACTTTTTTCCCAATTCTTTTACAAAATCATTCCAGTGATACTGATAAACGGTGTCCCAGGGGTACGGCATCTGGATAGTCGCGCCATATTGCTCAAGATACATATTGAGATAATTGTTCCCGATTTTGGCAAAGAGCCAGTCCGGACTCAAAGCTCCGGAAGTGACGCGGATAATAAGCGGTTTGTTATACGCCGCGGCGGCCGCGACGGCGTCATCGACTTTCTCCCAGCTGTACACATCTTCCGACGGCTCAAGCGTCTTCCAATTGAATCTGGCGCTTATGCCCGCCACATAGTCCTTTGCCAGTTCGGGTGAGCCTGTTTTCGGCAGCTGGTCTGAGGCAAAAAGCGAATATAGCCCCGAAACTTTTTTTATTTCGGCGGGAAGTAATTCGGGGATCCGCAAAAATCTTACGCTGAATACCGCGCCGGTTGAAACATTGCCGGAGGGATCCGCGGATTTTACCTGCGCCAGCAGGGTGGTATTGGGCTGAATTCCGGCCGGGCCGGTTGATATCTCAACGGCATGTTCTATGACCGGACTTCCGTTAAGCGGGGTTGAATATATCTGCGAGGCATACAGATAATCCGCCTGGCTTGTGGACGGCTCATCCGTTTTCCATTTGATGATCGCCGAACAACTGGATATGTTCGTTACCACTACGGACGAAATAACCGGAGGCGTGATATCAAGGGCGCATGCCGGCATCGTCAATAATCGCCCCGCAAATAAAAACAGCGCAAAGAACATTCTTCCCATGAGTGTAGTATATATAATGCGGGGAGTTTGTTAAAACCGCTGTCTCGATACGATCCCGCCCTCTCAGACGGGAGAAACAAATGGCCGCAAAGATAAATTGCCGGTCTATTGAGGTTCGCCTATCCGGCGGGACGGATAACTAAAAAACCAAACAACGTCTCCTGAATACACTACCACGGCGGATTTTATGGATGGAAGCCGATTCTTTCTTTAGGCTTTTCAGGCGGCGATGCCATCAACTGCCGGATGGCATCGAATATGGATTGTATCTGCTCATCGTGGTGAGCGATTTTGTTTTCCAGTTGTTCAAGTTTTTTCGCCAATTCTTTGTGCAGGGATAAAGTCTCCCGCAGTTTCACAAAAGCCCTCATGATGGCGATGTTGACATCTATGGCCCTCGAACTATTAAGAACCCCCGACAACATTGAAACTCCCTCCTGCGTAAAGACCAGCGGCAATTTTCGGCGGCCTCCCCATGCTGAACTTGATGTCGCAAAATGCGATTTCAAGTTTTCAAATTCCGCTCGCGTGAGCTGAAACATAAAATCCGACGGAAAGCGTCTTGCATTCCTGCGCACCTGCTCATTGAGCCGACGCGTAGGAACGCCGTAAAGATAGGCCAGATCGGAATCCAGCATTACCTTGTGCCCGCGTATCAGATAAATCTTGTGCTCAATATGTTCTATCGGAACTAAAGATTTCATGATATATTATACGAAAAATCAGAAAACCTTTCGGCAAAAAGTCCGCCAAGAATATGGCTGTAAACTGCGGAAAAAAAGCAGCAAAATTATTGGTTGGTAAAAAAAAACAACTAAACATCCAAACAACGGCATGGGAAAATAAGTAAGAAAGTTAGAAACGTGAGGCTGTCCCAAAACAACAAATTTTCAGTCGATAATCAACATATTGTTTTGTTGCACAAATATATTCGTTTTTGAGTCAAAAACGCGTATTTTGGGACAGCCTCACGTCCCCGTCCCTGCCAGGTTAGCAAGCCCCGAAGTTCCTAACGGCCTCAGAAGCGCCTTTGACACGGAATGGGACGCGCTGAACCGCTTTATTCCCTGCCATAAATCACACTGCCATCGACGCCAGGCTCTCCCTCTTTATCCTGGTCTTTGAGCTGTGGCCGCTGTTTTCCGACGGTAAGCAGTCATTTTACCCAAATTCCAATAGGTCTAAAGCCTGGGAAATATTACCCTAAAGGCTCTTACGGGAAAACTGGTTTGATGGTAAAATTATTACGGCAGCACGTTGCCATGATTGTCAGAAAGGCAAAACTAGTCAGGAGGACAGTAATGAAAAAAATAACAATGGCGGCTGTAATAGCGGCGGTGGTGGTGGTAGTTGCCAGTATGCATGTAACGGCTCAAACGACATTCGAGAACATGAAAGCTTCATTTACAGACAACATGAAGTCTCCCGTGTCTCCCGAAGATATTCTGGGACTGAATACGACACTAAGCAGCGTTTCTAATTACGAGCCGAGCCTGGAGAGAAGGGCTGCAATAATGGCGGAAACTGTAGACGGCAAATTGGTAATCGCGCTGAAAAGATTCTATTATAACAGCGACCAGAACATTGACAACGCCGCCAAAGCGTTGTCGGAAACAATCAGAAGAATTGCCCCCAGCACTCGGGTTCAAATGTTTCCTGCCATGATAGTAGTGAACAGCTTCAGCAGCGATGGTATTGCGGTTACGCACTCTATTAAGGCTGACAAGTCGCAGTATCAGCAGTTCATAATAATCAGGACTGTTTATTCTACCGGTGAGGTGGTATACACCGAATTATACCGTCGGTAATTAAAAACGGCGGTTATGTCGCAAAGCAAATAGAATCAGTTATAACGACATGGGACGCGGCTTCACAAAGCAGCGTCCCGTGTATTACATCCCACGTTCCGCTTATCGTGGACGGGGTTCTTCCGAATTTCTTCGACAGCCCCTGACCGCTGTCGCTCGTATAATGTCTGAGGCGCCTCCAGTAGTTTTAGCAGTTGTTTCTGTAGCGCACTGAGACTGAGCGGGAAACAGACGACCTCGTTTCCGCGTCGGAACTCGTGCCATGATACTCCCTTAAAAGCCTCCAATATCCTTGCGCATGTCGGGGCCGGCCTTCGGAAAACAACGGCAATTCTTTGAGACTATCCCGAACCATCCCTGAACGGTTTATCGTTGTAAATGGACAGGACCCCTTTCTTGGGGTGCTTCTTCTTGTCCATGTCGGGGGCGCCTCAGAAAACGAAAAAAAATCGTACGCTAAGGATTGGCCAATGGTCGTAGCGGCCGGAATTTTCCTGCACCGACACTGGCGTTGCTGCGCCGGCGGCGGCGACAAAGGGGGGAACGAAAGGAGTTACCCTCAAAGGCCGGGCCGTAGCTCTATTACCAATTTGCTTTTAACGGCCTGGAAAATTTTCCACAAGGTATGGAGCGTCAGATTCTGCCCGCCCCGCTCTCTCCGGGAGACGGGCTGCTGTTTCGTTCCCAGTTTCCTTGCCAGCTGGACCTGGGACATATGAGCGCGGTCGCGCGCCGTGGCGATCTGAACGGCTAAGCGCGCTTCAATATCCGCCTCTTCAAAGGCCTTGCGGAAAACGGGGTCTTTTAAATCTTTTTTTAACACCTCGTTCCATTCTCTTAGATCGCGATTCAAAGTCAGAAGCATCGCCGAATTATATTTCCGGCGGTCCAATATTCATCAAGTCTGCCGGCTAAATCTTTATTAGAGGCCAGCAGACTGCGAAGCCGGACAAAAGCCCGCATGATTGCAATATTTGTCTGCACGGCGCGTTTGCTTCTTAGAACGCTGGAAAGCATAGCGACGCCTTCTTGGGTAAACACGTATGGGAGAGAACCGCCCAGATGTTTCATAGAAGGTATCGCAAAATGCGATACCATGATTTCCGCTTCCTTTGTTTGAGGTTGCAATTTGCAACCTCAAAATTGGACCCCTTGCTGGGGATTAGCGCGGCGGATTTCCTGCTTTATTTTTTGAAGCAGGATGCCCGCTGTTTCAACCGCTTTTTTAGCTTCACTGCTGCCGTGAAAGTCGCAGGAATCATAAAAAAAGACATTGCGCCGCTTTCGCATTAAGTCAAACCGCTTTATTATCGCAAATTCCTTTCCAAGGATTTCTCCGGTTATTTCCACCACGGTCTTATGCTGCCGCCCGTCGCAAGGCAGATAGCCTTTTGAGAATAAAAGAGCCCTGCCTGCGCGGAGCATGGATTGATACGCTATGGCGGAAGCCCATTCGGGGTCGGCGGTGATTAACATGCCGCAGGCTTTCAAATCTTTTTCCGATCTGGTTATCTGCTGTTCAATCTGCTTAAAATCCGGATTTTGCGGTTTTATCAAGCCTCCCCGCAAATATGTCTGGAAATCGATCATAAATGCCCCTTAAGGAGAATATGTTTTTCAGATAAAATTCTCTGCAGGAACGGATTTTTTCCTGTTTTTTCCCTAGCAAACTCATTGTCCGAGTAAAATCTATAATTAATTTCGCGCTGTATTTTTTTTTCAATTCTGCAAATTTCATCCAGCAGGGCTTCTTCCGCCGCGCAGGCGCCGACTGCCAGCAGATCAATATCAGAATCAGCGCGCATCGTGTTTTTTGCATAACTTCCATAGATCAATGACAGTGAAATTTCTGAAATGTTTTCAACGGCTTTTTTAAGGAGCATTTTTGCGCCATATGTTTTAAGCGTTAATTCTTTAATTCCATTGTAGAAAAGGCAGGTTTTATTTATGCGGAATAGTTTTTGGTTGCCTTGTTTTGAGCCGGAAATAATTCCCTGATTTTCAAGGGAATTTATGCCGCGATGAAAAACGCCGGGGGCTTTCTCAAGTATTCTTCCCAATTCGCTTAGATAAAATGTTTTTTCGGGATGATTTATCAAAATCGCAAGGATTTGCAATTGGTTTGCCGTAAACATATTTTTGCTTTATGCATAATATCTTATGCTTTTTGCATAAGTTTGTAAAGATTGCTTGCAACAGATTGCGCAACCGCCTTATTTAAATTGCCGGCTGCCGCTTCATATAATTCGGCAAGGTCTGAATCCAGCCCTTTATAATCTGGATTCCCGACAACAGATTTCGGGAATGACAGAAGGCAAAGCCCGCCACACGGCATTGGCGGG
>CAZFMJ010000009.1:0-51364 GCA_964520045.1 uncultured Elusimicrobiales bacterium | reverse complement strand
ATGGATGATAGAGTCATTTTTTGGCGTAATAACGCATCCGCTTTTCCTTTGCGGTGAAGCCGATTTGTTTTTTCGGCTTTTCCGGCGGATGGGATATCAATTGCCGTATAGCTTCAAATATGGATTGAATCTCTTCGTCATGTTTGGCTATTTTATTTTCCAATAGTCCCAATTTTCCTGCCAGTTCTTTATGCAGAGTTAATGTTTCGCGCAGTTTTACGAATGCGCGCATAATGGCGATATTGACGTGTATGGCGCGTTTGCTTTTGAGAACGCTGGAAAGCATTGATACGCCCTGTTCTGTAAAAACATGAGGCGGATATTTAGAATGTCCGCCCCGCTTTAAGATTCCAAATTGGAATCTTAAAGAATTATACTCCTCCCGGGAAAGCCGAAACATAAAGTCAGCGGGGAATCTATCTATGTTGCGCGTAACCGCCTTATTTAAATTGCCGGTGGTCACGTCATATAATTCGGCAAGGTCTGAATCCAGCATGACTTTGTGCCCGCGGATAAGATAGATTCGGCGCTCAATAGTTACTGCGGGGATTATGGATTTCATAAAGGAGATTTACCCGTGAATAGTTTTTTGAGGATGGATTCGGATTTTTTCTGCATTTCAAGGCGTTTTGCGGGGGTGTCGTCTTCCATGCCGGCAAGGTGAAGGGCTCCGTGCACGGACAGAAGCAGAAGTTCTTTTAAGAGGGAGTGTTTGAGCGTTTCGGCCTGTTTATCCGCCCGCTCTGCGGACACAAAAATATCGCCGAACGGCAGTTCCGGAGAATGAGGGCATTTTAACGGCATTTTCGGAGGGGCATAATTGAAAGCTATAACATCCGTTATCCTGTTTTTGCCCAGAAACCGCCTGTTTATTTTTTTTATTTCCCTGTCATCCGTGATCACAAGGCTTGTTTCGCCTGTTTTTTTGGCGCGTTTTCCCAAACCGCGGGCGACGGCTTTCTGAAAAAGCGCGGTCTTGGCTTTTATTGAAGCCGGAATTTTGGTTTGGAAAAAGACGGCTATTTGCATCTATTCTCCCATGAGTCGTATGCGTCGAGTATTTCTTTGACAAGCGGATGCCTTACCACGTCGGAGTTGGTGAATCTGATGAATTTTACCGGGTGCACGGATTTAAGGATCTCGCGTATCAGAAGAAGGCCGGACTGCTGTTTCTCCTTAAGGTCTATCTGCGTTATGTCTCCGGTTATGACTATTTTTGAAAACATGCCCATTCTTGTCAGGAACATTTTCATCTGCTCCGGAAGCGTATTCTGGGCTTCGTCGAGTATTATGAAGGAGTGCTCAAGAGTGCGCCCCCGCATATAGGCGAGCGGAACTATTTCAATTATTTCATCCTCACGCATTAATTTAAATTTTTCCGGACCCAGCATGGTGTAAAAGGCGTCATAAAGCGGTTTGAGATAGGGATGCACCTTTTCGTAAAGGTCGCCCGGCAGAAAGCCCAACCGCTCGCCGGCTTCCACTATCGGTCGTGTAAGGATTATTCTGCTGACCTGGCGCATTTTAAGGGCGTTTAAGGCGGCCGCCACGGCAAGGAACGTTTTGCCGGTGCCGGCGGGGCCTATGCTGATCACAAGGTCGTTCTTCGCGATAGCTTCAACGTAAGATCTCTGGCGCTCCCCGCGCGGTTTTACCGGCTTGCCGTATTCGGTCACGTAAACCGCGTCCGCCGGCATTTCCCCTGATTCATCATGCATGGAGCGTTTTGCGGTCTGGCGTGTTTCATTCGCGTTTTCAAGAACGGCTTCAAGATGTTTTATGGCTTTGTCTACGCGCGAAACAGGCCCGCGTATTGAGATCTCCATGCCGCCGCTGTCCGGATCATGGCGCACGAAAATATCTACCTTCAGCTCTCTTTCCAGTTGGCGCAGGCGCGCGTCCTGAGCTCCCAGAATGTAAAGGGCTTCCTTGTCGTTGTTAAGCTTTAATTTTTTTGTGATCATAGGTAAATTTTATCCCCAGTAATTCCGCGGCTTTTTTAGCGGCGTTTTGAAATTCTTTCTCATCCGTAGCTCCGGGGGGAGTTTCCTTCAGCCATTTGTGCATAATCATGCGCATTTCCCATATTCCCCAGAAAGAATCCGCAGCGCAGAAAAACTCCAGCAATTCAAGAGAACCCTCAAGGTCTTTGGCCGAGCGCCGTTCCAGAGCCAGAAAAAAATGGGTTACAAAATAACCGCGAACCTCATAGATGAAAGGAATTTCATAATAGGGAATTCCGGTTTTTCGGACCTTTAACAGTATGCTGAGCAGGTTTTTAGATATTCCCAGCCCCTTTTCTATGAGACGCAGTTCCGCCGTCCATTCCCTGAATACCGCCGACAAAGCCTCGTTTTTTGCAAAGGCCGTGTATTCCAGAGCGGAGCGTTCGCTCTCAAACACCGCCGAAAGGTCGAAGATCAGGCAGTTATGCGTCTTTTCAAGGCAGTTTTCCGCGGCGCCGGGCGAGTGAGAGGCCGAGGCTGTTTCCAGATCCGCCGAGACGCTTTTATAATCGTGCTGGCCGGCGCATTTTTTTACATAGCATTTAAGCGCCGAAGAATCTCTTTTTATCCCCGCGGCGAAATACAGCTCCTGCTCAACGGTGTCCGCTGTTTCAATGTTCGCCAGAATATAGTAGACGTACCCGCCGTTTACCGCCCTGCGGTTTTCCTCAAGTATTTTGAAGCGGAATCTGGTCTGTTTAAGGAAAGGAAGCGATTGTCCGAACATGCTTGTAAGGCAGGCATGCGCGGCCGCCCGGTCATGAGTTATGGCCGAGGGCTTTGCGCAGGTTTTATAGACGTTTTTCCCGTCGGAAAATTCGCTGAGGTTTGATTTCGCGTTTTCAAGCTGAGCCAGCAGTTCGTCTTCAAATTGCGCGCCGAAGCCGGAGGCCAGTTCCATGCTTCTGGCCGCATATTTCATTATCTGCACCGGTTCGAGCCCGCTGATATCGTCAAAAAACCAGCCGCAGCTTGTAAACATGAGCATGCGGTTTTTCTGCATTTCAAGCAGTTTGAAGGCGTCGCGCGTTTCCGACTGGGACAAATGTTTAAAAGACATCGTTGAAAGGAATTTCCTCATTCCCATCTGTCCGCGCTCCAGCATGCAGTGTATGTATTCGTCCCTCGTCCGCCATGGAGAGGAAAAAAAGGCTTTAGCCTTGTCCTCGTAAAGCTTATCGGTTTCCAGGGCAAGCCAATTAAAGGCTTCGCGCAGGGTTTTGCGCCATTTTTGATTCCAGGAGGGGTTGTTATAGCATCTGCATCCGCAGTCGTCTTTCCAGCGGTCGACCCCGTGATTACAGCTCCATGAGGACGGAGAGACTATCTCAATCTCAAAAGAGGGGGGGTATTTTTCCAGAAATTCCCCGTAATTTGTTATTGAGGCTGTTTTTTCCTTTTCGGCTTTTCTTAAAACTTCAGTGAGGGTTTGCGCGCCTTTGGCGCAGTGATGCCCGAAAAATTCGCCGTCGGTGGCCGTGCTGGCGAGCTGGGGGCCGGGGCGGTCGGTGAAAAGCTTAAAGAGCGATCCGCTGAATTTTTCCGGGTCTTCGAGAAAAGACAGGAAATCCCCGAAATCAACAGCCTGCGCCAGAGGGCCGTGATAAAAAAACAGGTCGATGAACCTTCCTTTCTGCTGTTTTGAAAACCAGCGGTACGGGCGCGTAGTGTCGAAATTACCGTCTACCTGCCAGTTGTCCGAACCTATCGGCCTGCATTTGAGCGCCTGCTTATTGCCCAGCACGGTGAATTTTATTCCGTTCGCGCACAGGGCTTCAAGGGTGTCGTCGTCCGCGGCGGCTTCGGCAAGCCATAGGCCTTCCGGCTTTCTTTTGAATCTGTGAATAAAATCCTCAACCCCCCAAAGTATCTGCGTCCGTTTGTCGCGCCCGGACGCCAGAGGCATTATCACGTGATTATAGACCTGGGCCACGGCATTGCCGTGCCCGCTTCTTCCGGCGATGCTTGCGCGGTCGGCTTCGAGTACCGCCTGATAAGTCCTGACCGCGTTTTTTTCCAGCCATGAAAGAAGGGTCGGGCCGAAGTTAAAGCTTATCAGCGAATAATTGTTTATCAGGGTCTCTATTCTGCCGTCCGCGGATAATACCGGGCTTGCCGAATTGGGGCCGTAGCATTCATTGAGTATGCGGAGATTCCAGTTATGGTGGGGGAAGGCTGATCTTTCTTTTTCGATTATCCCCAGCCATGGATTTTCGCGCGGGGGCTGATAAAAGTGCCCGTGTATGCAGATATATTTTTTATACTTCATTTCAAAAGTCTCGGAACTCCGCGCGGAAGGACCACTATTCCGCTCGGGTCTATGTAATGGTGCTGGGCGTCGCTTTCGGGATCAAAACCTATGGTCGTTTTGGGGCCTATGGAATTGAACCGGTCTATTATCACTCTTTTAAGTTTTGTTCCGGGTTTTATTTCGCAGAAATCCATTATTATGCAGTCTTCGATGGAGCATTTTTCATGGACGATCACGCCCCGACCCAGAATACTGCGTTTTATAACCGAATTATGCAGGATACAGCCGTTTCCGGCCATTGAATCATGAATTTCCGCGCCCAGCACTTTTGCCGGAGGAATATTTATCCTTCCTGAATGAATCGGCCAGCGGGTGTTGTTGAGGTCCAGTTTGGGTTTGGGGCCCAGCATGTCCATGTGCGTCTGCCAGAACGATTCTATAGTGCCCACGTCGCGCCAATAGCCTTTTTCTTCGTAGCTTTTTATGTCGGGAAGTTTTTGCGAAGGGAAATCATAGGCAAAAACCCTGTAGCGTTTGCAGATGGAAGGCAGAAGAGTTTTGCCGAAGTCTATATCATGGGAATCGCCCGAGCCTTCATGAAAAATCTTGAGCAGGGCGTTGAAGTTGAACAGGTAATTGCCCATTGAAGCATAGCAGAAGCCGGGATTGGACGGAATGTGTTTGGGTTCTCGCGGCTTTTCTTCAAAGCCGGTTATCCTGTTTTTTGAGTCCACCGCTATTATTCCGAATTGCGAAGAATGCTTTGCGGGAACCGTGAGAGCGGAAACAGTGACATCGGCGTTATTTTCCACATGGAATTTTATCATCTGGCTTATATCCATGCGGTAAATATGGTCCGCCCCGAAAATAGCCACTATGTCCGGAGAGAAATCGTTCACAAGGTTGAGGTTCTGCCTTACGGCGTCGGCTGTTCCGCGGTACCACATTTCGCCGAGCCGCATTTGCGGAGGAACTACGGTGAGGAACTGGTCTCTGGTTATGCCGTTGGCCCGCCAGCTCATGCGCATATAATCTATAAGCGACTGCGACAGATACTGCACAAGCACATAAACGGCCAATATTCCGGAATTGACAAAATTTGACAGGACAAAATCTATTATTCTGTACTGGCCGCCGAAGGGAACGGCGGGCTTTGATCTTTCCTTCGTAAGCGGATAAAGACGCTCGCCTTTCCCGCCGGCCATTATAAGACCCATAATTCTCATATAAACTCCTTTCAAAAACAGAACGCTGATAGATATGCTGAACGACGATAATTACAAACAGGGGATTAAAACGCAAAGAACGCAAAGCAAACGCAAAGGACACAGACCCGAGCTTTTCTTAAAAAATTTTGAGAATGGCCTGCCCTTAGTAGCCCGCCACTGGCGAGGCGAATCAAGGGGCGGTCCATATCATTGGCATTAAAATTAATATGTAGGTAACGCTCGTAATCTTTGCGTTCTTAGCGTAAACCCTCTGCGCCCTTTGCGGTTAAACTTTTAACCTATAGCGTCGAGAATGTCGCGCAGGTCCTTTCCAAGGCACAAAAGCGCCGGATAATCTCTTTGCGTAAACGCCTTTATTCTCTGCTCGCGCAGTTCTTTTGACGCCAGCGCAAGCTCGTCAAGCTTGTCGGATTCGCGCACGACTATAATTTCCTGGTTATCCAGGCCGTACGAATAGAAAAAATGCTCCAGCACGTTCTGGTGTTTGAGCAGGGTTCTGTCCCGTTCGTCAAGCAGGCGCTGGCGTTCGGTTTCCGACAGCTCATACCACGAATGGGCGCGCACAAGGGGATGGAGAAGCATAAATTTCAGTTTTCCGAACATGCCCTTAGGCACGCATCCGCATTCCAGCTCCTTTTTCGCCATGGAGTCAGGCACGTTAAAAAGCCCCATAAACGAATGGGCCGGAGCAAGGAATTTGCCTATACCCGCGGAAAGTATCCGCGTAAAGGTGTCGTGAAGAATTTCCGGGTCGGGGGAAATTCTCCAAAAAAGGATTTCCGCTTTGTGGCTGATGCCCATCAGCGAGTATGTGCGCAAAAAAAGTTTTTCCTGACAGGAAGCGGTGGCGTTTTCAAATTCCTGCTTGGCGGTTATTCTTTCGTTGGACATGAGCTTGCGGAATTGAGGGTCAAGTTTCAGAAAAATAAAACTGGAATAAAGAATGTTCAAGTGATTATGTTTTTGCCGTTCCATAGAGGATCCTTTAACAAAGAAGGTTACCAGTCAAGAAAAGAAGTCACCAGTCACCAGACAGAATAAAGAAACCTGTCATTCCCGAAGGCTGTAATCGGGAATCCAGTTCTTTTCGTGTCCCGATTTCGCAATCTTATCTCTTGCGCCTTTTCGTCTTGCATTCCTTAGTGTCTTTGTGCCTTTGTGTGAGAATTGGTTTTTAGCTCTCCTGCCCAATCTCGGTTTTATGTTTATTCAGCCGTATTATTAAGTTCTTCCGGAAGCAGAAAATGCGTTCCGGGCTGAGCTCCCGCCTTTATTTCAACCGTTTTTGAATCGGAGAGGCCTGTTTCCACCTCGATCATCATGTAATGCCTGTTTTGAAACATTATCAGCGCATTTCTGGGAGCAAGCGGAATGTTTTTGCCTTCGCCGAGCAAAATGCTGCCTTCAACATTCATATTAGGCATAAGCTGATGTTTTTCGGAAATTACATCAAGCCCGACCTGGCGGGCGTCGCTGCCGGATTCAGTTAGCGCCCATTTGACTTTTGCCTCTATTTCCGAGGAAGAGCCGGGCGGCGGTTTTATAAAAGCCGAGAGCCCGGGGCGCAGGGGGGAATAAACCGGTTCAAGGGTTTTCCCGATTACTTCAATCCGCCGGGCTATTGAAAAAAGCTTTTCACCGCGTTTAACGGCGCTGCCGGGGCTTACATAAATTTTTATTACGATTCCGCCGAATTCAGGCGTAAGGTTGTAGTAGTCAAAAATATTTTTCCATCTGTTTTGCGTTTGTTCTTTTGAAGCATGCGGGGTTGCGTCAAACATGGCGGCCATTTCAATAGAGGCCAGTTTTGCCAAAACTGTTTTTGTTCCCACGAACCTGGATAGTTCCGTTGTGATTTCGTCCACTCTGCCGTCAAACGGAGCCGGCACGTCAAAAATGCCGGCGGCCGCGGTTATGCCTGAAAACCGTGTGTAAACGGAAAAATCTCCCTGTGAGATATAGCCGCCTTCCCCGTAGGCGCACGTATTCGCCTGTCCTTCGACTTCGCTCAGGCCCCGGAGAGGCGCCATTCCGGATCGTTCCTGCGCGGCCGTGTTGACGGACAGAAAAGCCAGAAGAAACAGCGGTGTTACAACAGCGGATTGTCGCCTTTCCATATTTTTGATTTAAACGCGTCCCATGTCCAGGGCATTTTTTCGCGGAATATCCGCGATAGAGTTACGGCGTATTCCTGCATTTCCAGCTGGGCGTGGCTGTCCGCCCGCAGGGCTATGAAGTTCATAAGGCTGCGCGAATTGACCGTCCAATAAAACTGGGTGTATTGGCACACCGGGAGCACCAGCCTTGCCATTTCCCTTGCCACTCCCTGCTCAAGCAGGTCCTGATACGCGGCGTATGCCGCCTGAATGGTTTGAGAGAATTTTTCGCGCAGGGCTTTATGGTTAAGGGCGGAGCCTGATTTGGACCCCTGTCTGTTTACGGTATCCTGAACCCTGAATTCATGCGGCTGGTAAAATTCATCTTTTACTTCGGTATATCTGGCGCTGATTTCATTATATGAGCCCCAGCGGTGTCTCATCCACTGCCTTGCCACGAATATCGGGCATTTTATGTGAAATTGAAAAGCCGCATGCTCGAAAGGAGTTATGTGGCCGTGGGTGAGCAGATATTCTATGAGTTTCCGGTCGCGGTCTTCTCCTTTGGGGGAAGACCCGAATGTTACGCGCGCGGCCTGCACGACCCTTAAATCGCCGCCTATAAATTCCACCAGCCGGACAAAACCCTTATCAAGGACCGGCAGTACGGGTTCATTAGGCTGTTCGGTTTCACTCAAACTTAGTTTATTGTGTTCCATTTCCTATCCTCCGGATTAAATTATTGCAAAACGTTCTGAATGTCGGACATGCTCATTTCCTGCCCGATTTTTTCGTAAAGCCAGCCTTGAAGCTGTGTTTGGTTCGGACGGGAGGCTCCCGCCCATGAATATAAGGTTCCTTCCAGAGCTTTGCTTATATCCCTGGATAAGCCGCTGTCGGATATGGAATGTTCCACCACTATGACCCTGCAGTCTTTGGACATGCGCTTTGTTTCCATCTTAAGCCTTTTACGGCAGTTTTCCTGCACGGTTTTATCGCTGTCCGGCCGGAGAAGAGCGCCTTCAGCCTGGACGAGGGATAATTTGGTTTTGACTTCGGAGGCCAGATATTCAAGATTTTTAAGAATGCCCGCGCTGATATCGTCGGCCTGGGGGCCTTTTCCCACCAGAAGCAGGCAGGACGGTCCCTTGGCGGATTCTAAGACTTTCTGCATAACAGCCTGAACCGCCATAGGATGACGGTCAAGAGCGGGGCTGATGCTTATGGGAACTTTGATATTTATCTGCCTGATCGTTTTCCTTTCTTTGGGTTTTGGGCTTCCGATATACAATTTATTGTCAAAGCGGTTTGTCTGCCCGGCAAAAGATTTAGGCGGCCGTTTTGTTAATCCCAAGGCATATTTGACAACGCCCAGATCCTCGTCCTGGGAATTATAAAAAAGCGGAAGCACCTTTATTCTTTTTACGCCCGCGTTCTGAAGTCTTTCAACGGCCCGCTGTAAGTCTTTTTCGCCGGTTCCGCTTGTCGTTTCAACCGGAGGCATGGTCCGGCCGGCTTTTCTGATAATGTCGTCTATGGATTTCTGCGTGTCTCTGTCGGGAGATTGAGAGATTATGAGTATTCCCGCTTTGCTTGTCTGCATCGCATGCGAACAGCAGGCGGACATAACTAAAATTGCGGATAGGGTAAAAAATACAAAAGTTTTCATATTGTTATCCACCCCCTCCTCCATCCTCCCCCCTCGAGGGGGAGGTAAGGGGCGGGGGGGGAATTGCAGGATTTGGGTTAATGTTAAACAGAAATATGGTCGTGCGGCCCGCGGAATTGACGACGGGTATAATCACCGATTCAGCAAGTCTGCCGAGCCTGCCCGCATATAGGTCGCATGCATATCCGTCTAAACGTATTTTGAGGGTTTCTTTAAGGGCGGAGCCGGACCATTTGAAAAGCAGGAAATCAGCGGACGCGTATCTTGCGAACGATTCGGCAAGCAGTCCCGACGCCGGGATATTTGACGCGGAAAACACAAATAATTCATTCTTTATATTTTTAACTACGGGCAGGCGCGGCGGAATTCTCAGGGTATTTGACAGCCACTTAAAACGGTTGGGAGTTCTTCCGAATTCATCTTCGCTTTCCCAGTAATCGGCGGCCGGCTTGAATTGCACCCGCATTTTTCCGGAGTCGGTTATCAATACGGCGTCTTCGTTCCCGTCTTTATTGAAATCCGCCAGACTAAAGCTGTAGAGCCAGTTGAGGCGCGGTTTGCCCAGCAGTTCTCTCGACGAATATTTGCCTTCGCCGTATACGAGCCTGCGTATGCCGGAGCGGTCAAGAAATTGATTGTCAAAAAGCTCCTGGCAGTATAGCCGCGCCGTTCCCGATTCATCAGGGATATCGCGCACCAGCCATTTTACGGCGCCTGTTTTTTTCAGCTGTTTGTCCTGTTGTTCAAGAACGGAGGTTTCTATGCGGTTTGAAAATTCATTCAATTCGGAAACATATATCTGCGCTTTGCCGGATTTTTTTAAATCCGCGGCAGCCGCGGACAGTATCTTTCTGGCCGTTCCCGTCTGCCACCGGCCGCAGGGTTTTACTCCGCCTTCTTCATACGCATAGCAGAGAACTTTTTTGTCAGAAGCCGCGATAAGTTCGTTCGAGCCGTCGCCGTCGATATCCCCGAGTGAAACGCTTATGATCCGTTCGGGTATTTCAAGCAGGCGCTGAAGGTTTGCGGGGGAGGAGTTTTCCTGCGGAGCCGGTTTTAAAACATCTCCTGCATCAGCCCAATGCGCTTTTTGTCCGGGTTTAATTTCCGATATTCTGCGGTCTATGCGTCCGGCCGCATATTTCGGCTGTATATCCGTGATTGTTCCGGCGGCTATCGTGGTTATTATTTTCCCCAATTTTGCGCCGGTGGCGGGATTTATAAGCTCTTCGCCCTCTTCGAATATACTGAACAGTTTCCCTGTGACCAGTCCGCTGGAGACGGCCGTGTCAAAATAAACCGTATCCGAATCTATTTTCACGACGTAGGCGTCCGGCTCTAAAGCATAAGTCACGCCCCGGCCGGAACATAAAACCGCAAAAAGGCAGAAAACTCGGGAAACCATTTTCATATGTATACAATATACAATATAAAATTGTATATTTTTGTAAATCACCAGTCTATGAAAATTAAAAAGAAACACAAAAGCGGTTTTGCCGGGCTTGTCAAAGTGATGGAAAAACTTTTAAGCCCCTGCGGCTGTCCGTGGGACAGACAGCAGTCCCATTTGTCCCTGCTCAAGTATCTGCATGAAGAAACGCGGGAAGTGGCTTCTGCCGTTAGAAAAAAAGATTGGAAAAATCTGGAAGAGGAACTGGGGGACCTTCTCCTGCAGATAGTTTTTCACGCGGAACTGGCAAAAAGAGCCGGAAGATTCGATATAAACGGCGTAATCGGGGGGATCGTTTCAAAACTTATAAGAAGGCATCCGCATGTGTTTGCCGATAAAAAACTTAACACGCCTGAAGAAGTCCTCGTAGAGTGGAAAAAAATAAAAAAACAGGAAAAAAAGGCCGTCGGACGGAAGACGGCGGATAGCGGGCGGTAGGGAAATATTTTTTAGAGCTTAAAATTATCGCCGGTCATCGGCCTGAAAGGCTTTTTGGGGTTGCCGGCAAAACGGTTGAATTGGTCAAGAAAGGAAATATAGGAATCAATATCGATTCTTCCGCGGGAATTTCGTATTTCCGCCATTTTTTTAAAATCTTCGCAGGCAGTATCGGGATTTGCCAGTATTGAGTTTTTTTTATCCTCCTTCGCCTCGCCTGCGGCGGGCTTCGGAGAGATTCCGCCCTGAAACTTCAGATGAGCTTCATTTCTTTTCCGCATATTTTGTTTTAAGCGTCGTAAATCTGTCTGCCATGCCGAACATCATAAAATAGTTTTCAATTGTGTTCCATGAAAGCGCGCTTGCCGCGCTTTTGACAATATCTTCTATGTCCGCGGAGTCGCGGGCTGTTCTTTCTGGATCGTTTGCCATCGCCTGCGCTTTGAGCCCGATGAGGTCTTCGGGCTTTAGGATTTTTATTTTTATCTTTCCGCCGAAAAGCTCATGAACGACCGCATTCTTCAGCATTTCAAGAGACACGGGCCGCAGGGCATGAAGAAAATCGATTTCGCCGAAAATTTTGGCGTCTGAGATATATTGTGAAACATTTTCGCTGGAATAAGAGCGCGTATATCCTAACCCCGAAACTATTTTTGCTACAGCCGGCATGTCATTTTTATCAACAAGAAAATCCAAATCCATAGTCGACCTTGCCATCCCGGTTGCCCCCATAGCAAAGCCGCCTATTAACGCGTAATTTATGTCGTTTTTTTCGAAAGCGGGAATTAACAGTTTGAGTATGGCTTCAAATTCCATTTGTTTAAAATTTAAGACCCGGAATTTTTAGTTTGGCGGGGATTATCTTTTTCTTGTCCGCGGTTATCTTTTCAAGCAGGTCGTTCTGGATCCGCGTTATTTTCTGCGTGTTGAGGTTGAGCTTTTCCAGCAATTCCTTTTCTTTTCCGGCCAGCTGAGACTCAAGCCCGGATTTAATCGGTTTAATCGCGGCGTCAAGTTTGGCTTCCAGATCCTTTTTTATGTTTTCCATTTCTTTGCCTGCCGCGGCTTTGAAGGCCGAGGAAAGCGCGTCGCCGAGATTGGATGAGGCGGAAAGCGAAGGCTTTTCCAGAGTTCCGGAAACCAGCATGGAAGCCTGCAGGGAATGTATGTTCTGCATGGCCTTTTTTAATATGTCTCCGGTATATTTGTCCGCTGATGACTCAGCCTCAAAATTTATGCCTTCGGCGGCGAAAAATATTTTACCCGAAATAACTTCGCCTGAAATACCGCATTCGCCCGAGACGCGTCCGGTTCCGCCCGAACTTTTGACGCTTACGGAATCCGGACTGCCCATCGCCATGTTCCCTATGGCAAAGCCGTCCAACGAGAATGCCAGTTTTTCGCTGGGGATTTCTTTCGTGTGATCAAGCCTGCCGGTGATTTCCAGTTTTTTGCCCGCTTGTCTGCCCGAGAGCTTAAGCTCTGCGGGTTTTCCATAGACCGCGGGCTGGGATGTCACGCCCTCCAAAGCGCCTTCAAAAACAAGAGGATCCGGACCGCCGTCAATATTAAAATCGCCGGTTATTTTTACAAGGCGCGCAAGGAAAGACGGATATTGCTTTTCTTTGTGAAAGAGAATGGTCGCGCCCTTGCGCGAAACCGCCGGTTTCGCGGCGGAGGCGCTCTTCTGCGGAAGATATTTGCGCGATAGTTCCAGCCAGTGGAATGCGGAGGCTATTTTACCGCTTATGGCGGGGCCTAAAAGGAAATTTGTGAACGAGGCTGTGTCCAATGAAGGAAGTTTAAGCTGTTTTTGAAGTTCCGCCAGATCATTTTTTCTGGCTTCGTCGATGGCTTTGAGGGCTGTTTTTGCCTGCGCCAACGTCGAAGCGATGTCTGTCTTTGCCGAATCCACCTCGGATTTAAGGGCCGTTATGTCCTTGCGCAGGGAATCGGCGGACGATATCCTTGTCACGATATCCTGTTCTTTCTGAATCTGGTCTATGCGCGTTTTAATTGAGTTTATTTTCTCGTCGTAATTATCGGCGTCGAATTTTGTTTTAAGGCTTTCTGTTTTGGAATTAAAATCAGCGCGGAGTTTTTCAGCCGTTTGCAGAGATTGGAGGGAATTTGTGGAAATCTGTATTTTTTGGGCGATATCCTTTTTTATGTCCTGCGCTCTTGATACCGAAAAATCCTTGCTTTGGTCCATCAGCCTGCCGAAAGCCTGCGATACCTTTGAGTCCCGGGGAGGCGCCGGAATGGGTTTTGCCGGAAGCGCGCGCTGTGTTCCGAATCTGAGTCCTAGCAGAGACGATTCCCTGATCACCAATTTTTTTTCAAGAAGGGGTTTGCCTTCCAAGGACAAGGAAAGAGTTTTAAACTGAAAAAGATTCTTGTAAAGGTCGGACTTGTCCGCCAGCGCCAGGTTTTTTATTGTCAGCGAGGGGGGAAACAGCTTGGTCTTAAGACCGCCTATATCAAGCTGACTGCCCGCCGCGGCCTCAACTCCGCGTTTGACGGACCATTTTATGGCGGGGTCCATGCCGAAAAAAACGCCGGCCCAGACTACCGCCAGAATAAGAACACGTGAAATTACATAGGACCAGCGCATAAAACATCCTCGGTACTCAGTGGGTCATGGTGATGCGCCAGCGAAACAATGGCCAGCGCATAAAACATCCTCGGTACTCAGCGGGTCATTGTGATGCGCCAGTGAGGCAATGGCCAGCGCATAATATTAGAATCTGAAATACCAGTCGAAAAGCCAGCTTGTTTTTATTCCTTTAATGAAAGCCGAGTTTTTAATTTTAGTTTTAACTCTAGCGTCGTAGAAAACAGCCCCTGTTTTGCCCGCGAAATAGCAGGGAATAAACAGCAGTATTCCAAGGACAAGATTACCCAGCACAAGAGTATTGTTGAAATTTGTCCAGGGAACGACGGGTGTATTATAAAGGTACGTCCAGAAAGGTTTAAGGCTTAAGTTCGTAAGGAGCCATAAGCCTATCGGATTTGCAAAAGAATCGGTGAAAACGTTTATCAGCGAAACTACGGCGGCGCAGGCCAGAGCTACCGGTACGTTTATTTTCAGCGCCATAACCAGTATAAGAAGAAGCTGGGCGGTCAGATTTGATTTCGGAACAAGCCCCAAAAGCATTCCGAAAGCAAAACCGCCGGCTATCTGAGAAGGCGAGGTTTCCTGCGTAAGGCCTTTGATTAGTTTTCTTAAAATCCCCAGCGGAGTCATAATCTATATTATATTATATTTTGCGGTCCCCATTTGAAAACGCCGGATAAATATTTTGTTTAATGTAATGGTATGAAAATACGGTGTGAACTTCACATAAACGGCGGGATGCGGAAACTTCTTCTTGTATCCAAAGAGGAAGAACGGCTGGAGCATCTGGCGCTTAAACTTTCCGCCGCCGCGCTTCTTTGGGATTATCATCCCGCGCTGGAATCAAGCCCGAACCATCCCGCGCTTTCGGGACAGGAATTTGCGCCCGATCTTATGGCTTTGGACGAAGCCGGAGATATAGCTGTTTGGGCGGAATGCGGGACCGTATCCATGAATAAACTGGCAAAACTGGCGAGGCGCCTGCGTCATGCCAGGCTGATAGTATTTAAGGAGAGCCGGGAGGAAGGGGCGAAGCTGAGAAAAGCGGTGTCGGAAGAAATTAAAAAAGGCGATAAAATTGAAATATGGTGCTGGCCCCGGCAGGAATTCCGCAGATGGGTTTCGGCTCTGGAAGAATCAACTCATGTGGTGGGCGAGGTTTTGGGAAGATCTCTTAACCTTGTAATAAACAGCCAGCCGTTCAATGTCGATTTGACGCGGTTCTAAAGAGGGTAGATGGGAGAAGGTAGACGGTAGACGGAAAAGATATTGGGAGGCTGCCGATTTCCAGTCACTAAGTCCCCTGATGGACTGGCGCGCTGTGTTGCTGGTCGGCCCCGGCTACAGCGGAGGCACGGATAGCTTTGGGTTCCGTCTCGCGAGGTAAAGTTTTTGCCGGTAAGCAGGGGCGGAATATCAGGCGAATATATCCAGTAATATTTTTTCGAGGTTTTTTACGGCGGTTTTAACTTTAGGGCAGGGTTTTACAAGGAAATCAAGGTTTTCGCGCTGAATCCCTATAATGATAATTTCCGCGGAAATTTCCTTCCGCAGATAATCCATTACCAGTTTCAGCGAAGAGTTGTGGGTTGAAAATGAAGTGTCCTGAATTTCATTCTCGGCTATTATTTTTATATCTCCGGGTTTTCCCTTCCAATCGGCGGCGTCTATAAATATAACGGTTTTGGGACGGGCATTGACAATCCAGCGCGTCGCATTTTCAGGCACCGCTTCGCAGTCGACAACCAGCGCTTTTATTTTGTCCTTAAGCCTGCGGGCTAAAATATGTCCGGCCGAGTCGTCTCCGCGCAAAGGATTTCCTATCCCCATTATCGCGGTTTTGGAAGGCTCGCAGTGTTTGAGAGCGGAAACAACGTCTTCTAGGAGAACGGCTGAATTCGGCATAGAGAAGGCAAACGGAAAAGGAAACGAGAGAAAAATTTCAGATTTGGGAATTTTTTTAGCAGAATAAATTGGCCACAAAAAGCACAGAAAGCACAAAAAAGATGACAAGGGAACGAAAAAAATATTTTGTGACTTATGTGCTTTTTGTGGCAAATATCTGCGGTTTGTCCTTTACCCTCTTTATCTCTGAATATCCAGCAGGGCTTTCGCCGACAGGGCGGCAAGTTCAAATTTGGGCGATGAGGAAAGGGCTTTTTTGGGGCAGGAATCAACGCACTGCGCGCAGAAAAGACAGCGTCCCATGTCTATTTCGCACCTGAATTTCTTGACCTCTTTGACTTCAGCGCCGGCTTCGGCGGCGGGATTTGCGGCCGCCTCCTTTATTATTTTTATCGCTGAGGATGGACAGTCCTTTACGCACATCTGACAGCCTATGCAGGCCGGGCCGTTAAAAAGTATCCGCCCCCTGTAATTCGGCGCGATAGGCGTCTTTTCAAAAGGATAAAGTATTGTGGCCGGTTTCTTGCCTATATGTCTTAAAAGTTCGCCTAGCATTTTTGCGGGTCTTTGTTTTATCATAGCCGTGCCTTTACCACAAGATTCAGGATAAGCTGGAAAAGCGCTATGGGAGCCATTATTTTCCAGCAGAAATTAACCATCTGGTCTATTCTTATCCTGGCCATAAGCGCCTTTATAAGCGCCAGAATAAAAATTACGATCATAGTTTTCATTATAAACAGGGCAAATCCCGGTATTCCGGAAAAACCCATGGGACCGCCGAGGAAGACCGCGCTTATCAATGCGGCTCCTACTACCATTTCCATGTCGATGGCAAGCAGGAAAAAAGCAAGGAGGCGTCCTGAATATTCAGTAAAAGCTCCGCCCACTATTTCTGTTTCGCTGTGCGGTATGTCGAACGGCACTCTTTCAAGTTTTCCCTGCAGGGAAAGCAGGGCGACAAGCATACCGGGTATATTGACGATCAAAAGCAGCGGGTTAAAGCTGAAGAAGTCTGTTATGCCGCTTATGCTCCATGTGCCTGCCAGTATCGCCGGACCCAGAACCGCCATAAACAGCGGAACTTCATAGGCAAAAAGCTGCGTCAAAACCCTTACCGAGCCCAAAAGCGCATATGGGCTCGAAGAGCTCCAGCCTGCCAGAAAGAAAGTCATGGTCGGTATGGTAAGCAGGTATATAACGACCACCAAATCACCCTGAAAAGAATATACCGCGGAGTTGTTTGTCACCGGTATCATCATTATGGCCGTGGCAACGCAGGATAAGGCTATGCCGGGCAGTATTCGGAAAAGAACATTATCAGCGGCCTTCGGAATTATCGTCTCTTTGCTGAGCAGTTTGATGATATCCGCCACGGGCTGATAAATTGGAGGCCCGACCCTGTTCTGGAATCTGGCGTATAGTTTTCTGTCCAGCCATTCGGCAAAAGTGGCATAGAATGAAAGAAATGCCAGCCCCGGAAAAATAAAAATGCTTGATAAAACGGACAACAGGTCTATCGTCATGTGTTGATCCTCCGGAATCACCGCTTTTTATTTTTTTAGCGTCCTAAAGTCAATTCCGCGTTTGCGGTAAAAATCTATGGAATACTGCCGCAGGGTTTTGGCATCCATAATACTTTCCCTGCCTGACTTCCTGACCAGTATCTGGCGGTCGGAACACGAAAAACACGGGTCTATGGCGGCTATTACCAGAGGAACGTCCGCCAGATAGCCTCCTTCCAGCATATAAGCTACGGACTGAAAATTAGCAAGAGACGGAGCGCGCACCTTCACTCTTTCGGGTTTTTCTCCGCCGTTGGAGCGCACATAATGGATGTCTTCTCCCCGCGGAGCTTCATAGCGCGCCACTGCCTCGCCGGCCGGAATTTTGCGGGGCATTTTCACCGCTATCTGGCCTTCCGGCAGATGATGGATAAGCTGTTTTATCATCTTGTAGCATTCCATGAGTTCAAGAGCGCGCACTTTAAGCCTTCCGAGCACATCGCAGTCGGGGGCGGTTATCACTTTAAAATCAAGTTCGCTGTAGAGCAGATAGGGGTCGTCTTTTCGCACATCTATTTCAATTCCGGAGGCTCTTGCGGTGGGGCCTACGGCGCACCGCTTAAGGGCTTCGTCTTTCGGCAGATAGCCGACTTTATGAGCGCGCGCCAATATGGTGGATTCCTGAGTCGCGAGTTCTATGTAGTATTTGGTGCGTTTTTCAAGAAAATTTATTTTCTTTATTATCGTTTTTGCATGCTCCGCGGTTATATCCCGCCTCACTCCGCCGAGCGTATTTATTCCGTAGTTAACCCGGTTTCCGGTCAGCAGTTCAAGCAGATCCATGACTTCTTCCCTGTCGCGCCATGAATACATAAAAAGAGTGTCAAAGCCTATTTCATGGCCCGCCACTCCGACCCACAGAAGATGGCTGTGCACTCTTTCAAGTTCCGCTATCAGCGTCCGTATCGCCTGCCCGCGCTTGGGGACTTCGGCTCCGGCAAGCTCCTCTACCGCCATGCAGTAGCAGGTTGAGTGCGAATGGGAGCATATTCCGCATATCCTCTCCAGCAGATAAAGCGTTTGTATGAAACTTCTGGATTCACAGGCCTTTTCTATTCCGCGGTGATTGTAGCCGAGATTTACGGTCGCTCCCGAGATTTCCTCTCCTTCAAGAATAAGCGAAAAATTGGCCGGTTCTTTAAGTGCCGGATGCTGAGGACCGAGCGGTATTGTTATTTTTGACATGGCTTAATTCTCCTTTTTATCAAGATCGGAAGGCTTCCATGCTTTTCTCAGCGGGTAATTGCCGTCCGGCCAGTCGTCAGGAAGCGGATATCTGCGGCCCGGGGCAAGGCCTTCAACTTTTATGCCGAACATATCTTCAAGCTCCCGTTCATATGATTGAGAGCCGGGGAAAAGCCCGGCTACTGTATTTATTATGGGCGAAGAGGCCGGTATTTTTGTCCGCAGGCTCAGCACTTCCCCGCCGGAGACAAGATGGTATATTAATTCAAAATTTTCACCCGCGTCCAGGCCCGTTATCGCCGAAAGATGGCTGAATCCGAATTCGTTTTTTAAGATTTCAAGCGCTTTCAGCAGATTTTCCTGAGCGGCGTCGGCCAAGAGTCTGCGTTCGCGTTTTACTGTTAGACTTGAAACCATTCCGGCCAGGCTTTTTTCGGCTTTTTCCCTTAGTTCTTCGGTAGTCATAAAAAATAACTCCTTACGATTCTTTAGGCTTTAAACTGGAAAGAAGTTTTACCACCCCGTCGATAATGGCTTCCGGCCTGGCTGTACAGCCGGGTATATAGGCGTTTACGGGTATAACCTTATCAATGCCGCCCAGCACGTTATAACAGCCGTTAAATACTCCGCCCGTGCAGGCGCAGGTTCCTATAGCAACTACAAATTTGGGTTCCGGCATTTGATTATATACCCGCACAAGACGGTCTTTTATCTGCCGGGTGACGGCGCCCGTCACGACCATCACATCGGCATGCCGGGGGCTTGCTTTCAGAAGTATGCCGAATCTTTCAATGTCGAATCTGGGGGTGAGGGCGTCAAGCGTTTCTATGTCGCAGCCGTTGCAGGCTCCGCAGTTGAAATGCAGTATCCACGGCGATTTTATTCTGGACCAGGTTATGAGATCTTTTACCGTTTTCATGAAGTTCACCTCGCGTAAAGAATCGCAAGAATCGCACCTATGACCGCAAGATATATTACGCCGAACTGGTATGACGCTCCGGAGCCGGATATGGCAAGAGTCGCCAGCATAAGGCCCGCTACATGCATAAGCGTGAAAAATATTGCGAAAGGAAAAAAGAGCGTATAATCGGGGGATTGTTTTTCCGACGGAACTTCTTCGCCGCAGGCATAGGCGTCATACTTGCCTTTTGCTCCCGTTATTGTGGGTACATGGGACATTTTGGCTGAAAGCGCGGAGATGAGCCACGCCGTCAGAAGATATATGCCGAAAACTAAAGGAGGAAGCAAAAGAATTTCTTTTATCATTTTTAATCCCTCAGCTTATTGAAATTCCAGATATCTATGGATTTTTCCAAAGAGTCTGCTTTTACCGCCAGCGCCAGAGCTACCGCTATGACGACCACTTCTACGACTATTATGGTGATTATAAAGCTTTGCGTATAATTGGTCATGCCCATGATATGTCCGAATGAAATAAAGGCAAGAATAACGGCTTTTGAAAGAACCTCAATTCCTATCAACAGGCGGAGAATATTGCGCGACATTATCAGGCAGTAAATGCCGGCCGTAAATAAAAGAACAACGCAAAGCATGGTAAGATTGATGGAAATGGTCATGTTTTACTCCTTTTTTTGGGAAAGAAAGCCGTTATGGCAAGCACGCCGGCTATGAATATGCAAAGCTGGCCCAATATATCGGCCGTGCGCATATTCCAGAGCATATAACCCATATCCGGGCAGTCCCTGTGTATCAGAGCCAGGCCGGACATCGCATTACTCGACAAAAGCATCCACGCAAATAGCCCTATTATGGCCGCTATTATCGGAAGAAAATAAAACTGAAATCCGCTTTCAGCAAAGAAGCGGTCGATAGACTGAGATTCTTCCTGCTCCGGATTTTCGGTGTTTTTCGGTTTTTTCGGGTTTCTGCGCACGAGGCTTATCGCGCTTATGAAAAGCACGGTTATCAGGCCGGCGCATACTGAAAGCTCAAATACCGCGGCCCAGGGCGCATACAGTTTAAAAAGAATTAAAGTCAAAACAATACTGGCGGCTCCCAGCATTACGGCCGCGGTCAGTATGTTGGGCATAAGTATCGACAAAAAACTGAAAATTACAAGAGCGGAAAGCAGTATTTTGTATTTGATCATAACACATTCTCCAAGGGTTCAATTAACGTGGTATATATTATCGGGAAATAAAGGCCTATGCCGATCATAAGTCCGGCAAGAAGCACCGCGGGAAAAAGCATTCCCAAAGAAACTTCCTTCGCGTTTTCCGTGAGAGGAACGGTCTTGCCGAAAAAGACCTTCCTTTGCATTATGAGGAAATATGCCAATGTAAGCACACTGGCCATAAGAGCCAGCGCGGCATATTCTTTCCGGCCCGCCTGCCATAGCGCTATTATTATGAGGAATTTGCTCCAGAAACCCGAAAGGGGGGGGATGCCGGCTGTGGAAAGAAGCGCGGTGACCGATGTCCATGTCGTCCATGGCATACGCGATTCAAGTCCCCCCAGCTCGTTCATATCCATGGAACCGGTGGCCCTTTCAACGGAAGCCTGATTTAAGAATAAAGCGGCTTTAAAAATTGCATGGTTGAACAAATGGAACGCCGCGCCTATAATTGCCAGCGGAGTGCCTAGTCCCGCGGCAAGCACTATATAGCCGACCTGGCTTATGCTTGAAAATGCCAGCATCCTTTTGAAATTCGACTGCGTTACGGCGACTAAAGCGCCTATTATAATGGACGCGGCGCCGAAAAACATCAAGGACTCGTCTATTCTGGCCGCCCAGCCGGCGGCTGCCGAGCGTTCAACCATGCAGATCCTTAATAGTGCGTAGACGCCGGCCGTTTTCGTGATGATTCCTGAAAGCAGAGCTGAAACTGCGCCGGGAGCCGATTCATAAGCGTCCGGAACCCAGCCGTGGAACGGGACGAGGCCGGACTTTATCAAAAACCCGGAGATAAACAGGAATGCGGCCGCGAAAGCCAGCACTTTTTCGTTGGCAAAAAGCGTTTCAAGATTGCCGAACGACGTCCCTCCCGTAGTCGCAAAGACAAGCGCTATGCCCAGCAGTATCAGCGCGGATGCCAAAGCCGAAAGAAAAAGATATTTTATCGCCCCCTCTATTCCCCTGCCGTCGCAGTTGAAAGCGATAAGCGCAAAAGAACTTACGGCGACCACCTCCAGAAAAACATACATGGTAAATATATCGCTGGTGGTCACGATCGCCGACATCCCGGCGGTGCAGATAAGCAGGAGGGAAAAATAGACAGGCTTAATTTCTCCCGTCTTTCCGGCCGGTTCAAATATGGAAAAAAAACTCGCGCATACGGCGATAAGAAAAATCGTTATTAACATAAGCAGGGACAGCGGATCTAAAAGGAACATGGGTTCCGGAATAATGATTTTAAAAAAGGGCGGAAGGCGGTTTGAATACGGCATAATTAAAAGGGCATATATAAATCCGATAGTCAGGATAAGGGTGGAGAATATGCCTATTAATTTGTGGCTTGTATTTTTTAAAAACGGTAGTAATATGGCTCCCAGAGCCGGGAAAATTATAAACGGAAAAAACAGACTTTTCATTTTGTTCTCCTTATCTTTGATACATTCGACAGCGTAACCCCCGCGCTATGCCCGGTGTTCCCTCAACGATCCTAAGCGGACGGCCGAAGGATGTATTTTTTTCAGCGGGTTGAGATTACCGCAAAAATCAACAGCCCTATCAGCGCCCATGCCATATAATTAGGATACATTCCGTTATGGACTTTGCGCAGGATGTTTGAGCACAGCGCGGTAATTCCAGCCGGCAGGGTGTCGGTTATAAAATCCATGGCCCGGTCTATTCCGAAAAGGACGCGGCCCAGCAGGTTTATAAATTTCATTCCCTGGTCGTAAGTGTCAAAAACCCGGCGCTCCGCCATCCCGTATATTTGTTTAAGCACCGGCGCATAATGTATATGGTCGGCGGCTTTCACGGCTTTTTTTGTTTTTTTGGAGCCGTAAATATGGTTAATCAGGCCTATGATCAATGCGCCGATAGATACCATAAAAATGAAGCCTAAATGCCATCCCCAGAGCGGTTCCGCGGAAAAAATTCCGCTTTCCCGCAAATAGGGGGCAAAAATCAGCTGGATCGGCAGATAAGCGCCGAATCCGAATATCAGGCAAAGCGCGGTAAGAATTATCATGGGAACCAGCATTTGCCATGAGCTTTCCTTCACATTCGCCAATTCCGCCGGCCTTTTTCCGAAATATACGGAATGCCCAAGTTTCAAAAACGACATAAGCGTGAAAATGGCTCCTATTTCAGCTATCCAGAAGAATATCGGATAGCCGCTGTGATAGGCGCCGTCAAAAACAAGTTCTTTCGAGAAAAATCCGTTAAAAGGAGGTATTCCTGATATGGAAGCGGCTGTTATAAGGAAGCAGAGGGCCGTGACCGGCATTTTTTTTAGAAGACCGCCTAATTTTGTTAAATCCGAGGTTCCGGCGGCTTTTTCCACCGATCCGGCGGTAAGAAACAGGCATGATTTATAAATAGCGTTGTTTATCATGTGGAACAGCGCGCCGATTACGCCCGCGGGAGTGCCTGTTCCGATCCCCAATATCATATAGCCGACCTGGCTTATGGCATGATATGAAAGAAGGCGTTTGTAATCCTTTTGTATAAGAGCCATCATTACGGCAAAAAGCAATGTTGCGGCGCCGATGGTCATTACCAGAAGTTTTACCGCCGGACTCATTATAAATAAATCAACGCTTATGCGGTACAGGAGATATATTCCCAGTAGTTTTTCTAGGGCGGCGGGAATAAAAGCCATAAAAGGAAGAGGGGCGTCGACGGCAGCATCGGGTATCCATGTATGAAAAGGCATTGATCCGCCTTTTGCTATAGCGCCTATCATCATAAGTATGTAAGCGGTAGTTCCCGCAGAATCCATGGAAAGTTTTATGGAAGTCATGCACATGGTGCCGGCTTTTGTTCCGGTTATTGCCGCTCCCAGTAAAAGGCAGAGATCGCAAACCCCCAGTATTATGAACGCTTTCATCGCCGTAGCTTTTGAGTTTTTGGTTTCCCCCAAAGCTATGAAGGTATATTGTGTTATGAGAAGGCCTTCCCAGAAAAATACCAGGAGCACAAGGTTGTTGGCCAGAACCGCGCCTGAAGCGAAACTGACCGTAAGCAGAAGATAAAAATAAAAAAACCTGGCATTTGACTTAATAAACGCGGTGGAGTACAGGCAGATAAGCGCTCCGAAAACATTTATTGAAGCCAGGAAAAACGAATTCATGCCGTACAATCTTAGATTGAAATCAAAGCCGAAACCGGCCCAGCCTGCCGGCGAGTATTGCATTTCCTGGCCGGGGGCGCCCAGCATGTAGATGCATGCGACCGCCGAAAATAAAGACGCGGCCACCGCGATAATTTCTCTGAACCGTTTTAAATTTTCATTCACGGCGAGACAAATAATACCTGCGGCCAGGGGGATAAAAATAGGAATAAGTAAAAGATTCACAATGCCTCCTCTTAAACGGTAGATGGCAGATGGTAGATGGCAGACGGTAAAACAAATCTTTTTTGTATGCTGTCTTCCATACTTCTTTCTGCCGTCTTCCTTTTTCTGTCTAAGCAACCATGAATTAATACTAAATTATAAATTTGCCGAGCTGATCGCATAAGCGCGTTACCAGTGCGGCCGGATAATTTATAAAAATTCCCAGCAGAAGCGAAGCTATGCCTAATACCGCAACGCTGGCTACCATGGTTGCGGAGCCTTCCCGCGCTTTATCGGCTTTGAGTTCGCCCATAAAAATATAGTAAAAAACCCTGAACAGATACATTATGGTGAGCATTGCTCCAGCGAGGAAAGCGAAGGTTATCCAAGTGTTGTTCGCCATAGCTGCTCCCTGAAAAACCATAAATTTGCTGAAAAATCCTCCAAAGGGCGGGATTCCCATTACCGAAAGAGAGCAAAATGCGAAAGACAGCGCCGTATACGGCATTGTTGAGAAAAGTCCGCCCATTTTCCTTATGTCTTTGGTTTTTGCGTTTTGCTCGATTATTCCGGCGCACAAAAAGAGCCCGCCTTTTGCCACGCCGTGCATAAGGATATAAAGCATGCCTCCGGCAAGGCCTATTCTATTGTCAACTCCCAATCCAAGAAAGATAAAGCCTATCTGGCTTATAGTGGAATAGGCGATTATTCTTTTTAAATCGGTTTCTATTAACGCTGCTCCGGCCGCTATAATGGCGCTTGCCGCCGCTATTGCCGGAACAATGGTCTGCCATATCGGATCAATTGTGAATGTGGCGCAGAAAAGACGCGCGTAAGCATATACGCCTATTTTCACCAGAACGGCGGCATGAAGAAGAGCCGTGACCGGAGCGGGGGCCACGCCTGCGTCCGGAAGCCATGTGGAAAAAGGAAGCGTGGCTGATTTTGCAAATATACCTGCAAGAATAAGCAGGACGGCGGTATTGTTTAACGGCTGGCCTTTAAGCAGATGAAGATTGAGGGTTCCGTGCTCCGAATAAATTATAATAAATCCCAGCAGCATGCAGAGCGCGCCGAAAAGGGTGACTAATATGGTTTTTTCGGCTTTTTTCACGTCTTTTTCGCCCCTGAAAAATCCGACAAGCCTCCAGCTGCAGACCCCTGTTATTTCCCAAAAGGCATAGAGCCATACAAGATTCATCGAGAAAATAAGTCCAAGCATGGAGCCGAGAAAAAGCACGACCATCACATAATATTCCGTTCTGTTTTTATAATGCGAAATATAATCAACCGAAAATATCAGTATTATCAGTCCGACCGATGCGGTTACCATGGCCATTATTACGGCGAGATAATCGGCGTACATGTCCAGGCCGAAGCCCAGCGGAAGCGGTAAGAAGAAAGCCGGGGATACCCCGTTGAGCACCAGCCACGTCAGTGCGCCGGCGCCTGCAAGCATTGAGGCTCCGAGCATAACCGCCGTAAAATTGCGGAATTTTTCCGAAATTCTGCCGCATAGCGGGAGAAGGAATGCTCCGAAGATAGGAATAATCACCGTAAGAATCAATACTTTGCTTTCCATAGGTTTAAGTACCTCGTATAAGATTAGGAGATTGATGGATGCTGCTGTTTATTGAAATATAGTTTAATAAATTAATTGCTGTTTTCCAAATTTCCGTCGATAATTTCATTCGCGACTGAAATTATCGGCGCAATTTCATATAATATGAACAGTTGTAACTACTCAGTAGCAACGCATAGAACGCAGATGACGCAGATGCATATGATGAACGCAGATAAGCACAAAGTTTTTTCAAACGAAAAAATCATGTTTAATCATAAAAATCAGCGTTATCAGCGTTCCAATGTTTTAATAGCTGGATAGTTACGGACAGTTAGTATTTAAAAGGGAAGGAGATACGGCTATGGAAAGGCGCAAGAAAACAGATTATCTTAAAGAAACGATCGAACATATTGATATAACAAAACACGACGTCCGGCCTCTTGTCGACGCTATGGCGGATATGGCTTTTTCCGCCAGAGATCTTGCAAGAGCCGCTCAGATATACAACAGAATGCTGGCTGATAAAAACTGTTCCGTCATACTTTGCATGGCCGGCTCCCTGTTTTCCGCCGGACTCAAAAAAACGGTTTGCGAAATGGTAAAAAACAACATGGTGGACGCCATAGTATCCACCGGAGCGGTAATCGTGGATCAGGACTTTTTTGAGGCTATCGGGTTCCGTCATTATAAAGGAAACCCCAATGTCGACGATAATGAACTGCGCGACCTTCATATAGACCGCATATATGACACTTTTATAGACGAAGACGAATTGCGGATATGCGATGAGACGACCAAAAAAGTGGCCGATTTGCTTGAGCCCAGACCGTATTCGTCGCGCGAGTTTATAGACGAAATGGGCCGGTATCTTTCGGAGCATAAAGAAAAATATCCCGCCGCAAAGGATTCCGTGGTATACTGCGCCTATCAGAAAAGAGTGCCTATTTTTGTTCCCGCCTTTTCCGATTGTTCGGCCGGATTCGGCATGGTAGAGCACCAGTGGGAAAATCCGGACCGGCATATGTCGATGGATTCGGTGAAGGATTTTCTGGAGCTTACCAAGCTTAAAATACGGGCCAAAGAAACCGGAATATTTATGATAGGCGGCGGAGTGCCGAAAAATTTTACGCAGGATACGGTGGTATGCGCCGATATCCTCGGCGAGGCCGTTCCTATGCATAAATATGCGGTGCAGATAACGGTTGCCGATGTCAGGGACGGAGCTCTTTCCAGCTCTACGCTGAAGGAAGCCAGTTCGTGGGGAAAGGTGGATATGGGTTTTGAGCAGATGGTATATTCGGAGGCTACGCTGGCAGTTCCTTTGATTGCCGGATATGCGTATCATAAAGGCTCATGGAACAATAGGAAGGCTAAAAATTATTCCGATTTCCTTAATAATGCGAACGCGGCGCCGGTGAAGTGAAATAATTAGGTGGATAGGCTGAAGGCAGTTAGGCTGAAGGTAAAAATGCAGAGACTAACAGCCTTTCCTGCGGAGGCGGACCCGCCATGGTGTTTGGCGGGCATCAGCCTAAACAAGCTGATTAGTTATAGGGATTGATGATTTCTCAAAATAAGGCGGAAACTTCAAATATCGCGTCATCGCTCGGCATATTTATCGGGCGGATTATGATTTCCCTGCTATTTTTTTCCATGGGGTTCAGCCAGATCGTTAATTTCGGCGAAACATGCCGGCTGATAAAAGTTCTGGGATTTCCGTTCGAATCGTCGATATGCGTTTTGGGCATAATGCTTAATCTGACCGGCGGTATTTTTTTGATGCTGGGGTATAAGTATAAAGTGGGGATATTATTCCTCATGATAGTTATTGCCCCCTCCACGTTTCTTTTTCATTTTTCATATGAACAGCAGATTAATTTTCTCCGGAATATGGCGGTTTTCGGCGGTTTGATTTCTTTGTCCGCTATGGGACCCGGTAAATTTTCAATCGGTAATTCAGGACGGCGCAAATGAACTATGATAATCTAGCCAGAAAATGCAGGCCGCAGACTTTTTCCGAACTAGTCGGACAGGAGTCTATCGCAAAAACTCTTTCAAATTCGCTTAAGCTTGAAAGAATAGCGCCCGCCTATCTGTTTTTCGGACCGCGCGGAGTGGGCAAAACTACTATGGCGAGAATACTCGCCAAAGCCCTGAATTGCAGCGGCGGCCGTCCGGAGGAGCCTTGCGGCAAGTGCGTGTCATGCCGCGAAATAGCGGAAAGCAAATCCATGGATGTAATGGAAATGGACGCCGCCAGCCATACGCAGGTGGATAAAATAAGAGAGGCGATAATTGAAACAGTGGCTTTGGCGCCGTCAAGAGATAAGTATAAAGTGTTTATACTCGACGAGGCGCATATGCTTTCTCTCAGTTCTTTCAATGCCCTGCTTAAAACCATAGAAGAACCGCCGCCTTATGTGGTTTTTGTGCTGGCAACCACGGAGCAGGCAAAAATACCGGCTACGATAGCGTCGCGCTGCCAGGGGTTCAGATTTAAACCGCTGTCTCAGGAATTAATATTCGGATATCTTAAGGGTGTCGTAAAAAAAGAAAAAATTACGGCTGAAAACGAAGCGTTGTCGCTTATCGCCGAAGCCGCTTCCGGAGCGATGCGCGACGCCCTTACCTTATTGGACAGAGCCGTTTCGTTCTCGGGAGATAAAATAGAGGCGGGGCTCGTCTCGGAGATGCTCGGACATGCCGGGCCTGAGTTGCTTAAGCCCGCCGTATCGGCGATACTTGATAAAAACGGAGCGGGACTGCATGAATGTTTTTTTAAGTCGCTTGAGTCCGGGTATGAACCGCTTGTTTTTTTGAGAGATCTAAGGACGATTTTTGCAAAATCATTTTTTTGTATTTCCGGATTTTCCAAAAGCGAAGGCCGGCTGGAGCGGGAAATCGTGGAAATGGCGAAAGAAAAAGCTTTGCCGCCGTACTGTTTAGCCAGAATCGCCCGCCGATTGGGCAGGATTATAGACGAAATCAGGAATTCGGATTCACAAAACATCGCGGCTGAACTCGGGCTTTTTTCGCTTATCGATAACCCCGCGGATATTGAGGGCTGGCTTTGCAGGCTGGAGGCTTTGGAAAAAAATATCGGCGGAGAAGAAGATAATAATCCCCCCGGCGGCGATACGGCCGCCGGCGCGCAAGTCCGGTCATTTTCCGCTGAAAGCAGCATGCCGTTCGAGCGCCGGGAGCCGGTCAAATCGTGCGGAGAAAAGCGGGAAATTTTAAAATCCGGGCAGAAGATAAAAGATTCTAAAAGCGGTCATTCTCCGGAGAACGCCGAAAGTAGGCCTAATCCGGCCGGCAGCGGCGTTCTTTGGCGCATGCTTATGGAATATCTGGAAAAAAACAGTCCTTTGCTTCATGGTATATTGGCGGGGTCAAAAATTATTTTTGAAGATGATAAAAAATGGAGGCTGCTGCTGGTAAACTCGTTTAACCGCGACAGGGTGGAAAGCAATAAGAAGAAGATAATGGAAGCTTTAGCCGGGCTGGGTGGGGCGGATATTCAAATATTCACGGAGCTTGATACGACGAAACAGCCTCCGCATTTAGAGGATATTTCAAATAATGAAGATGAGAAAGACGCCGGCGACGCCGGCGACGCCTGCGCGGAGGCATTATCGGCTTCCGATCAGCAATGGAGCGATATCTCGTCCGAAGATTCTCCCGATGCGGATCCGGGTATAAAGAAAATTTTAAAAGTTTTTCCGGGTAAAATACGAAAATGCAAATGAAATCATTAGAGCGGCTGTCGGCGGCCCTGCGCCGTTTTCCGGGAGTGGGCCCCAAGCAGGCTGAAAGATTTTCCATATATATTTTAAGAGCCGGTCATTCGGAAATAGAAGAACTGGCATGCGCTTTGCGAAATGCCAAGGAATCCGTGAAAACATGCAAGCGTTGTTTTAATTATACGGAGGAAGAAATCTGCGGTATTTGTTCGGATTCGGGCAGGGATTCTTCAATCCTATGCGTTGTGGAGTGGCCTCAGGATACGGCCGCGGTTGAAAGAACAAGAAGTTTTAACGGACTTTACCACGTGCTTCACGGCGCGATTTCTCCCATGGACGGGAGGAATGCCGATTCGATAAAACTCAACGAACTTGTCTGCAGGATAGAAAATTCAAAAGGAAGCGTTCGTGAAGTTATAATAGCCACGGATCCAGACACTGAAGGCGAATCGACCGCTCTTTATACCGCGCAGCGCCTTAAGAATATTGTTCCCAGGATAACCCGCATAGCTTACGGCGTTCCGCTTGGCGGAGATATTGATTATACGGACGAAATGACGCTGGGCTATGCTCTTCGCGGCCGCAGTGAAATAATATAAAAAGTGCACCCTTCTTATTACCGCCGGCCTCTCTTCATAATATTCATTTTTTATTCGGTTATTATTTTTCTTTTGGGCGAATGGGGCGTCCTTGACGCGTTCCGCCGCATAAATTCCGGAATAACCGCCTTCCCGCAGGATAATACCGTTATAACAGGAAAAATTTCAGGGTTTCCCCAAAAACGTTCAGGGAGAAGCAGTTTTATTATTTCCCTTGAAAGCGCCGCCGGCAAGCCCGCCGAAGGCAGGGCATTCGTAAATATTCCGGAAGAATTTAAGGCGGGATGGCTGGATAAAGTTCATATTTACGGCCGGATTTATGTTCCCGAGTCGTCCGGAATACCCGGAAATCTGGATTGGCGGCAATATCTTGCCGATATGGGCGTGGCTTGGGAAGTTAAAGCCGTCTCGGCTGAAAAAATATGCGGCGCTCCTTTTCCTGTTAATTTAATTTCAAAACTGCGGGAGTATATCCTTGGATTTTTCAATTCCTCATTTTCGAAAGAAAACACGGCGGTAATCGGGGGGATATTGCTTGGAGAGAAGGCGGATATGCCTTCCGGACTTCGGAAAGCTTTTCAGGATTCGGGAGCAATGCATCTGCTTGTGGCCTCCGGTTCAAACGTGGGTTTTTTCACGCTCATAGCATATTTCATTTGTTTTAAGCTTAATATAGGACGTAAGACGGCGGGAATTATCGCGGTGGTCGTTTCGGGCGTCTATACGTTATGCGCCGGCGCCGACGCTCCTCTTGTCAGGGCGTATATTATGTCGTTGTTCGTGGTCGCCGGGTATATGCTTGACAGGGAATCCGGCGTATTTCAGGGACTTGTGCTGGCCGGTTTGGCCATACTTATTGAAAATCCTTCGGCATTGTTTCAGCCCGGTTTTCAGATGTCGTTTCTTGCGGCATCAGGCATAGTCATAGCTCTTTCCAATTGGAAAATTCCCTCGAATTTGAACCGTTTCACCGGAAATCTGGCGGGCATAGCTTTGGTGACATTTTTTGCCCAGTCGGGGCTTTATCCGCTGCTTGCCTTATATTTCCACCGAATTTCTCTGGTCTCTCTGGTTTCAAATATAATTCTTGTCCCCTATGCCACTTTATTAATGTGCGCGGGGTGTCTCTCTTCGTTTATTTATGCATTTTCAGGCTGGGTTCCGCAATTCAGCGCGGCATGCATAAACACGACGAATTTTTTGATAAGCGGTTTCCGCTTTGCGGTGGAATTTTTCGCCGGTTTGCCTTATGCCGCGGTATGGGTTGTTTCTCCGGGAGCCGGAATGTATATCGCATACTATTCGGCCGTATTCATTCTTTGGCATTTTCCCGATAAAAATTTCAGAAAGAAAATAATCGCGCCCTTGGCAATGCTCGCTGTTTCGGGCCTGGTAATGGAATATTCCATTCCTCCGCAAGGGAATATCTTTTTGTTTTCAAAAGGACGTTCCAGATGTATTCTTGTGAAAACACCGGAGGACAGGTGCTTTTTATTCAACGCCGGGATAGACGGCGCGGTTTTGGCAAATGCCGTGCTCGGCTGCGGAACGCGGCGCATAGAGGCTTTGGTTTTGTCCGATTTAATGCCTGACTCGTGGCGCGGAATCGGCGGACTGGCCGGGGTCATAGATATACGCGCAATTTTTATGCCTTACGGCGCCGCGGGCGCAAAGCTGCGCGACGGCGCGGAAGGGATAATTAAAAAGGGAGCTGTTATAAAAGCTTTCTGGCCTGGCGAGAGTCTGGCTGCGGCGGAGTATAAGATAAATGCGGATTGGCCTCTGTGGAAAGGGTACGGCGGAATCAGCCGCAGAGATAAGGGATATTCCGGATGGCCCGGCCACGACGGGCTTTCATGGCGTTTGAGCGGTCGGTTGTTTTCTTTGGAAACCGGCGCTGATATTTATTCCGCCGTTTTCAATTTAAAAAACGGCCGCGGCGATAGCGCGCCATTCGAATTTGATATAATCAGCCGTGACGGCGCGGTCAAAAGCCTGAGTTTTTCAAAGGAAGCTGTTTATGCGCAGAAAAATTAAAAAAGTACAGCTGTTTTACAGCCCGCGTAAAAATGATTCTCTGAAATGGGCCAAACTGATAATTAAAATTCTCCATTCCAGGAATATTAAGGTTATGAGCGTAACCTCCGCCGGGGATGAAGCAAAGGCCTTATCTGCCGATCTGGCTATAGCTTTGGGAGGCGACGGAACCGTTCTTTATGCGGCCAGACATGCGGTTAAGGCCGATATTCCCCTGCTTGGAATAAATTCAGGCACTCTCGGTTTTTTGAGCGGCATTGACGCCCATGCTTTTGAGCGCGGAATGAAAGAATTGTTTCGGGGCGAGTTTAAGATAATGCCGAGACGGCTTTTGTCCGCTTGCGTAAGGCGTAAAGGTAAAAGAATTTTCGGGCCGATCAGCGCCCTTAACGACTGCGTGATAAAAACCACGGAACCGCGGGCCTGCTATATTAAAACGTGCCTTAACGGCAAATTTCTGGCGCAATATTTCGGCGACGGACTTATCATATCCACTCCCACCGGTTCCACCGCTTATGCGCTGGCGGCTTCGGGGCCGATAATATATCCGGAGCTTGACGTGCTGCTCATCGCTCCGATATGTCCGCATACTCTTACGCAGAGGCCGCTGGTAATCCCGGTGGATAAACCGCTTTCTGTAACGCCCATGACAAGAGCCGGCGAATCAAGGGTTAATGCGGTGATGAGCATGGACGGCCAGATTCATTTCGAAGTGCGGGCCGGCGACGAGGTGCTGATTGAGCGATGCAGAAAACCGCTTAAACTTTTACTGCCTTCGGAGTTCAGTTATTTTGAAATGCTTAGAAAAAAGCTTAAATGGGGGGTCCCAAACAATCTTAAAGAACAGTGAGTTTGGGGCAGTTCCATTTTCAAAGTCTTCAAGGAACAAATGGAACGAAAGATAGAGGGCGTATGCTTAAAAGTTTATATATCAAAAATTTTGCGGTCATAGACGAAATCAGGCTTGATTTCAACGTCGGGCTTAATATATTTACGGGGGAAACAGGCGCCGGCAAGTCTATCCTCATAGAGGCTTTGGGGTTTGTTCTGGGAGACCGGGCCGGCGTTGATATGATAAGAGACGGCGCCGGCAGGATGGAAGTTTCCGCGGTATTTGAGTCCGGAGTAAAGCATGGAGTTCCCGTTTCAGACCGCTGTCTTTCCGTTAAAAGGGAACTGGACCGCGGCGGAAGGGGGAGGGCATTTTTGAATTCAAAACCTGTTCCGCTGGCTTTGCTTGGCGGGACGGGGGAATCCCTTGTGGATTTTCACGGCCAGCATGAACACCAGACTCTTTTAAAGTCTTCCAGCCATTTAACTTTATTGGACAGATTTGCCGGGCTTGAGCAGGAAACGGAAAAAATAGGCGGGATTTATAAACACAGGCGGGCTCTGCTTGCAAAAATTGAATCGGCAAGAATGTCAAAGGAAGAAAGGGAAAGACTTTTGGATCTATACCGCTATCAGCTTAAGGATATAGAAGAAGCCGGCGTAAAGCCCGGAGAGGATTTGGAGATAGAGGCTCGTCTTCCCAGAATCAGGAACGCCGGCAGGCTTAAAACTATAAGCGAGCAGGCCTATGACATGCTTTATTCATGCGAAGGCGCTGTCTCGGAAAAGATGCACCGCATATGCGGTTTGCTTGAAAATCTGCTTGAGCTTGATCCCGCCCTGTCGGACACTTTGGAAAGTCTTAAGCAGGCGCAGCTGCTCATTGCCGACGCCAATTCAAAGCTGTCGGCGTATAAAGAGAGTTTTGACATAAGCCAGGAGGAAATAGACGGTCTTATCTCCAGATTGGATAAGCTTGCCGCGCTTAAAAAGAAATACGGGCCTGATTTGAAAACCGTGGCGGATTCGGCGGAAAACCTGAAGCGGAAAATTGACGATTTGGAAAATTCCGATGAAACAGTTCAGAATCTTGAGTTGGAATCGGCCGAAATCGAAAGACAACTGGGCATTTTATGCGAGGCGCTTCATAAAAAAAGGATAAACGCCGCAAAGAAAATGGCAGCGGCTGTCGTCCGGGAGATAAAGCCGCTGGGATTTCCTGATATAAAATTTTCCGCCGCGGTCGAGATGGAAGAAGCCGATTACAGAGAAACCGGAGCCGATACGGTTGAATTTTTGTTTTCTTCCAATCCCGGACAGCCGCTTAAGCCGCTTAAAAACATAGCTTCGGGCGGGGAAATCTCAAGGGTGATGCTCGGAATAAAAACAGTGCTTGCCCACGCGGATAAAATACCTGTTCTGGTTTTTGATGAAATCGACGCAGGGGTGGGCGGGGTGGTGGGCAGGCTAATAGGGGAGAAACTTGCTTTATTGTCGTCCGGCAGGCAGATTTTTTGCGTAACGCATTTGCCTCAGGTGGCGGGTTTTGCCGATGAGCATTACTGCGTTGTTAAGGAAACGCGCGACGGCCGTGCCTGCGTTAAAGTCGAGCGGCTTGACGCAAAAGCCAGAACCGAAGAAATAGCGCGCATGCTGGCCGGCAAAAACAAGTCGTCGGAGCTTGGAAAAAAACATGCGGTTGAGCTTTTGGAAGAATGCGGCAGGGTAAAGAAATGACAGCATGAAGACGAGATTGGGAGATTAGGAAATTATGAGATTAGGGAAAATAGCTGAAGAAGAGAAAAATCAGGAGATTAACCGCAAAGGGCGCAAAGGACACAGAATGTGTCTGATGGTGATGAAGATATGGTTAATGCCTGTAATCTTTGCGTTCTTAGCGTAAATCCCTTGCGCTCTTTGCGGTTAAACTTTTTGTGCTTTGGTTTGTCTATTAAGGCGAGTTGTTATGTTCAATCATAAAAAAGCGGTGTTCTAAATTTAGCCGAAAATAAGGGGTTGTTGTTTATGTCAAATATACGGGTCAGATTCGCGCCGTCTCCTACCGGGTATCTGCATATAGGCGGAGCCCGCACTGCTCTTTTTAATTGGCTTTTTGCCAAAAAAATGAAAGGCATTTTTATTTTGAGGATAGAGGATACGGATGAGCTTCGCTCTACCGGAGAATCCGTTAAGGCGATTTTTGAGGGTATGAAGTGGCTTGGGCTCGGCTGGGACGAAGGGGCGCTTTCAGAAGGCGGAGAGAAAGGCGGTTCCGGCCCTTACTTCCAAGCAGAAAGAGCCGATAAGGGGATATACGCGCCTTATGCTCAAAAACTCGTATCGGAAGGCAAGGCATATTACTGTTATTGCACAAACGAAGAATTGGAAGCTATGCGGCAAAAAGCCCAGCTTGAAAAAAAACTGCCTAAATATGAAGGCAAATGCAGAAATCTGACAAAAGCTCAGATTGATGATTTTGCAAAACAGGGCAGAAAGCCTGTAATACGCTTCCGCATGTCTGATGACGGAATGACTTCTTTTCAGGATTTAATTCACGGAAAAGTTGAATTTGAAAACAGGCTTCTTTATGATTTTATTATGGTTAAAGCTTCGGGATATCCGACCTATAATTTCGCCTGCGCCGTAGACGATCATCTTATGGAAATATCCCATGTGATACGCGGGGACGACCATATTTCAAATACTCCGCTTCAAGTTAATCTTTATTCCGCATTGGGCTGGACGCCTCCCGAATTTACGCATCTTTCAATGATACTGGGGCCGGACGGCACAAGGCTTTCAAAACGGCACGGCGCAACAAGCGTCGGCGAATATGAAAAGGCCGGATACCTTCCCGAGGCATTCCGCAATTATATGGCTTTGCTCGGCTGGTCGAATACCGACAGTCAGCAGATTTTCGCAAAAGGGGAATTGGAAGAAAAATTCGACCTGAAAGGATGCCAGAAAAGCCCCGCTGTTTTTGACCCCGTGAAACTTATATGGATGAACGGGGAATATATAAGGCAGTTAAGCTCAAAGGAACTGCTGGAAAAGGCTATGCCGTTTATTAATGCCGCTAAAATAAATTTCCGCGGTGATACCGATAAATTAGAAAAACTAGTCGCTCTTGAGCAGGAAAAATACAAATTGCTCGGCGATGTGCCTAAACGCATAGACTTTTTTTTCACCGAGTTGGCGGAATATGATCCCAAGGCTGTGGAAAAAGTTCTTAAATCGGAACAGGCCGGCAATATCCTTGCCGGCATAAAAAAAAGATACGAAAATCTTGCTGTTTTTAATGAATCCGCCGTTGAGGCCGAAACCCGCGCTTTTGCCAAAGAAAACGGCTTCAAAACCGGACAGGTATTTCATCCGTTGAGAGTAGCCGTTTCGGGAAGGACGGACGGGCCCACGCTTTTTAAGATGCTTGAATATCTTGGAAAAGAAACGGTTGTGCGCCGCATGGAAGAAGCGCTTGAAATTGCTGAAAAATAAGCCATCCCAGTTGGGCTGGGATGGCTTAAAAAGCATTTTTTGCCGCAGAATTTATGGCATTATGAATGTTATTTTGTAGTAGTAGGCCTGTCCGCCGCCAAGGACTCTGTCCTCTAGTATTACGGCCTTGGCCCTTAATAACTTTTCAGTGGCCTTATTGCATGCCCTCATTGCCGCGTCCCAATCACTATAAATGCGGCTGGATTCAAATACTTGAATTCTATCACATTTGCCAGAACGGTTATCCGTCGCAGGTTTAACTCCTGCTGATTCGACTGCAAGTGGCAATGCTACCGCGGTCAATTTTTGCTGGTTTGAAAGCGCAAGCAAATCTTTGAGCGCGCTGTTATTATTTTCTGCAACTGTCACACCGGCAATTCCAACCAGCAACACTGCAACACATACTATTTTTTTCATTTTTGGCTCCTCCACGTTTATTACCACTGCTGTCCTTCTCTTAGATCATAACAACTGTTTTGTTTTTCCGCATGGGCCATATGTCCTTTCTTTTTTTGACATTTGGCCCATGCGAATTTGGGAAGGAAGGCCTACCTTTTTACCCAGTAGTCATGTAACAATTTTGTCATATACAAGCATTGAATCCTTAACATTAAGCGGGTAGACTTTCATTGTAAGAAACGGCAAGGCGGATAGGCTGTAAAAGACGGTAGACGGTAAATGGTAGACGGAAAGTTGTAGACGAAAGAGAAAAAATAAAAGATGTTTTTGTATTTCCGTCTACCGTCTCCCATCTACCTTCTACCGGTTTAATCCGCAATTAAACTATGAAATACTGGGTATATTCTGAAGGAAATATTTTCGGGCCTTTGGAGAAGGGGGATTTGCTGTCTTTATCGCATTTCGGCCCGGATATGCTTGTATGCCCGGAAGGCGCAAGCGGCGACAAAGACGGCGATTGGCAGTTCGCCGAATCAATACCCGATATATCGTCATTGTTTACGGCAGAAGCGGAAACCGTTGTGGCGGTAAAAAGTCCCCCTCTTTCGGGAGACTTTCAGTCTGCATCTCCTTTCTCTTCAACGGGCGCTTATTCAAAAGCCTATTCGTCTGCGGCAGGTCCGGCGGCTCAGGACAGCTTAATTATAAACCCGGAAAATATTTTTGCGTTATACAAGGAACGGATGTCCGGCGGACAGAAAATACCTGCGTCCGCCGGGCAGGATAATATTATCGACAGGATAGATTTATGTCTGGCTAAGATGCAGGAAGAATTGGATGCCGCAAAAAAAGACAAAGAGAATTTTCTGGATCAAATACAGGTCAGGGAAATGAATGAGCGGAAGGCTTTGGAACGCGTCTCAGAGCTTGAGGCAAAATTAAAACAGGCGGAAGAAAAATTGAGCCAAACGGAACAAAAACTGGACGGCCAGAGTCATGAAATTGAAAGCCTTAAACAAATCTGCGAATCCTATGCTGCGCAGCCGGTTATGGATGTTCCGCCGCCGCCCGCGTATACAAGCCTTCCCGCAGAGAATATATCATTTACCGAGCCTGAGCTGCCTGATTCGCGCCAGATGAGAAGCTTAGGCCCGATGAAACTTCCGGGCATATTTGATATGGGGGAATTCAACCGTCAGAATGAAAAGGAGAAACCGCCGCAGTTATGGGGGGAATCCGGACCCGCGTTAACTATATCCGGGAAAGAAGGAACAGACCCGGCTAAATCCGAACTGCCGGGAAATACGCCTTTTTTTATGCCTATGTCGCCTTTGCCTATGCAGTCAAGCGATACGCAAAGAATAAAAGATCTGGAAACAAATACGGCTCAGCCGTACGTTCCCGGACATGACGCGGCAAAGGTTGTGGTCGACGGAGATAAAATCCCGGATTCTTCCGCTAAAACTGCGGATGCGGCGCGTCCGCAGGGGCAAATAGCGCAGCCTCAGTCAATGATGGAATCTTTCCCTGAAATGTTTGCGCGGCAGAACACTCCGCTCCCTTCTTTGGTCGTTGCGCCTAATGCGGTTCCTCAGGCGGTTCCTGTTCAGCCGGTTGTGCAGGTTATTCCCGGAAACAGTACTGGAGAAGCGGAGTCTCTGTTGAAACCGAGTATTTTAACGCCGAGGCATGAGATGCCGTATCCCGCAAGCTTACGGCCTCCAGCCGCCGTAAGACAGCAGAAACCTCGGCGCTCGGCGCCGATGTTCGGGACCAGTTTGGTGATTTTTTTGGCTTTGGCATTGGCCGGAGGCGGATATTTCTTTTTTGAAGATGTGCTTGACAGCGCCGGTTCATCGCTTTTGAAGTGGTCGTCCGGTAAAAAAATTCAATCAGTGCAGCAGATTCCCGATTCAGGCAATTCAGCGGAATCTGCCGAGCACGGGGATGAGTATGTTCCGCAAACTATAGTTTCAGAGCCGGTGAGAAATAGAGATGTTTCTGCTTCAGCCGCCGCTCAGCCTGCGGATATCGCCAATAAAACCAACGAAGAAGTGGAAAAAGCTCTGGCCATAGTTAAAGGCTACAGGCTGGACGGCGGGCGCGGAACAATAGCGGATTGGTTTCAAAATTCTTTTGTTTCCGGTTCAGGAGGAGGAGGGCGGGAAGAGTGGGCCGCCACTTTGCTGGATAAGAGCGTGTATGTGGTTCAATATAGGTTCGTAAGACCTACAATCACGGAGCCTGTGCTTTATCAATTCGAAGTAGATATTGATAAGAATCAGCTTACCAGAGGGGTCAATAATGCGGCCATAGATTTACTGGGCCCAGGCACAAAACGCGTTGCGGCCGCCTCCGAGACAAAGAAATCTATATCTTCACAGCGCGGGATCGCTAACAAGAAAAAAAGCGTTAAAATTCCGGCCAAGAAAAAAATCAAATCCAAACGATCGTCTATTTTGCCTTTGCCGAAAGCGCCTGTAAAACGTCTGAGCAAAAACCGTATTTCTGTTCCGAGCGGTTTTGAAGAAGAAGTTTTACCGGGTAAATTTCTGAAAAGGATAGCGGAGGAGGATGAAGCCGATATGGGTGAAAAGGAGGAAATCGGCGAAGTTGAGAAAGCGGAATCGGAAGAGTTTGATGAGGAACGCTTTTAACCCCTGAATTTTTGCCTGCCTTCCGTAAGCAGTTATCAGTAATAATGTTATAATTATAACTGCCCATTTAGCCGGCAGCCGGAATAAGGAGTCAGAGGAGACCATTCTTACTTCCGGATTCTGTCTGCCCGAGCGGTTACTTGTAGCTTATAATCGACTATATATGCCAGCAGATAAAGGATTTTTTATAGGCGGCCTGCCTAAAAGACTGGGAGATCTTCTCATCACCGCCAAGATTATTACCGATTCCCAGCTTAACGAATCAATCGAACTTCAGCGCAAACACGGGGGGAAGCTGGGCAATATTTTAATACAGAAAGGTTATATAACGGAAAAAACGCTTCTGGAATTTTTAAGCCGCCAATTCGGGATTGAATTCGTTGATATAACCTTAAAAGAACCTATCGCCGAAGAAATTGTGCAATTGATTCCGGAAAATATAGCCCGCCGCTATAATTTGATATGCATAGCCAAAGAGGCCGATGCTATGGTGGTGGCTATGGAGGATCCGTTAAACATCGTCGTTTTGGATGATCTCCAGATGATGACCGGATGCGATGTAAAAGCGGTTTTAAGTTCCGAGTCCAGCATCACTGCGGCTATAAATAAACATTACGGAGTTCAGTCGTCCCAGGACGCTCTGGATGAGATATTAAAAAAGACGAATGGCGGGAATTCTGACGTTACCGTAGTAAACGAGGACGAGGCAAAAGAAGGCGGAGATAATATAATAACGCTGGGAGCAAAAGGCGAGGACGCTCCTGTGATCCAGATGGTAAACCTTATCATCGCGTCCGCCATCAAAGTAAGGGCGTCCGATATACATATTGAACCGACGCAGAAGGAGTTAAGGGTAAGATTCCGCATAGACGGCGTTCTTCATCTTCAGCCTGCTCCGCCCAAAAAGTTCCAAAATGCCATAGTCAGCAGGATAAAAATAATGTCGGGGCTGGATATTTCCGAAAGGCGCGCTCCTCAGGACGGCCGCACAAAACTTAAGGTTGAAAAACGGGAAATAGATTTAAGAGTTTCAGTGCTTCCGTGCGGCCCCGGTGAAAAAATCGTGATGCGGATTCTTGATTCATCCGGGCTTAAATTAAAATTGGAAGATCTGGGGTTTGAGCCTGAAAATCTTGCGATATTTTCCAAATGCCTAAAAGCGCCGCACGGCATAAATTTAATAACGGGTCCTACCGGCTCCGGCAAATCAACCACGCTTTATTCGGCTTTAAACACGCTTAATGACCCGGAAGTGAATATCGTAACTATTGAAGAACCGATAGAATATCATTTGGAAGGGATTAACCAGGTCGGAGTGAACCCAGACGTCGGACTGACTTTTGCTACCGGTTTAAGGTCATTTCTGCGGCAGGACCCGGACATAATAATGGTGGGGGAGATACGTGATTTTGAGACTATGTCCACGGCGATAAATGCGGCTATGACGGGGCATCTTGTTTTTTCCACTCTGCACACCAATGATGCTCCGGGCGCCATAACAAGAATTGTGATGATGGGGATAGAGCCTTTCCTTATTTCTTCCACCCTTCTTATGGTAGTTGCGCAAAGGCTTGTAAGGTCAATATGCAAAAACTGCAAAGAAAGTTATGCCGTGGATGCTAATCTTTTATTGAAGCTTGGGGCTCCGAAGGGGCATATTCCAGCCAGCCAAAATGGTAAGATATTCCTAGCCAGAGGAAAAGGGTGCGATGCCTGCGCCAGGACCGGCTACCGCGGAAGGGCCGGGATTCACGAAATTCTGGAAATAAACGACGTTCTGCGCCGGCTTATTATTGAGAAGGCTCCCGTTTCTCATATTAAGGAAGCCGCTAAGAAGAACGGTATGGTAACACTAAGAGAGTCTGCTATAAGAAAAGCGCTTGCGGGTTTGACTTCAATAGAAGAAGTTTTGAGAGTTACGGCTTCGGACGTGGATTAAATTTATACTATAAGGGATTTCCTTTTTTGGCGGAGTAGGATTGGCCTTCCCAAACAATCCTTAAAAGCAATGAGTTTGGATAGTCCCATTCTCAAAGCCTTTGAGGAATGAATGGGACACAAAAAGCGCATAAACAGTAGAACCGTTATTTTGTGACTTTTGTGCTTTATGTGGCTAAATTTTTATTTTTTTGAGGAGCATAGCTTATGGTCACGATGAGCGAACTTTTTTTGTTGATGCATGAGAAGGGCGCTTCTGATTTGCATCTTACGGCGGGCGCGCCTCCGATGCTTCGTCTGGACGGCGAGCTTGCGCCGACGCCTTTTGAGAGGCTTACCGCGGATGCATGTCAAAGCCTCATATTTTCGCTTATGACCGATTCGCAGAGGCAGAGGTTTGAGGCGACGAACGAACTTGACTTTGCCTTCGGCATAAAAGGATTGGGGCGTCTGCGAATGAATGTCTACAGGCAGAGAGGGGTTGTGGGAACGGCGATACGCTCTATTCCTACCAGATATAAAACTTTTGAAGAGCTTAATCTCCCGCCGGTTGTTTATGAAATAATGAAACTTTCAAAAGGACTTATACTCGTGACGGGGCCTACAGGGTCGGGCAAATCAACCACTCTTGCCAGCATGATAGATTATCTCAATGAACATAAAAATTACCACATAGTCACGATAGAAGACCCGATAGAGTATGTGCATACGCATAAAAAAAGTCTTGTGAACCAGCGCGAGGTGGGGGCCGATACGGAAACTTTCGGCACCGCACTGAGGCATATTCTAAGGCAGGATCCGAACGTGATACTAGTCGGAGAAATGCGGGATTTGGAAACCATAGCGGCGGCTTTAAACATCGCCGAAACGGGACATCTCGTCTTCGCGACATTGCACACCACGGATGCGGCGCAGAGCGTAAACAGGATTATCGACGTGTTCCCTCCGCATCAGCAGGAGCAGATAAGAGTGCAGCTTTCTTTTGTGCTTCAGGCTGTTTTTGCCCAGCAGCTTGTCGTTGATGCCTCCGGCTCAGGCAGGGTGCTGGCGTGCGAAGTTCTCCTTATCACGTCCGCCGTAAGAAATTTAATCAGGGAGCAAAAAGTGGAGCAGATTACCATGGCGATGCAGACGGGAGGCAAATACGGCATGGTGACCATGAATCAGGCTCTTGCGGAGCTTTACCGGAGACAGAAAATAACATATCAGGAAGCGCTTACCAGGTCGCTGGACGCCGAGGACCTGAAGAAACTTTTACAGCGCGGATTGTCGGTAGCAAGCTGAAGTTTCGTTTAATACGATATGCAATTTAACTATAAAGCAAGAGAAACCGGGGGGCAGGCGGTAGAAGGGGTGGTTGAGGCTGCGGATCAGCGGGCCGCCATAGACAGGCTGAGAAGCCAGAAACTTGTAGTTCTGGAAATGTCGCCGAAGAAAAGCAGCGCTGCGGGCGGAATATTAAAGAAATTAAATCCTTTTAAGCCCAAAGTTAAATCAAAAGATCTTGTTATATTTTCACGCCAGCTTTCCACGCTTGTTTCAGCGGGGGTTCCCATAGTTCAGGGGTTGAGCATATTGGAGGTTCAGGCAGAGAATCCGGCGTTTAAAACGGTTCTCACAGGGATAAGGGTCGATATAGAAGCGGGCCTTGCCATCGCGGACGCGATGAAGAAACATCCGAAGGCATTTGAAGAATTATATGTCTCAATGATAAGGGCCGGAGAAGTGGGGGGAATACTTGACACTATTCTTGAGCGTCTTTCAACATATCTGGAACAGGCGGAAGCTTTGAAAGCCAAAGTCAAGAGCGCGATGATGTATCCTATGGTCGTGTCTCTGATAGCCGGCGGCGTGACTATTTTTCTGCTGGTGTTTGTTATCCCCACGTTTAAGGGAATTTTCGCCGGTTTCGGAGCGGAACTGCCTTTTATAACACAGCTGCTGATAGACATATCCGATTTTATGAAAAGCAATTTCCTGTTCCTTATGGCGATCCCCATCGGAGGATATTTCGGATTCAAAAAGTTTTATAAAACCGATGCCGGCCGCGCAAAAATCGACGGAATAGTAATGAAACTTCCTATTTTCGGCATTCTTATTAAAAAAGTGGCGATAGCGAAGTTTTCCCGGACTTTGGGCACATTGATAAAATCGGGCGTTCCGATACTGCAGGGGCTGGAAACCGTGGCGACTACTTCAGGAAATCTTGTGATAGAGCGGGCTATATTAACTTGCCGCGAATCGGTACGGGAAGGCGGAAGGATCGTCGATCCTCTTAAAAAGGCCAATATATTTCCTCCGATGGTTCTCCAAATGATAGGCGTAGGCGAGGAAACAGGCAGTCTTGACAACATGCTTTCCAGAATAGCCGATTTTTATGACCAGGAAGTGGATACCGCCGTAAAAGGGCTTACTTCAATGATCGAACCGATAATCATAGTGGTGCTGGGGGTAGTCATAGGAAGCATAGTGATAGCTATGTTCCTGCCCATGCTTGAGCTCGGTTCTCTTGCCAGCCAGTCGGACAAATAAGAAGAAGGTGTAAAGGCTGAAGACTGTTAGTCTGAAGGTACAAACAAGAAACTATTAGCCTTCAGCCTAAACGACCTGCGTATTTATAATTTCTTCCGCAATTTCCTTCAGAGGGCATAGAACGGCACTGCGGGATTTTATTTTTACAACAGCATCGTCGATAAGCTGCAGTTTTTTTTGAAGAGGGATTTCCAGCCGGTAAATATGTTCACCGGGGAACGTGCTCTTCGGAATATCGTTGGTGACCATTATATCCGCAGGATGCAGCACATAATAGAAATACTTCATCTTCAGACATGAATTAAGTACCCTGCTGAATAATAAATCCGGCGTTAAAAATGACATTGTATGCCAGCATGGGATTCTCAAAAAGGGAGTAGTAGGAATAGGAAATTCGACAAGCATAAGCCCGCTTGAAGCCTTTTTTATAAGCGTTGAGCCTCTTGTCAGGTAAGGATTTCTTGAGGCGAATATATTGGCCAGCCAATCCTTGCGCTGCAGCAGGATTTTTTTTCTTGTCTTGCTTTTTGTGTTCCACCGCACGTTTGCCAGCAACGGCCACATAAAATATGAGGGGAATACGGAAGCGTCATAACGATATCTGTGTTTAATCAGGATTTTTATTAAACTTGGCGATGCCGCCCAATTGGGCGCGGTGAAGCCCATGGGCGGCCGTCCGCAGGTTTTTTCAATGAGCTCATGGGATTTCATTACTTCAATTTCTAAATCATTATAATCCAGTGAACCTAGGTTTTCTTTGTGGCTGTATGAATGGTTGGCTATTTCATGGCCCTGCATGGACCAATCTTTAACCCTTTCGGCAAATTCCGGATTTTCTAGATCACTGCCTATTACAAAAATTGTATATTTAATGCTGTGTTTGCGGGCTATTTCAAAGAAGCGGTCAAAGGCGCAGTAAAACGAAGGGTCACAGCGCATTTTCCGGTCTTTGGGAAGCAGCCAGTTTAAAGAATCAAAGTGTATGACAATTGAAGATTTAACGGCCATTTTATTGATATTATAGAATATAAGACATGGACCCGGTAAAGATATCTTTTGTTGAAGAAAAAGATTGGTCGGCATGGGATGAGTATATTCTTTCCATGCCGTCAAGCTGTTTTTACCAGTCTTCGTTTTGGGCAAAAATCTTAGCCGGGCGCAAATGTTTTGAGGTAAAAAGTCTCGTTGCAAGACACAATAATAAGATTACAGGCATATTACCGCTTTTTTTAGTGAAAAAACCCTTTTTGGGCTCAAAATTGATTTCTATCCCGTTTGATATGACCAGCGGAGGTGTGGTATGTGAAGATGCGGAGGTGCTCGAAATTCTGCTGAAATACGCCGTTAATCTTGCGGTCAATCTGCAAGTTAAGTATTTGGAAATAAGAGCCTGTGACGATATCGCGATAGCTGAAAAACTCGGGTTTAAACTTAATAAGCCGTTTCAGTGCGGAATGATACCTCTGATCGATGTAGACAGTAATTATAAGCGTCTGGATTCAAGCAGACGCAATGATATAAGCCGCTGCAGAAGGTCGGGTATTGTAACCTCCGCTAAAACTTCAATTGCCGATTTTTTTAATTATTATGCCGGCATATTGGCGCCGCATTTCAAGCAAAGGGGGTCGCCTTTATTTTCTTTTGGTTTCGTGGAATCCATTTTAAAGTCTGTTGAATCGCCCAAAAGCGAAGTGGTATTGATTTCGGCGGAATTTAAGGAGAAAATGATAGGGGGGGCGATTTTATATTGTTACGGCGATACTGTAGTGCTTAAATCTTTGGCTTCATTGCCTGAATACCGCCGTTCCGGCGCGGATCCCGCTATCGTATGGAAGACCATTGAATACGGGCTTGAAAATAATTACCGGAGTATAAATTTCGGCATTTCCGACAGGACTAAACCCGGCCAGATCCATTTTAAAAAAGATTTGGGATCCGAAATAAAAGACACTCTTTCGTATACCTATGCGGTTAAAAGCAAACCGGTCGCGCTTGATGGTTTTTCAGAGGAACGCACTAAATTTATACGCAAAATCTGGGCGCATATGCCTAATGCTTTTACTGATATACTAAGTCCTCAGATAATTGATTGGCTTTGTTAAAAAATGACACAACAACCTCAGAATATAATTATCCGCAAAGCTGATATTTCAGACGCAAAAACGATGGCTTTATTGCACATCGCTGAAATAAAAGGAGGATTATTCAGCTTTCTGGGGCCGGCTTTTGTGTCCGGAGTTTATAAGACATTGCTTGAATTGAAAGACTCTACGGCATTAATAGCGCAGGAAGGTAATTCAACGGTTGGTTTTATATGCGGAGTTGCGGATACAAATACGTTTTTTAAGAGGCATTTAATAAAACGGGGACTCATTTCCGCATTTTACAGTCTGCCGCATCTTTTTAGGTTTTCACGCGCCCGTATGATTTTTTGCGCCGTTCGATATCCGGTTAAGTTTGAGCAGGATTTGCCTCCGGCCGAACTTCTTAGCATGGCAGTCCATCAACAGCATCACGGCGAAGGCATAGGAAGCCTGTTGTTTAATAAGTTCTCAGATGAAATGCAACGGAAGAGAATTAATAATTTCCGTATTGTAACGGATGAACTGAACGTCCCGGCGCAAAAATTTTATGAGAATTTGCGCTGTAGGGAAGCATGCAGGAAGGAGGCTTTCGCCGGTGGAAAAATTGTCGTGTTTGTCTGGCCGTAAATCGCTGATAATATGCGGGAACAACAAAATAATGTATTAGATTACGAAGATGAATTTAAGCGGTTTTCCGGCTCTAGATATGTTTTCAGTTTTTACAGCGGCCGGTCGGCGCTTTATGCAATATTAAAGGCATTGAAAATAGGCAGGGGCGATGAAGTCGTTATTCAGGGATTTACCTGTATAGCTGTTCCAGCTCCTGTTCTTTTATCCGGCGCAAAGCCTGTTTATGCCGACATACATTCTCCCACGCTTAATTTAAGCCGCAATACGGTTGAGGCTGTAGTTACTCCAAAAACAAAAGCTGTCGTGTTTCAGCATACGTTCGGCATGCCGGAAGGCATTGAAGAAGTGGCCGAGTTCTGCAATAGCAGGGGGATTTTTCTTATTGAAGACTGTTCGCAGGCTATAGGGATTAATTACAAGGGAAGACTTGCTGGCCAATGGGGGAGGGCGGCTTTTTTTAGTTCGCACTGGATGAAGACGTATTCTACGGGCGTGGGCGGTATGTTGATCACAAATGATAAAAGCCTCGCCGAATCTGTGGAATTACAGCTTAGCGAACATGTGAAGGCGCCATTTATAAAACGGCGGCTTTTGGATATCCAAATCCGCCTGTTCGATAAGTTCTTTTCGCCTTCAATATTTAATTCGGCATATAAAATTCAAAAGATGCTTGTATCTTTAGGACTTACTCCCAAAACAATGGATATTCCGCCGGATGGATTTAATATTGACGGCGTGCCCAAAGAGTATTACTATCGCCTTTCTGATTTTCAGGCTAAAACCGGAATCGGGAAATTAGCGCGAATTGCCGAAAATCTGGAAATTAGGCTAGGGTGGTTTAAATTTTTCAAGGAAAAATTATCCAATATGGGTTTGTCTTTACACGGCAGATTTCATGAACTGTCTTTGCCGTATCTTCAGATTCCAATCGCATCCGATAATAAGCGGCAGTTGATTGAAGAAGCCCGGCGAAACGGCGTGCTTATTATGGATTGGCCGGCATCCACTATCCATCCTTTGGAATTAGAAGAGACGTATCTGGCGGGATATAAAACAGGAAGCTGTCCTAATGCCGAAAAACTTTTCGCGTCTGTTATCAGCCTGCCCACAGATACTAAAACGACCATGGAATCAGCGGAAAAACTATTGGCATTTTTAGAAAACCGCAAAATATCCCCTCCGTCGGCGCTAGCCTAATTTGTAAATTCTGATTTGCGGGCCGATATTATTAATTAATTTATGACCTGATATCGGCACCATGAATCCGGTAGGGATGGCCATCTCATATAAAGGGGGTTCTTTTTCACCGTGAGTTGAAAAAGGAATAAACTCAGCGATTAATTTTGCGTCTGAAAAAATTATGCTTTTTTCAAAATCCGAAGAACTAGGCATAACGGGACATTCCGTGATTATCGCATACCTTACGCCCCTGTTTTTTAATTCGGAAATTTTTATTCCGGGAGCGAACATCCACGTTTTGGGAATTTCAGTCGTTTTAAAAGAATCTATATCGTAAATGTAATAATTGGGGACCGGCGGAAAAGCAGGCATTGATAATTTAGCTTCGTATCGTCGCGGTCCTGCAAAAATATCCGAAAAATTTCCTTTGCGTATCGCGCCCAAAGTAGTAATAAACCGATGCTTCTCCTCCATTAGTTCACGTGATTCCAGCAGCGGAGGATAATAATATATGTTGCCGTACATGGCTATTTTTGTTCCGCTTGGTATATTGGAATTTATCCAATCCGAGGCTGTTGTTCTGGTGTCTTTTCGGCAAAGAAGACGGTTTTCTACGAATATGTTATAAACGGAGGGGGCGGACACTGCGCTTATCAATATAGCGGGTATGCTGTAACGCAATAAGCGGTTATAATTGCCGGATTTGTCAATAATTACTGATAAAACATTAGCCGCAAATAAACAGAATATCGGCAGGAGCGGGTCGATGTAGCGCAAGACAGTCACGGATTTTGAGATAAACAATACGAAATAACCGGCTGTAAATATTAGCAGTATCAACCTCTTGGAGTTTCTGGCGAAACAACTGAGTATTAAGCCGATCCCGGCGGCTGATATAAATGGTATGCCGAGTCCATGCCGCAGCATGGACAGAATATAATAGTTAAAAGAATCGGCTGTTCCGGAAATAAAAGAATTTAAAAAAACATTTTTTGTCTGCATCTGCCAGTAAAACAAAAATGTTTTGAAGTCCAGTAATATAAAAGGGGATGCGGCAAAAAACATTGTGCCTGCAAAAATGGATGCAGTAACTAATTTTTTATGTTCAGCAAAATGCTCTTTTTTGAAAATCCCGGGCCGCAAAAAATGGGCGAATATAAAGGGTATTGTCAAATATATTCCGGTATATTTAGTTGATGTGGCGATGCCGATTGCAAGTCCTGCGGCTATATAATTAAACCAGATGTTTTTTTGGTTTCCGACAATCCTGCATAGGAATAAAAGGCAGGTCATTGACCAGAATGTCAGGGGTATATTCACGCCCCCGAAATGCGATTCTCTGACGTGTATATAACAGAGACTTAATAATAAAGCGCTTATAATACCGGTGCGTTTATCGTAAATTTCCTTGCCGAGTTTCCATGTCATCCAAATTGTTGCGGTTCCGAAGATGACGCCGCTAAAAATGCGGTTGGCTAAGTAAAATATGGTTTGATTCGTAAAATACAGATATTGGTAATCCTGCACGGAGGAGAGTATGCCCAATAATCTTCCTATTATAAAAAGCATGCCATAAAGCAAGGCTGTTAAATACATTTGCAATGTCGGGTATGCGAAAGAGTAAGGATTTAAATCACCGCTTCCCATGGCGATAGCTTTGTTTACTATTAATTGTTCATCATCCGGAAAAAATGTTCCCGGAAGCCCGAATCCTATTCCCCACAGTCTGATGACAAATCCCAAAATAATAATTGAACCCAACAGATATTTTAAGCGCACTTTTTCCATAATTCCTTCAGTATGCTTTTATTGAGCTCTGCGATTACTCCGAAACCGAAAAAGAGGAGTCCGAATATGGCAAGCAGCAAAGAAATAATTGCCATAAAAACGCTTACGCCTCTGGAAAAAAACAATATAACAGCGTAAGTCAACGAAAACAAACTGCCGGAAAATAATATAAAACTTATGAACCAAAAATATTTTATCGGACTGGCAAAAAACAGGAAATTAAAATGTGTGCCTATGGTTTTGCATATTTTTAGAGACGATTTCCTGGCATTGCCCGTATTTTTGCCGGGTTTATTCGTTTTCCATTCCAATATGGCCGGTATTTCGCCTATAACTGTTCCAAGATTGTATAGTTTAAGCAAAACTTCAAGATGAAATTCTTTTCCCTTCTCGAATATATTTAAGCCCTGTATAATTTCCCTCCTGTAACCGCGGGTCATGCCGGTGTTCATGGTAACCTTACGCGTAAAGAGGAGCCGTATTAGTTTGTTGCCGATTTTTGACAGTAAAACCCTTTTCAATGGAACATTTTTATAACCTCCGCCTTTTAGATTGGGCGAAGCTATAATCATGTCCAGTTTCGGGGTATTTAGAAAAGTATTTGTTATTTTTTCAACAATATCCTCTCCCCATGATAAATCAATTTCTGTGGTTATAATAATATCCCCCGCCGCCTGTTTTATGCCTGTTTTTAAAGCATAGCCCCGGCCTTGATTATCCTCATAAGATATTATTTTCAATCGATCGGTATTTTTTGTTTCTTCGCGTAATATTTTCAAACTATTATCTGTACTGCCGTCATTGACTAATATTAATTCCCAATCCCAAGGCAGGTTTTTCAATGCCGTCAGCATGGATTTGACGGCGGATTCAATTATCAATTCCTCGTTATATAATGGACAAATTATGGATATTTTTTCGATTCTTCTGTGTAATTCTATGAGTTCCATAGGGAAGGTTATATTCAGTTTTTACTAAGAAATAGACCTATGCCAAGTTTGGTTTTTTTCCACAATTCCCGAAACGAAGATATTTTTGCTAATTCCGCGTATATATATCTGGGGCGAAGATAAAATTTCGTCAAAGCAGTTCTATGTATCCCGAGCAGTTTTTTTCGTGAAACGATATTTTCAATGAGTTTCGGCAATACGAAATAGGGCGTAGGATTTTTTGTGAAATTTTTCCAATAATCATAGGGAATAATACCATTTTTCAAGGCAATGTTATATAATTCCGTTCCCGGGTAAGGAATTGTTATCGCAAATTCGGCGTAGTCGCTGGGCAGGCTTAAAGCGAGGTTTATCGTTTTATACATATCTTCGGCGGTTTCGTTTAAATTGCCGAACATGTAATATGTTAGAACCGCGAAGCCCATATTTTTAGCTGTTATTACCGCTTCTTTCGCTTTCTCAATTGAAATATTTTTCCGCATTATTTTTAAAATTTCAGGCGACCCGGACTCAATGCCGTAATGTATTCTATTGCATCCTGCTTGTTTTAGTATTCTTAGAAGTTCGCGGTCTGGGGAGGTGACCCTATCCCGGATTGCCCAGTCAATGTTGATTTTGCCGGCGATCAATCCAGCGCATATTTTTCGAACCCGGTCTTTGGACGATGTGAATGTATCATCGTATATCTCCAGTTCCCGCACTCCGATGTCCCGCAGATATTTGAATTCCTCTATCACGTTTTCAGCGCTTCGCGATATCATTTTTTGATGTTGCAATTTACAAAATATACATCTGCCGGGACAGCCGCGGGTCGTTATCATCGTGGAAGAATAGCTGTTTTTGAAAAGGACAGAACTATATTTTTTTATATCCAACAATGTTCTGTCGGGAATCGGCAGGCTATCCAGGTTTTTTTCAACATAGCACAGAGTCTTTGGACTTATTCCGCGCTTTTTTAAATGCAGGCCTTCAATGGCGTAATCGCAGGTTGTTTCATTTATCAAAGCATCAATATACTTACAGAACGGCTTTTCTCCGTCGCCCACTACGATTGTGTCAATATGC
>CAZFMJ010000008.1:0-57635 GCA_964520045.1 uncultured Elusimicrobiales bacterium | reverse complement strand
AGGAAACGATCTTTGGCTGGAAATGCAGAACTCAAAACTTTCCGACGGAAGCACCGTGCTTTCAAAAACAGCGCTTGTATACGGCCAAATGAACGAGCCGCCGGGAGCAAGGGCTCGCGTGGCTCTTACCGCGCTTACGCAGGCGGAATATTTTCGGGATGTGAAAGGGCAGGACGTCCTTCTTTTTATAGACAATGTGTTCAGGTATGTGCTCGCTAACGCGGAGGTGTCCGCGCTTTTGGGAAGAATGCCTTCGGCCGTGGGGTATCAGCCCACGCTTACCACCGAAGTGGGATGGCTGCAGGAGAGGATAACCTCGACCAAAAAGGGATCAATCACCTCGATTCAGGCCATATACGTGCCCGCCGATGACCTCACCGACCCCGGAGTGGCGACTACTTTCACGCATTTGGATGCCACAACCGTTCTTTCGCGCCAAATATCCGAACTAGGCATTTATCCCGCCGTGGACCCGCTGGAATCCACTTCAAGGATACTGGATCCGCGCGTGCTTGGAGACGAGCATTATTACACGGCGCGTTCGGTGCAGAAAATACTTCAGCGGTACAAAGAGCTTCAGGATATTATAGCCATATTGGGCATCGACGAGCTTTCGGATGAGGATAAGAAGATCGTGGGGAGAGCCAGAAAAATACAAAAATTCCTGTCCCAGCCCTTTTTTGTGGCGGAGCAGTTTACCGGAAGGCCGGGAAAATATGTTACGCTTAAAGAGACCATACGGAGTTTTAAGGACTTGGCCGGCGGAATGTATGACAATCTGCCGGAGCAGGCATTTTATATGGCGGGCGGGATCGACGAAGTGATAGAGCGCGCCAAAGGCTTATAAGCTGATTACAAAAGGAGAGCAAATGCCGAATACAAAAGAATGGAATAAGAGAAGCGCATACCTGATGGTGCAGGCTGATAGATCTACGGGCGAACATCTTTGGAAAAAGGCTCAGGGCTGGGATGATACTATAGGCGCATGGATGGTGACGGGGGCATGGGATGTCGTTATATGGATAGACGCTCAGTCATGGGAAGATGTTTATAAAAAGGTTGTTGAAATACGGGGTGAAAAGGGAGTGACCGGCACGTCTACTCATTATGTATACAAAGGGGTGAAAAGTCCTAAGTGGTGGTGGGAATGGCCCGCCGGCAGCTGGGTGTTTATCAAATCCCCGCACCTTAACGGAGAGATAAAACATTGGGGCAAATGGAATTGGCTGTCAAGCGTGGCTTCAATTCCCGGAGATTGGGATTATTTTGCATGGGCAGGCGGCAAAACATGGGATGAAGTCTGGAAAAATGTGTGGCAGCTTAACGAAAAAGGGTATCATACGCAGACCGTTGTGCCGCTGAAATCATGGTGGAACAAGGCGTGGAAGAATAAGTGGTGGAACTGAATTAGAGAGATATCCTGCCCGCCACACATCACGGCGGGGCCCCGCCACTACAACAAGGCGGGCTCGCCGAAGAAGTGTGGAGAGCGCCAACGTCGTAGTGGCGGAAAGGCTGTTAGCCTGAAGGTACAAATCGGGGGCCATCAATCTTCAGTCTAAGCGGCAGGAGTAGTTGTAAATTGCAAAACAAATGGCTAAAAAACTTTATCTGCAGATAATAACTCCCGAAAAACAGGTATTGGAAAAGGAAGCGGAGTTTGTCGTTATGCCCGCGTTCGAGGGAGAAATGGGAGTACTTGCCGGACATACTCCCTGTATTATCCAGCTTAAAGAAGGTATTTTAAGATATACCGACGGCCATGATGCCGGCGCGTTTGCTGTTTCGGGGGGATTTGCGGAAATGTATAAAGACAGAATTTTGATTTTTGCTGAGACCGCCGAATTAGCCGAAGAGGTAAATATAGAAAGGGCGCGGCAGGCTTTGCAGAAGGCAAAAGAAGCGGTTGTGTCGGGAGGCCGGGATATGGATATCAGTTCCGCCCAAGCGTCAATACGCAGGGCGGCGGCGCGCATCCACGCCGCGGATATGAAGCGCGCCGGAGGCAGACTTAGAAAAAAATAGGAGAATTTTATGGCAAAACTTGCGCAGAAAATGAGCAGATTGGGCACGGAGACGGCATTTGAAGTTCTTGCTAAAGCGAAAAAACTTGAGGCTCAGGGAAAGCATATCGTGCATCTGGAGATAGGCGAGCCGGATTTCGGCACTCCGGAAAATATCAGAAGTTCCGCAAAAAATGCGATTGACAAAGGCTGGACGCATTACGGTCCGTCGGCCGGTCTTATGGAGGCGCGCAGCGCTGTCGCGGAGTATATTATGCGTTCGCGCGGGGTCAAGGCTGATCCCGAAGAAGTTGTTATCACGCCGGGGGGGAAGCCCGTAATATTTTTTACGATTCTTGCTCTTGTGGATGAAGGCGATGAGGTGATTTATCCAAATCCTGGATTTCCCATTTATGAATCCGTAGTTAATTTTATGGGAGGCAAGGCGGTTCCGGTGCAGATAAGGGAAGAAAATGATTTTAACTTTGATATAAATGAGCTTGAAAAACTTCTTACGCCTAAAACAAAACTTTTAATCATCAATTCCCCGGCAAATCCCACCGGAGGAGTGCTTGAGCCCCGCGATATAGAGCGCATAGCGGCAATGCTTAAGAAATATCCCGATGTCGTCGTGCTTTCCGACGAAATTTATTCCGAGGTGCTTTATGAGGGCAAGCATCATTCCATCGCCGCAATTCCTGGAATGAAAGACAGAACCGTGATACTGGACGGATTTTCCAAGACCTATGCCATGACGGGCTGGCGCGCGGGATACGGCATAGCTCCAAAATGGCTTGCCCCGTCGCTTACGCGTCTTATGACAAATTCCAATTCCTGCACGGCTACTTTCACGCAGATAGCATGCATAGAGGCTTTAAACGGCCCTCAAAATGAAGTGAAAAGCATGGTTGCGGAATTTAAAAAACGGAGGGATGTGATAGTCGACGGGCTTAATTCCATCGAAGGCTTTTCCTGCAGAAGTCCGAAAGGGGCGTTTTATGCGTTTCCCAATACGGCAAAGACCGGAATAAATTCGCAGGAACTATCGGATTATCTGCTGAACGAAGCGGGAGTCGCATGTCTATCGGGCGCCTGTTTCGGCAAATTCGGAGAAGGGTATTTAAGATTTTCCTATGCCAATTCGGTTGAAAACATAAAACTCGCGCTGGAGCGCATTAAGAAAGCCGTTTCGGCTAAGGTAAAGGTTTAACTGCGCGCGTTGATAAAACGCCGGCCTGAGCAGGCAGGCGGGACGGGTAAAAGGATAATCCCCGGCCGTTAAAAAACGGCAGGGGATATTTTTTTGACCTTTGGGCCTATAATTTTTGTGGGCCTTTTTCCTGTTTTAAATAGGCCGATATTCCCATGCGGTTAAACCGGAAAAGAGATAAACTGGAAAGAGAGGGTAGAAGGTAGATGGTAAACGGGAGAAGGTCGTAAGGGGAAAAAATGAATAAAAATAAAATGCTTGCAGTTATCCTGACGGCGGCAAGTCTGTTTTCTCAATCGGTCTGCGCTCTGGATTTTGACGGCGCCGGCGGCAAAGAAAAAAACATAATCGCCGGAACCAATATCGGTCAGGCGTCTTGCGGATCGGGCGGGTGTGATAATATTCCGCCTGTTCCCGGCAGCGTGCCGGCGCAGATTAAAGCATATTATAACGGGGTAATGAATAAAATTTTCGGCAGTCCGGATATCGCGGAATGGACGGTTATGATTTTTGTAAACGGGAAGAACAATCTGGAGGGAGCCGGACTTTACAATATAAACCAAATGGAAGCCGTGGGCTCGACCGATAAAGTTAAGATCGTTGTGGAATTGGGAAGGATGAACGGCCAGGAGGAAGGGGATAATCATAACGACGGGGATTGGAGCGGTTCAAGAAGATATCTGATAAAAAAGGATTCCGACCCCCAAAAAATAACCTCGCCTGTTATTTCCGAATCAATAGGCAGGGTGGATATGGGGGATTATCTGCATGCCGTTGATTTTGTAAGCTGGGCCAGGCGGGAATTTCCGGCCAAGAGGTATATGTTTGTGCTGTGGGATCACGGACTCGGCTGGGTTGATCCCAAAAAGAAAGACCAGATATCTTCGCAGGCCATATCTTTTGACGATGAAACCGGAAATTTTATCAAAACATCTGAGATTAAAACAATTCTGGAGCAGACCGGAAAAGTGGATATATTGGCCATGGACGCCTGTCTTATGCAGATGGCGGAAATCGCTTATGAAGTCAGGCGGTATGCCGAGTTCATGGTGGGGTCCGAGGAAGTTGTTCCGGCCCATGGTTATGATTATGAGAAATTTCTGAGTTTTCTTGTTTCTAATCCTTCCGCGGATGCGGAATCTTTTGCGGTAAAAATCGTTGATTTGTTTACATCTTTTTACGCCGGCATGAATAGAGGCGCCCAGCTTTCGGCAGTGCGCACCGCGTCCATGCAGGGACTTGCCCAAGCGCTTAGAGTTTGGACCGGGCTTGCAAGAAAAGTGAATGACGTGTCCGCGGCAAAAGCGGCTATAAGTCAGGCCATGAGGTTTGATTTATTCGGGAAAGAAACAGACCCGGACAAAACGTTGTCCATGTATGGGGATTTGGGCGATTTTCTGAAAATATACGCGTCAAAGCTTAAATCTGATGATCCGGATGCCGCCAGGTTAAAACAGGTTTCAAGCGGAATAGCCGGTCTTCTTGCGTCCACGGAGCTTATTGCCCGCAACGGCGTAACGGGGCATGACAGATTATTCAATCCTTTTAAAAACAATGCGCACGGGCTGGCTGTTTATCTTCCGCCGGTAAAGTATAAAAGCATGCCTCAGGAAGAATTCGAAGGTCTTATCGGCAATAATTACCGGAATTTTGAACTCAGCGAAGCCAGCGGGTGGTATGAGTTTCTGCGGTATGCATGGTCGCTGAACTAGACCGGAAGTCATCAGTCAAAAGAAAAAGTCCCCAGTTGCCAAATCAGATTCAAGTCGCCAAATCTCCAAACTGCGCTTTCCCATGTATGGTCTGATTGGAGACTTTTCCCTATATTGGGGGCAGTAAGGAAATTGCTTCCTGCGCGGATTTTCCGCAATCCTTCGTACATGTCCTCAAGTAAATTCCAATTTCTTTTTTTATTTTATCAGAAGAGATTTCCTTTTCTTCCAGCATCGCCGCAACCGCGGGAAAATCATCCGGACGCAGGAACTCGAACTCATGTTTTTTTAGCAGGTCTTTATCCAAAGAATTTCTTTTGACAAAAACCAGAGATTTGCTGTCCCAATATACAAGCGCCCATGTTTCTTTGGGCATATAAAATAAATAAAAAGGCCTTAAAAAACTTTCCATTCTTCCTGTTTTCGTGATGCGGGACATGCTGGATTTGGTTTTTGCGCGGTCAAGAAGCACAAGCTGGAAATTATATTTACGCAGAAAGCTTTCCCATGCCTGAGGGCTTTGCATGGAAAGAACCGGTTCCTCAAGATATTTATGAAAAATATATCTGCCGTCCGCAAAAATTTTATAATCAGGATAAAGCTTGTATCCCAGATACCCGCCCCATGTCCATGGGTTGTACATGCGCAGGTTTTTCATTGCTCCGGCATTGTGTATTAAAAAATTCGATGCTCCCGCGGGGGCATATTTCGGCAGCCATGAGGTATATGTCATTTCCTTTTTTAAAAACAGGCATCTGTCCATGATCACCGCGATAAAGATCAAAGAGCAGACAAGTTTTAGGGTGTTGATTTTTTTGCCGGTCCAATTCATTCCGGACAGCGCATAGGCCGTATACGGAAGGGCCGTCATGACCATAAAAAAGGTGTTTCGGGAATGCATGGCCGAAGCAGGGGCGAAAAAAAGCAGAACCAGAATATGGGAATACGTGAAAGTTTTTGTTTTAAGTGTCCGCAATAAGACGGCGAAAAAAGCCGAAAACATAAATATCCAATAATAAATTTGGTACTGATTTGAGAACTGCGACGGCCGCCACTCCGTTATAAAATTCCGCATATTATTCATAAGACCGATATGCAGGAATAAAACCGAATATATCTTCCAGCCGTAGGCATTAAGCAGTGTTCCGGCGAATCCGCATAACAGGCCGGCGCAAAGACATATTGTTTTGGAAAAGAGCGCGGCGGGGGGAGGCTTACCTGCGGTGGAGGGTTTTGCGGAAAGAAATTCGCCCAGGGAATATAAAGCCAGCAGCGCAAGCCCGCTGGCAAAACCCGCGTGAAGATTCGCCCATAACGCGAAGAAGCCGGTGAAAAATATGGAAAATTTCCATATTCCCCAGGGCAGTTTTCCCAGTCTGAGCCGTTCCAGAATGTAAATTTCCGCTGAAAAAAACAGGAGCGTGAAATTTTCGGGCCGCAAATCCAGATTAGGCAGAAGGCCGGCCGACCATAAAGGTATTGCCAAAAACAAAAAATTCCAAAGGCCGTAAAGCCGCATAACCGATACGAAAAATAATAGAGAAGCGGATAATATCAGAGCTTTTAAGAAAAGCAGGCCTTTAAATCCGGCCGATGAATATGCGCGGTGGTATATAATCTGGGTCAGCCATTCAAAATCTATCCATGGAGAATTTTCGCGAGTCCATGAAAGAAAATCATGAGAGGGGATGCCGTTCCCGCTCAGCATGCTGCGCCCTGCGGAAAGATGCCAGAAAATATCGGGGTTAATAATGGGGAGAAAAAATACTGAAACAGCAAAAAGGAGGCCTAAAATAAATAAGCCGTGATAAACCACGGCTTTTAAATCAGGTTTGCAGTCCGAAAACCTATTTAGTCGGTCGGAGAGCACGGTTGCTCTTGATACAGGCAGTGCAGACATAGACGCTTTTTGTGGAACCGTCAATACTGACCCGCTGTTTGTGGAGATTAGGCCGAAATACCCGTTTTGTGGCTTTATGGGAATGGCTGTAAGAGTTGCCTGAAACAGGTCCCTTGCCGCAAATTTTACATGTGTATGCCATAAGTGTATAAATTCTACCAAATTTTAAATTGCCGGCGCAAAAGTTTTTTTAAAAACCAGCAGGGAAGCTTCTTCCATCCGCTTTTTGTCGGAAGTGGAAATCCAGCGGCCTGCGTCCGATTCCCGCACATAGCCGCCGATAAGGGTATATTGTCCGGATCTTAAAAGCCGGAAAACATGCGGAAGAAAAATTTCGGGGCTCTGGGGATGGGGAAGCCAGCTTTCATAGACTTTTGATAATACGATAGCCGAAGGAGGATTGCGCGTAATTTCAGCCACGGCCTCTTCCTGATATGCCCGCGCCAGGCGGGTTGGAAGCGTCAGCGGATACATGATGACGAATTTAGTGGAGCTTTTTCGTTTTGCGTAGTAAAGTATTTGCGGTTCGGAGCCCGCCACAAGCACCCTGTCTTCCGGTTTTGTGATTTCCGCCACATGTTTTGCCGTTTCCTGAGATTCCGCGAACGGATTTCCCCCGTAAAACGCGCGCGATAGTTCCACCGGCGTCATAAAAAACTGGTCTTTTATATTCCAGCACATGGATATTACGGCTATGGCGGCAATAAAGTGAGCGTAAGGTGTTTTGATCGAGCTTAACGCTCCGGCGCAGATTAACGCCAGGATGGGAAGCATGAGTATGTAATAATGGCCGTTCGGAGAGCGGTATGCCGATAACAGGCAAAGAATGAGCAGGCTCAGATAGAACAGCCATTTTTTTGGCCGGACAGCCAAAAACCATAGGAAAAGCGCGGCTGGGATATACCAATGCAGGACGAAGGTCTTCATGAATCCGGCGAAAGCATGAAGATCCGTCTGCCCCAGAATTTCGGCAAGACGTCTGTTGAAAGTGATATTGCATTCCCAGAAATACGGCCAGGCCTGTTTGTAAATAAAATATCCCAATACGGCGGCAAACGCGGTTATTCCTCCGGAAAAGGCATATAGGATGTTTTTTAAAACAGGTTTTATATCGCGGGGTTTGCTCCATGCGTCATAAAGCCATGCTAGATGCACGAACAAAAGAACCGGCAGGCAAATCGGTTTATATAAAACCGCGATAGCGCTCGTCATGCCTGAAACAAACCACGGCCAAACGCGGGTTGTACTGCGGAAGGTATATAGGGCTATAGAGGCCGTCATGGGTAGAAGCATGAATTTTTCGGTATTAGCGGCAAAGGGCGATAAAGCCGGCAGCGCCGTCATGGGAATAAAGATCCAAACTGCGTGCCATCCCGCGGAGCCGCCGTATTCTTTCTTGGCAGTCAAGCCTATTAAAAGCGTGGTAAACAGCAAAAACAGCGATGCTATGAGCCGTATAGGCCAGAGGGCTGTCTGCGATATGGTTTGGCCGGCAAAATACGTGTATATGATCATCGGGGGCTTATGCAGAAACGAATCCTTATAGGGAACATCTCCCTGCCGCATAAGCCATGCCGAGTAGGCGTATTCTCCCTCATCCCGCTCGAAGGGCATATTGAGGGAATTCCAATTTACAAGCGCAAAAAGAAACAGCATCCCGGCGATATTGGCGCACAAAATAAATTTCTTCATTTTCGTATAGAAAATTATACAGAATTTATGACTGCATATAATCTTCCTGTGGAGTCTCTCCGCGCAAAATTGATAGAATTACACTAACAAGAAAGGAGGTAGTATGATTTTGAATAAAAATTTCCAAAAGTTCCTTGTCTTGGAATTTGGGAAAAACGGCGTTGCTAAATTCAAAAAAATGACTCCTGAATGGCAAGATCATTACCGCCGTATGTGCGGCCTAAGTAAAATACGCTGGGCCCGCCCTGTTTCTCTTTCCGAATCTATCCTTGAGTCGCGCCATCCCAATGCAGCATTTCCTGCTTGATACATCCGTTCTTGTTTTGAAATATCATCGCAGAGATGACAAGGAAGCCGCTTTAGGCGCAAAAATCAAAAAACTTTTTGAAGCAAGAAGATATAGTTATTTATAAAATCTTAGGAGGGGATATGGACGCATTGGAAGCGATAAAAAAGAGGCGCAGTGTGCGCAAGTTCGACAAAAAACCAGTGTCAAAAAAGGATATAGAAACGCTGGTTAACGCCGGAAGGATGGCGCCAAGCGCAAGGGCGGTCAATCCATGGGAGTTTGTGGCTGTGACCGACAGAAATATGCTTTCGGATTTGGGAAAAATGTGCCCGAACGGAGCGTTTTTATCGGAAGCCGGAGCCGCCGTCGCGGTCATATGCAAAGACACCCAGTATTATCTTGAAGACGGAAGCGCGGCGACGGAAAATATTCTTATCGCAGCCACGGCGCTGGAGATTGGGTCATGCTGGGTAGCGGGAGATAAAAAGCCTTATGTTCAGCAGGTGTTGGATTTACTGGGTGTTCCCGCGGGCTTTAAATTGATAAGCATTATAGCTCTCGGATATCCTGCGGAAAATTCCGGCCGGATTCAAAAGAAAAATATTGGGGAAGTGCTTCATTGGGAAAAATTCCAAAGACGGGAGAGGGTAGACGGTAAACGGTAGATGGAAGAGTGAACAGAGACCGGGGAATATACCGGTTGCTGTTTCCCAATTCCCATTTACCATCTGCTAAATATGCGAAAAATTTCTGCTGAAACGATTATTTTAGGCGGCGGGCTGGCAGGGCTCTCGCTGGCCGATGCTTTGAGGGGAAGCGTAATCGTTCTGGAAAAGGAAAAAGCTCTCGGCGGCTTATGCAGAAGTTTTATGCTGAACGGCGTTAATTATGATATCGGTCCCCATATATTATTTTCAAAAAACCGGCAGGTCCTTGACCGGCTGACGGCGCTGACGCAGGTGAACCTTTTAAGAAGATCCAATAAGATCTTTCACGGCGGAAAATTCGTGAAATATCCGTTTGAAAATGATCTTGCTTCGCTTTCCGCTCCGGAGCGGGACCGGTGTGTCGGCGAATTCATTCATAATCCCTATGAAAAAATGCCGGCGGACAACATGCTCCAATTTTTTTTGAAAACTTTCGGCGAAGGAATAACCCGGCTTTATCTTCAGCCGTATAATGAAAAAATCTGGAAATTCGATCCGGCGTTTATGGATACGCAGATGGTGGAAAGGATCCCCAAACCGCCTAAAGAGGATGTGCTTAAATCCGCCCGCGGCATACCTACGGAAGGATATCTTCACCAGCTTTATTTTAATTATCCGAAAAAGGGGGGGATATCAGCGCTCATAACGGGGCTGGCAAAACGTTTGAACGGCAGAGCCCGGATAATCAACCCTATAAAAATAATCAGCATCAAAAAATCCGCAAAGATATGGACAATCCGCACGGATAAGGGTATTTTTACCGCGCCAAGGTTGGTAAACTGCATGCCTCTGCATGAATTATTTAAATACATAAGCGTTCCGGCGGATGTAAAACCGGCCTTTTCCGATTTAAAATACAATTCAATACATATCGCGGCTATAAGCGCGAAAAAAGACGGATTGGGAAACAATTTTGCCGCTACTTTCGCGGATAAAAGCCTTATTTTTCACCGGCTGTCAAAAATAAATTTTCTGGGGCCGGAGTACCGGCCTGCCGATGGTTCAAGCGTCCTGCTGGCGGAGGTGACCTTCAGGCCGGGCAGTTATCTTTCAAAAATGTCAAGGGAGGCGATAGTCAAAAAAATCGAAGAGGACTTAAATAGAATTAACCTTGTGAAAAAACGCTATTTGCGCGAAGTCGTTCTTGGAACATTTGAGTATGCGTATGTGATATATGATTTAAACCACAGGAAAAACACGGACAAGGTTTTAAAATATCTGGCCGATATCGGAATAACATCCTGCGGAAGGTTTGCCGAGTTTGAATATCTGAACATGGATATGACGGCGGAGCGCAGTATGAAAACAGCGGACAGACTGAATGCTGAATAGGAAAAGACAATGAGCGATAACCCCAAATTTCCCAGTAGACACGGCATTCATTTCTCAAAATCAGCGGACAGAAAAGTGGGGAATTTCCCGATGTTTGGGCGTGAGACGCTGAACCTCCGGGGCAGCATCTCACGGGGTAATCCAGCGCGTAGCGCTCCTGAGCACGCGGCGAAGGGGATTCCCCAACTGGGGAATCCGGGTAAAATAAAAGTGTCTGTCGTAATGCCCAGTTTTAATGAAGAGCGGGCTGTTTCTGAAATGATTAAGGAAATCAGGAAAAATACCGCGCAATTTGAAACGGAAATCCTGCTTGTGGACAGCAGTTCCGATAAAACCGCCGAAATCGCGCAAGGCATGGGAGTCAGGGTGATATCGCAGAGGCCCCAGGGGCACGGGATAGCGCTTCGAACGGCGATCAGGGAAGCGAAAAACGATTTTATTATAACCTCAGACTGCGACAATACATATCCCATGGAATTTATCCCGGCGCTGGTGGGGAAGGCTGTAAGTGAAAATTATGATCTGATCTCCTGCTGCAGGATGCATTCCGGACTCGGGAAAGAGATGCCGGGTCTTAATAAATTCGGCAATTGGTTTTTCGCTTTTCTGGTGCGGAAACTTTACGGAATAAAAACGCACGATGTCACAACGGGAATGTTCTGCATCAGGCGGACTTTGAACGATCGCATAAAATGGGAGACGAATTATTCCCTGCCGTGCGAAATTATAGTGCGGAGCCGGCTTGAGGGAGGGAAGTGCTGTGAGGTGGAAATCCCCTACAAGACACGGATAGGCGAAGTTACGCTTAACCGCTGGAGAAGCGGTAAGGCATATCTGAGGTGTATTTTTAATTATAAATTCGACCTGGGTTTGGATCCGAAGCTGATGTAAGCAGAAGAGGGTAGAGGGGAGAGGGTAGACGGAAGAAAATTTATATTTGTTTTTGTTTTGCCATCTACCTTTTTCTTAAAGGAAGCCAATATGTCTTTGAAAATATTAGTGACGGGCGGGGCGGGATTTATCGGGAGCCATCTTTGCGACAGGCTTTTAAAAGAAGGCCTCATGGTGGTTTGCGTGGATGATTTAAGTCTTGGGAAAATTTCGAATATCAGGCATAATCTGAAAAATCCGCGGTTTAATTTTATAAAGCTGGATATGGTTTCGCAGAGCAAAAAATACGCAGGGGTTTTCACGAAAAATAAGTTTGACTGCGTTTTTCATCTGGCGGCCAATTCTGATATCGCAAAAGGCGCAAAGTTCATTAATGTTGATTTTGAAAAAACTTTCATGACCACGTTTCTAACGCTGAAGCACATGAAAAGATACAAAGTGCGTCAACTGGTATTCGCTTCCAGTTCAGCGGTATACGGAGAATTAAACAAAACATTGGATGAAACTACGGGTCCCCTTGCGCCGGTGTCGTTTTACGGCGCGGCCAAATTGTGCGCCGAGGCGTATATTTCGGCTTTTTGCGCCAATTGCGGCACAAAGGCATGGATTTTGAGATTTCCCAATGTAATAGGCGAACGTGCGACTCACGGCGTGATGTTTGATTTTATTAATAAGCTGAAATCCGATCCGTCGCGGCTTCTGATATTGGGCGACGGAAGGCAGAAAAAGCCGTATCTGTACGTAAAAGACCTTGTGGACGGCATAATCTTTGCGTGGAATAATTCCGAAAAACAGCTGAATTGTTTTAATCTCGGGGTAAACAGCTGCACTACGGTAGACAAAATAGCCGCGATAACGGCCGAAGAAATGGCTTTAAGCGGCGTAAAATTTAAATATACGGGAGGGACCCGCGGCTGGCCCGGGGATGTGCCCAGATTTAAATATTCGCTTAACAAAATAAACAAGCTCGGCTGGAAGGCATCCATGACTTCCGATGATGCCGTAAGATTCGCGGTGCGGGAGCATCTTAAAAGTTTAATTTGAATAAATTTTATGAAAGCGGTAATCCTTGCGGGGGGATTGGGAAGCAGGCTGGGGGATATAACAGCGGAAATGCCCAAGCCCATGCTGCCTATAGGCGAAAAACCTTTGCTTGGGCATCAGCTGGAGCTTTTAAAAAAATACGGCATAAACGAAGTTATAATTTTGACTAATTATCTGGCGGATGTAATAGACAATTATTTGCGCGGTAAAAATTTCGGAATAGAAATCAGTTGTTTCAGGGAGGACAAGCCTCTTGGAACCGCCGGCGGACTGAAGGAAATAGAGCACAGGCTTAAAAGCGGATTTTTAACGATTTACGGCGACGTTATGGTGAACATGGATTTGGGGCGGTTTCTCAAATTCCACAAAGACAAACAAAGCGACGTGACCTTGGTTATACATCCCAATCAGCATCCGCAGGACAGCGATCTTGTGGAGATCGGCAAAGACCGCCGTATTACAGCCCTGCATAAATATCCGCATGCCGAGGGGAAATATTACGGCAATCTGGTTAATTCCGGCATTTATGCGGCGGGGGGAAGTTTATTTGCGCAGATAAAAAGAGGGGTTAAACAGGATTTTTTTAAAGATATTCTGCCGGAATTTATAGCTAAAGTTAAAATCTGCGGCTATACGACTTCCGAGTATCTTAAGGATATCGGCACGGCTCAGAGGCTTTCCGAGGTAAGGCGGGATTTTGAATCCGGAAAGATACGCAGGTTCAATATAGAAAATAAAAGAAAAGCCGTGTTTTTAGACAGGGACGGAACTATTAACGAAGAGGCGGGGTATTTATATAAACAGGAGGATCTGCGTTTAATCCTGCGCGCCGGCGAGGCCGTCAAGAAGATAAATGATTCGGAATATCTAGCCGTAGTCGTTACAAACCAGCCCGCAGCGGCCAGAAATTTATGTACGGAAACACAGCTGGACGGGATAAATAAAAAACTTGAGACTTTGCTCGGCGCGCAGGAAGCCAAATTAGACGCCGTTTACTGCTGTCCCCATCATCCGGACAAGGGATTCGCGGGAGAGAATGCGGAATTAAAGATCGACTGCGAATGCCGAAAACCTAAAACGGGAATGATCATGAAGGCGGCCGGGGATTTTAATATAGACCTTTCCGGGTCGTTTATCGTCGGCGATTCATGGCGCGACATGCTTTGCGGTAAAAATGCCGGTCTTACGACCGTAGCGGTGAGGACGGGAAACGGCGCTAAAGATATTCCTGAACCCCCGGATTATTTTTTTGACGATATAAAAGAAGCGGTGGATTTTATCGTAAACGAACCGTGCCGCGGACTGTTCGCCGATACCGAAGCCGGATTCCGCGCGTGCGGCAAACGGCCGTTTGTTATAGCGATAGGAGGAAATGCGCGTTCGGGAAAGTCGACCGCGGCGGCATATTTGGCGAAACAATTTGCCGGACGCGGGCAAAAGGTTTTAAGGGTAGCGCTGGATAATTGGCTGGTTCCCGAGTCTGAACGCAAACGCGGCGGCAATGTTTTTGAAAGATTCCGCATGAAGGAGATGGAAGAGGATTTGACCATGTTTTTCAACGGCGTGAGAATTGAGCTTAAGCGGTATAATCCTCTTCTCCGGGGGCATGATTCGGGCGCGGCGGTGTATTCCATTAAAACCGAGGATGTGATAATATTGGAAGGAGTGCCGGCGTTGAGCGCCGGCGGCATAAGAAAATTCGCCGATCTGAAAATATATTGCGATATAAGCGCCGGCCTCCTGCGCCGGAGGGTGATGAGGTATTATTTATGGAAAGGCATGGGGCGCGCCGAAGCCGGGAATTTGTATAAATCCAGAATTAAAGACGAGTATGAACTGATTAAAAAAGATAAAATACATGCAGATATAGTTGAGACCGCTAAATGATTATAACGCGCACGCCTTTCAGGATAAGTTTCGCCGGAGGAGGCTCCGATATCGAGGATTTTTACTCGCGGTATCCCGGGGCCGTGCTCAGCGTCACCATAAACAAGTATATATACATATCTTCCCACAATTTTTTTGATAAAGACAAACTGAGGGTAAAGTATTCTCAGACTGAAACAGTGTCCGATGTGAATGAGCTCCAGCATCCCATTGTTAAAGAAGTCGTCAGGCAGTTTAAGATCGGGGGCGCTCTGGAAATAAGTTCCAACGGCGACGTGCCGGCCGGAACCGGGCTCGGGTCGTCGTCGGCGTTTACCGTGGGGCTCCTCCATAATTTTTACACGAAAGCGGGCGTTTATGTCACGAAAGAAAAACTCGCGCGCGAAGCCTGTGAAATAGAAATAAACAAGCTTAAAGAGCCCATCGGCAAACAGGACCAGTATGCGAGCGCTTTCGGCGGAATGAATCTCATAAGATTTGAGCCGTCTGGAGAAGTGATAGTGGAACCCCTGCATTTGCGCAAGGAAGTCTACAAAACGCTTCAAGCCAATCTTATGATGTTTTTTACGGGCGAGCAGAGAAAAGCCTCGAATATTTTAGCCGAGCAAAAATCGGAAATGAAGTCCCAGGCTAAAGCGGATATCGTAAAGGAAATGGTGCGGCTGGTGGGGGAATTAAGGGAATCTGTTTATCAGGGTAATTTTAATGATTTCGGAAAAATTCTTCATAAAGGCTGGCTGTTGAAAAAGGAGCTTAACCCAAAGACTTCCACTGCGGAAATAGACCTTTTTTACGGCAAAGCGCTGGATAACGGCGCCGTAGGCGGCAAGATTGTGGGGGCCGGAGGGGGCGGTTTTTTGCTTTTTTACTGCGAGCCGCAAAATCAGGCAAAAGTAAGAAAAGCCATGTTGCCGCTTGCGGAAATGAAATTTAAATTTGAAAATGAAGGCTCCAAACTCATATACGCCGGAGACGAGTATAATTAAAAAGGTGTTAATCCAAAATCTTAACTGCTGACTGGGTAACTGGGCAGCTGGTGACTTGGTTGCCTGAATCCAGCATGGATTTAAAAAACTGGGGGATGTATGAAAGAATTTGCCGCGGATTTTTTCAAACGGATGGCGGCTTTGATGCGGGAATCGCAGGCTTTCGGAATTAACGGGGCCCGGCTGGATTTTTGCGAAGGGATTGCCGTGTCTCACGGAATAATCCGTTCGGCGGCGGATGCCGGCAAAAAAGTTATGATCGTGGGAAACGGCGGAAGCGCCGGAATAGCAAGCCATATAACGGTGGATCTATGGAAAAACGGCGGGGTCAAGGCAACGGCTTTTAATGACTCTTCGCTTTTAACCTGTATAGCCAATGATTTCGGGTATAAGCATGTTTTCGAAGAGCCCGTAAAAATATTCGCCGAGCGCGGGGATGTTTTAATCGCGATATCAAGTTCGGGTAAGTCTGAAAACATATTGCGGGCGGTTTCCGCGGCAAAAGAGCGTTCATGCAAGGTCATAACAATGTCGGGGTTCGGGCAGGATAATCCGCTTAAAAAAACCGGAGATATTAATTTTTTTGTTCCGGCGCAGGGGTACGGCTATGTTGAGACGGTTCATGCCGCGATATGCCACGCGCTCGTAGACAGTGTAATAAAAAGCAAAACGGTATAATGACTTCCACGGACACATTTAAGGATCTGGAACTTTTGATCAAATCAAGGCACTGCATCATATATCTGGACACATCCGAAGAATCGCGGGCCGAAACCATTTTAAAATATCTTGCAGATTCGCTGGCCGTGCCGGTGTTCTTCTGGACGAGGACAAAAGGGCTTAGGCGGTCGAGCGAACCTGCGGCAATATATGCCACATGCGATCCTTCCAGCGCTTTGGGCCATGTGGAGCAGTCCGAAATCTCCGCTTTATATGTTTTCCACGGGCTTGGCGATTACCTGAGCGACAATATCCTTATTCAGCGGCTTAAAGACGCCGCAGGCGTGTTCTCCTCAAAAACCGGAGCCGTCATAATAACCGGCGCAAATCCGCAACCCCCTGCCTCGCTTTTGGAATTAGGAGCTGTTTTCCATTTTCCCGAACCGACGCTTGATGAATACAAAAAGCTTTTTGCCGGCATCGTCAGGAATGTCTCAAAGCAGGTTAATTTGAAAATAGAAATTTCAGAAAAAGATTTCAACAGGCTTTTGCAGAATATCAAAGGCCTTTCCATGATGGAAGCCGAAAAAATTTTAACCAAAATAATAGTTGAAGACGGGGTGCTTAATGCGGAAGATATAAAAAACGCCGTAGAGGCAAAAAAGGCTATAGTGGAAAAAGACGGCCTTCTTGAATATTATTCCGCCGAAGAGACAATGGCCGAGATCGCCGATCTGGCGGGCTTAAAGGCCTGGCTGGCCAAGAGGCGTTTAATAATAACCGAGCCGGAAAAAGCTAAAAAATTCGGTCTTTCTTTTCCAAAAGGCATATTGCTTACCGGCGTGCAGGGATGCGGAAAAAGCTTGTGCGCAAAAGCCGTGGCCTCGGACTGGGGGCTGCCTCTTCTTAAGCTTGATCCCTCCAACCTGTACAATAAATTCATAGGAGAAAGCGAGAAAAATTTCCAGAGGGCGATAAAAACCGCCGACCGCATGGCGCCGGTGGTTTTATGGATCGACGAAATAGAAAAAGCGTTTTCATCATCTTCCTCGGATGATGACGGCGGAGTGTCGATGCGTATCTTCGCCACGTTTCTTTCATGGCTGCAGGACAGAAAATCCGAGGTTTTTGTGGTGGCGACAGCAAACAATATTTCGCGTCTTCCGCCGGAATTCATAAGGAAAGGAAGGTTCGACGAGATCTTTTTCATCGATCTCCCGGCCGCGGAGGTCAGGAAATCGTTGTTTGAGATACATCTTAAGAAGCGCGGGCATGCGCCGGAAGCTTTTGATATAAATTTTCTGGCATCGGCCGCGGAGGGATTTAACGGCGCGGAAATCGAGCAGGCCGTAGTGTCGGCCATGTACACCTGTTTTTCCGCGAATACAGTGCTTTCGACTCAAGAGATACACAGAGAAATTCTGTGCACCCGCCCCATTTCGCAGACAATGGCCGAAAAAGTGGCGGAGCTTCGCGAATGGGCAAAAGGAAGGACGGCGAGCGCGCAATGAAAAAACATAAAAATATACATTTTACGGGCATAGGCGGCAGCGGCATGAGCGCTCTGGCTCAGGTTCATGTAATGTCCGGAGGCGCGGCTACCGGCTCGGACAGAACTTTTGACAATAACGGCAATCAGGCCTTGCGGAAAAAGCTCGAGGTCTTGGGTGTAAAAATTTTCAGGCAGGATGGAAGCGCCGTCACAAAAGCCACCGACCTTATGGTGCTTTCTACCGCCATTGAAAGCTCAAACCCCGAAATTGAGGCGGCAAAAACTCATAATATCCCGGTCATACACCGTTCCGAATTTCTTGCCGGCTATGTGTCTTTATTTAAAACCATAGCGGTGACGGGCACCAGCGGCAAATCAACGGTCGCGGCGATGATCTTTGAGATACTTGAATACGCAAGGCTTTATCCTTCGATTATAACGGGCGGAAGTTTGATCGTTTTACAGGAGCGCGGATTATGGGGCAATGCTTATAAGGGAAAAGGCAGACTGCTTGTTATAGAGGCGGATGAAAGCGACGGCTCTCTTTTAAACTACAATCCGCAAACCTGCGTCTTCCTTAATATCACGAAAGACCATAAAGACGTGGCGGCGCTTAGGGAGATGCTTGGAAAGTTCAGCTCAAACGCGAAAAATGTATTTGCAAATGCGGATGATCTGAATCTGGCCGATATCGCAAAGCATGCGCATACTTTTGGTCTTATTTCCGGGCACACGCGGCCGGAGCGGATCGATTTGGGGCCTTTTAGTTCCAATTTTACCATTGAAGGGGTTAAATTCCACATACCGCTTGTGGGCAGGCATAATGTTGAAAACGCGGCGGCGGCGGCGGCCGTGTGCTCGCATGAAGGCGTGGATTTGAAAGTCTGCTCAGAAGCGCTGTCTTTATATAAAGGGGTGGCCCGCAGATTTCAAACCATCGGCAGGTCGGGCGGAATAGAAGTTATAGATGATTTCGCGCATAATCCGGCAAAAATATCGGCGATTCTCGCGGCCGCGCATCTTCGCGCCAAACGGGTGCTTGCTGTTTATCAGCCGCATGGTTTTTATCCCACCAAATTCCTTAAAAACGAGATTATTGAATCGTTTGTGAAAGGACTTTCCGGCGAAGATATGCTTTGGATGCCGGAAATTTATTATGCGGGCGGAACTGCGGACAAAAGCATTTCTGCCGGCGACATTGCCTTGCCTATCGCGGAAAAAGGCAAAAAAGCATATTTCTTCTTAAATCGGGAAGAGATAATTAAGGAAGTAGCCGGACATGCTGTATCCGGAGACCTTGTCCTTATAATGGGGGCAAGGGACCCCTCTCTTCCGGATTTTGCCCGCAGTATATTGAAGGCCATTTCAGATAAAAATAATAAAAAAGGGTAGAAGGTAAACGGTAGATGGTAGACGGCAAAATAAAAATAGGCATAAATTTCCCCCTGTTTATTTTTTTCCGTATATTGGTTAAACAACCAGCGTAATTAAAAAATGGAAAATATTGTGCGTGAATCCCTAGCTTCCGGGGTTTCGGCGCCTGCGCGGCTGAAAGCATGCGTAACCCGCCTTGCCGGCGAGATAGGAGAGCGGAATATTTTCAAGCCCGGCGGTTTGGATCTGGCTTATGAATATATAAAATCCGAATTTATCGGCGCGGGATATGAACCGAAACTGCAGGAATATCACGTAAAATATGCCGCGCAAAGCATAGGCATGAAGAATGTTTCCGCTGTTTTGCCTTGCGGCGGGAAAGATGCTCAGGTTATAGCGGTGGGGGCGCATTATGACACGGCGCCGGGCACTCCCGGCGCCGATGATAATGCTTCGGGAATAGCTGTTCTGCTTGAACTTGCAAGACGGTTGCGCGGCAAAACCTTGGGGAAAGAGGTCCATTTCGCCGCTTTCAGCACTGAGGAGCCACCCTTTTTCGGCACGCGGGATATGGGAAGTTTTCATTATGCGTCGGGGCTCAATGCCGAAGGCCGGAAAGCCGTCATGATCTGCCTTGAAATGCTCGGCTATTACAGCGGCGCGGCCGGTTCGCAAAAATATCCTTTTCCTCTGGGTTTTATTTATCCGTCCAAGGGGGATTTTATAGGGTTTGTTTCAAACCTGGGCTCAAGGAAGCTGTTAAAAGAATTTAAATCAGGTTTTACGGGGGGGCCGGTCGTTTCATGCGTTTTGCCGGGATTTATAAGGGCGATAAATCTTTCCGATCATCTTTCCTTCTGGCGCAATGGTTTCAAGGCCGTTATGGTTACGGACACGGCATTCTTCAGGAATTCCAATTACCACAGGAGTACAGATACCCCTGAAACTCTGGATTACAACAGAATGGCTGATATCACGGACGGCCTTGAAAACGCGATTTTACGGCTCGCGAAATGAAATATCTACATCAGTTTCTCAACCAGTTTACGGGCGGTGTTAAGAAGCTCTTTGGTTTTCGACGGGGAGTCGGTTTCAGCGTAGGTGCGCAGCAGGGGCTCTGTGCCCGAGGGGCGCATTAAAAACCAGTGGTCATTGTCCAGTATCACTTTGAGTCCGTCGATGCCGTTGATTTCGGCGATATTGCGCCCCAGCAGGGTCTTCGGGATTTTTTTCTTTAGTTTCTCGGCAAAAACGGATTTGTCCGGAATTATTTTTATAAGCGTAAGGTCGCATCTCTGGAAGCAGGATTTGCCGTGTTTTTTCTCGATTTCAGCGTAGAGCTGGGAAATTTTCTTTTTTGTGGTTGTCAGCATTTCCAAAATTAGCAGGGCGTTAAGCGCGCTGTCGCGCTCAGGCAGATTTCCTTTCCATGCGTATCCTCCGGATTCCTCGGCGCCCATGGCCACGTCTTCCGTAAGCATTTTTTCCGCTATAAATTTAAATCCCACCGGAACTTCCTCAAACGGCAGGGAATAGCTCCTCGCAATGCGTTTTGCCATGTATCCCATTGAGACGGCCTGCACTATTTTTCCGCGGAGTTTTCTGGTATGAAGGAGATATTCCAGCAAAAGCGGGAAAATCTGGCAGGGCGTCATATATTTTCCGCAGTCATCCACAAGCCCTATTCTGTCCGCGTCGCCGTCAAACGCTATGCCGGCCGACGCGTGTCTGGCCTGCACGGTTTTAATCAATTCCTGAAGATTCTGTTCAACCGGCTCTGGCGGTATGCCGCCGAACATGGGGTCATGCTTAGCATGAATTGAAACTATGTTTTTTGATTTTATTATTCCGCCCATCACCTCTGCGGCGCATCCGTGCATGAAGTCGAAAACTACGGGTTTGCGAAGCTGCTTTGCGATGCTGTTTATGCGCATCTTGGAATTAAGGTAATTGAGATACGGCTCGTGAAGCGATTTTTTTGAAATTTCGGGGAATTTGGCCGCGGCGACCGGAGTTTTGCCGATATTATTTTCAATCGCGGAAGTTATGGATTCGGGCGCCGTCCTGCCGTTTGTTTTTACTTTAAAACCGTTGTAGATATGTGGATTATGGCTGGCGGTTATCATAATGCCCATGCCGAATTTTTTTTGCGTCATAAGGCTTACGGCCGGGGTGGGCACGGGCCGGTCGGTTAAGGAAACGTCTATTTTATTGGCTTTGAGTATGCCTGCGGCTTCGGCGGCAAACCGCTCCGAAAGAAAGCGCCTGTCGTATCCGATTATCACGCCGGAGCCGGGAGTTTTCGGCTGTTTGAGCGCGCCATTTAAGATGGCGTCGGCGGTCGCCCGTGCGACTTTGCGGACATTTTCAAAGGTAAAATCTCTGGCGATTATTCCGCGCCAGCCGTCAGTCCCGAATTTTATTTCATTTGATTGTGCCATAACAGCATCTCCAATTTGAAGTTTAACCGCAAAAGGCGCAAAGAGTTTACGCCAAGAACACAAAGATTACAAATCAGCAACTACACTTGACATGGCTGGATAATTCGTTTTTCACCATTTCCAGCAGAATCTCTCTACATCCTTTGCGTATTCTTTGCGTTTAATCTCTTATTTGTAAGTATCTGCGTTCTATATATTACCGCCGAGTAATTGTTTATTTTTTTGTCCTGCCGTAATCGTCGGCGATGCGCACGGTGTCGTCGGGGTGGTAAGTGGAGACCTCTATGAGGATTGTCGTCTCATAGGGCGCGCAAAACCGGTGTCTTCTGCCGGGCGGGATAACGGCGGTATCCCCGGGTTTATAGACGATTTTGCGGCCTGATATTTCCATAAGGCAGCGGCCTTTAAGCACGTATAGGGTTTCGTGCTTTTTTGTGTGGTATTGAAGGCTCAGCCTGCTGCCTTTGCGTATGGTAAGGAGTTTCCCGAGATATAATCCTGAATCCGCAAAAATCTTTTCATTGCCCCACGGTTTTTTCACTATTTTAGCGATATTTTCTTTTTTCATAATCTGCTGTAGGGACGGATGCAGGAACCGTCTCCCAACGCGCCTTTCGTTACCGACGCGTTTGCGCCTATGCGGCAGTTTTCGCCTATGACGCAGTTTCGTATTTCAGCCATGGCTCCGATGCCGGTCCCGGAAAGTATGACGCAATTTTCCAAAACGGCCTCTTTTCCTATCGTAACGTTGTCCCCCGCGATTATATTCCCGCGCAATACCGCGGATTCGCCCACCGCGCAGTTTGAGCCGAAGAATGCGCGTCCGGAAATAACCGCATTTTTGCCGATTTTCACCGCCGTCTTGCTCTGCAGGTTCGGAGCGCGTTTTTTTCCGGGAAGAGCAAATCCGCTTTTCATTGCCAGCGCGTCCATGTTCGCCCGCAGGAATTTATCCACGCTTCCGATGTCCATCCAATAACTGGAATCTATCCAGCCGTAAATGCGCTTTCCTGATTTAAGCATATTAGGAAAGAAGTTTCTTTCGAGCGAATAAGGCGTCTGCGCCGGAATATGCTCCAGCATGTCTTTTGCAAAAACATAGGCTCCGGCATTTATGGTGTCGGTCGTTATTTTGTCCGCCGGGGGTTTTTCAAGAAAACTTTTTACGCGTGATTCCCTGTCGGTTTCGATCAGGCCGTAGCTGGAGGGATCTTTAACTCTGGTCAGCGTCAGGGTTATGTCCGCGTTTTTGCCGTTATGAAAATCAATCAGCTTTTTATAATCGATCGAACTCAGCACGTCGCCGTTGAGCACGAGCAGGGGGCCCTTTTGAAAGGGCTGAGCCAGTTTGACGGCTCCTCCGGTGCCCATGGGAACGGTTTCTTTCGTGAATCGTATTTTAAGCCCCTTAATTCCGAGCTTCGGAAGCATCCGGCAGAATTTTTCGGCTTTATATGAAACGCACAGAATAACTTCGGAGATGCCAGCTTTTTTAATCGCCGTCAGCTGATGCCAGATAAAGGGTCTGCCGGCTATGGGAAGAAGAGGTTTTGGGGTTTTCAAGGTAAAGGGCCGCAGTCTTGTGCCCAGTCCGCCTATTAAAATTACCGCCTGCATCGTCATTCCTCCTGATTGTCCGTTTTTAAAGGAAGTTATTGTCCGCGTTTTTTAAAAGAGGAAGCTGTAAATCCTTTTTAGATATTATGGGTTTTGCGACATTCCATGTTATTGCGATATCGGGGTCATCCCAGCGTATGCCGGCGTCGTGCGCCGGCGAATATTCTCCGCTGGTTTTATAAAAAACCTCGGCGGTTTCGCTTAACACCGCAAAGCCGTGCGCAAAGCCCTCCGGTATAAAAACAGCGTTATGCAGAGCGGCGTCCAGCATTACTCCCGTCCATTTGCCGTAAGATGGGGAATTCCTGCGTATGTCCGCCGCCACGTCAAAAATCATACCCGATAAACAGCATACAAGCTTGGCCTGCGCGGCCGGGAGTTTCTGATAGTGCAGGCCCCTGATTGTGCCGCGTTCCGATTTTGAAAAATTATCCTGCGTGAATTCGGATTTGATGCCGAAGGCCTTAAAGCATGAACTGCGGAAAATTTCCTTGAAAAATCCGCGTTCGTCCGTGTGTACCTGCTGTGTTATAAGCAGAACATCTTTTAGGTTCAAATGCTTAAATTGAAAAGACATAATTATGAGATTTCAGACAGATATCTTCCGTATTCTGTTTTTTCAAGCAGTTTTGCCTGTTTTTTAAGCTGTGTTCTGTTTATATACCCGAATTTATAAGCTATCTCTTCAAGACAGGCGATTTTAAGCCCCTGTCTCTGCTCTACTATTCTCACAAAATCGGAGGCATCAAGAAGCGAGTCGCATGTCCCGGTGTCAAGCCATGCGGTTCCTCTTCCCATTAATTTCACATGAAGTTCTTTTCTTTTAAGATATGCCATGTTTAGGTCCGTTATTTCCAATTCTCCCCGGCGCGAGGGTTTAAGGGATTCTGCTATGCCGCAGACCTTGCTGTCATAAAAATATATTCCGGTTACCGCATAATTGGATTTCGGTTTTTTTGGTTTTTCCTTTATAACGACCGCGTTCCCGCGGGGGTCTAATTCCACCACCCCGTATCTTTCCGGATCAGATACGGCATAACCGAAAACAACGGCGCCGGTTTTGCACATAGACGCTTCTTTAAGCTGATCGGGAAGGCCGTGTCCGAAAAAAATGTTGTCTCCGAGTATCAGCCAGACGTTTTGCGTTCCGATAAAGTCTTTGCCGATAATGAACGCCTGCGCTATCCCTGCCGGTTTTTCCTGCGGCGCGTAGCTTAATTTAATTCCCCAGCGGCTTCCGTCCCGGAGCAGTTCCCTGAACCGCGGGAGATCTTTCGGGGTTGATATTATCAACACGTCCCGCACTCCGGCCATCATCAATGTGGCAAGAGGATAATAAATCATGGGTTTATTATATACCGGCAAAAGCTGTTTGCTGACGGAACTGGTTATGGGATAGAGTCTTGTGCCGCTTCCTCCCGCAAGAATGATTCCTTTCATTATTAATCCTCCGTTTCCGCCGCGCGCCGTTTTTCAACGTGCGTCATGGCGGATGCCATTATAAGAAAAAACGCGAATGAAGGAAGAACATGCTGAAAAGTGGTTTCTGTGATATTCATAATAAAAAAAGCCGGAATTGCGCCCAGAAGACAAAGCGTGTGTTGGTTTTTTTCTGTCATAAACCATCGCCATGAAAGCCGTAATATGGATAAAAACAGCAGAAGAAGAGCGGCCAGGCCTATAATTCCCCGCTCCGCGGCCTGCTGCAAATAGAGATTATGGACATTGCCCCAGCCGTGTCTTGAGTCTATTTCCCATGGATGGTAGAAGTCGAAAGTTTTTCTTATATTGGCCGGTCCTATGCCGAATACGGGATAATCCATGAATATTTTCAATCCCACTTTCCATTGGGCGATCCTGGCTCCGCTGGCTATGTCAAGCTGCTGATTTTCAGCCCGCTGTTTGTTAAGGACCGAATCCGATAGTTGAACCGTGCCCCAGATCATGGATTTTATTTTAAACAGAAGGAATTCATTTTTATAGCAAAAAAAACCGAAAGCCGTAGCAATCATAAGGGCTATGATAATGATTTTTTTTCTGCTGACCCGCGGACAAAATACCGCGAATACGACAAAAGCCGCCGCCGTGGCCAGATATGCGCCGCGGGTTTGGCTGAGGATGAGGGCGACTGAAAGAATAAAAGCCGTGGCCATTTTGATAATGCCTTTTTTTTGGTTTTGCTCAAACGCAAAACTGCAGGTCGCCGCATATAAGGCGAGAGACATTATTTCTCCGAAAGTAACGGTATTTACCGTGCCGGTGGCGCGGATTATTTTGCCGAGGCAGGCGTATATTGCGGCCACCTGGCTGATGCCCCAGAGAGCGGCCGTAAGCGCGCCCGCAATATAAAAATCCATGAGTTTCCAGCGCGGCCTGATGGAAAAAATCATAAACAACAAACAATAAACGCACATTCTTACCGCATCGGAAGAAATTCCGGATAGGCTTCTCCCGCAATCGAATCCCATAAGCGAAGAAACCAAGGCGGCCGAAAGATATACCGCCCAGGGAAAAAGCAAGGGTATGGAGCTCGCTGCTGTTTTAATTTCTTTTTTATCAAAAGAACCGGTTGCCAGTCCTGCGGCGGCAAACAATACCGCCGCCGCCAGGGATATTTCCGCTATGGAAACCGAAAGACACAGCATCGCGGAAAATATCAACGCGGCCGCCGCTGCCGCTTTCTCTGCCGGAGAAGCTCCTGTAATCAAATTATCAAAAATATGCATGCGGAAGAAAAAATCAGTTTTTTAATGCGGGAATTTTGCCGCAAGAGCCGGCGGCCGGCAATGTGTCGGAATTGTCAAAATCGGATTGAATTCGTCCGTTTTTTTGTTCAATGGTCTGGTCAACAATTGAAAAAACCTTAACGCGGCTGAAGTTCCCTTCTTTCTGAAATATGCGTTTTGCGGTTTTGAATAATATCCTTATGTCCAGAGCCAGAGAAATGTTCTTTACGTAATACAGATCGTAATGAAGTTTTTCCAGAGAGTCGGCCTCATTGTTGGTCGCCCTAAAATTTATCTGAGCCCAGCCGGTTATTCCGGGTTTGACAAGATGGCGCAGATGATAATGCGGGACCATGTGTTCCAGGATCCGCACTTCTCTTGTCCATTCGGGCCTGGGGCCGACGAGAGACATGTCTCCCTTCAGCACATTCCACAACTGCGGCAGTTCGTCAAGCCTAAGCCTGCGCAAAAGCCAGCCTACCCGCGTAATCCTTGAATCGGCATTTTCACTGATTTTATAAAGCGGTCCCATTTTTTCGGCGTCCAGCACCATCGTTCTGAATTTCCAAATGATGAATTTTTGCCCCAGATAGCCCCATCTTTTTTGAATGTAAAAAGGCGTTCCTTTATTTTCAAATGCGGCGGCGAGAAATATTATGAGGAAGACCGGCGTCGACAGCAGCAAGCCCGCGGCGGCTATTAAAATATCCATGGCGCGTTTGACCACGATATAGAATTGATTTTTTTTGTGCAGGACATGGCTGAAAAGCCATGTGTGCTTGGCCGCATGTTCGGGGGGTATTTTGCCGTAAAGATCTTCATAAAAATCCAGATGCGTAACGATCGGGATTTCGTCCGTTATGGCCGTCGACAATATCGCCCGGCCGCTGAAAAGATCGTTTTCCAACTGGTCGGCGTCTACAACCAGAATATCGGCCTCAAGATGCAGATTATTTTTTGAACGCTTATTCAGCTTCCAGTATTTGGTTTTGTTTTCGCTATGTCCGTTTTCCACCAAGGCAGGCATTGAGACGACATGCAGGCCAAGATGGGGGTAGGTTTTAAGATCGTTGATTATCTCCGCAATAATCGGATTTTTTCCCAGAAAAGCCACGCGTTGGACAAAAATTTTAGCGGAGAAGAATTTTATCCATAATCTCCTCCAAAGGAGAATGCCGGGATGCGCGAATAAGAGAGTCAGAAAAAGATGAGTTTTAGGGGTTATGCCGAGCTGGGGCGAAAAAAGATAGAAAACCGCGGTGGAAAGAGTGAGATTTATCACAAAGGCAAGGATAGTGTCGCTCAGCAGGTTTATGCTGTTGTGTATCCTCCTGAAATCGTAAAGTCCCAATATGTAAAATACTATCGACCATATCGGGAAAATAATGCTGAATATTCTGACGTGCTGGAAGAAGAAATCAAAGGTTACCAGCCCGGCTTGGCGTATTATGAGAGCGCAGGCTAAGCATAAATAAAAGCACAGCCAATCGCCGGCAAGAAGAATTGTGCGGCGCAAGTAGATGAACATAGTGTTTGATACATTCGACCGCGCTCAAATCTTTCGACATTGAGGGTTCGGGGCTCGAAGTTTTCCTTCTCAAAAAACGTGGAAACGGTTCGATACGCCCGCCGTCTTGAACGGAGTCGAAAGAGAAACGCGGCTCAGTATTAACCCTGAGCGATGACAAACTCCGGCCAAGGGCCGGAGGAGTAGAAGGGCTAATTACCTATTCTATTATACAATTTCAGGAGAGAAGAGTTTCAAGTATTCTTGCCTTAATTTTTTCTTTGTTATACTCCTTTTCATGCAGGAGTCCCGCATTTTCCGAAAACTGCCGCAAGCCGCTGTTCGCGTTTATTGCGTAAAATTTAAGGAAACCGGCTGAAATTTCTTCGATGCTGCCGGGGGCTGCGCATAGTCCCAGCCCATGGGTTTCAACCAGCTTGAGCACCTCCCCCCCCATTATGCAGAAAATAGGCTTGCGCATGGACAGATATGCCTGAAATTTTGACGGAATGGTCAGGCTGAAAACGGGGGTGTCTTTGAGGGAAATCAGCACAACGTCGCTGGCTTTTAAATACGCCGGCATTTCAGCTAGTTTTTTTCTTCCCCAAAAAACCACATTTTTGCAGTTTTCGGCAGCGGCTAAATTTTTCAGGGTTTCAAGATTTGAGCCGTCCCCGATAATATTTAACTGCATTTTTTTGTTTTTTCCGCATGCGGCGGAAAAACCTTTGATGACATTTTCAAGGTTCTGCAATTTCCCGGTGTTCCCCGCAAATGTGAAGTTGAATTTATCCGACAGCCGCATGGGATTGAGATCGTTGGGGTAATCGTTTACGGTCGACCAATTGGGAACATGTATAATTTCCCTGCCCGGGGTATAATTTCTTATTTTAGCGGCAAATCCACCGCAGGAAACCATGATATGCCTGCAGTTTGAATAGACGGTTTTTATTATAAAATCAAGGAAAAGCGAAAGAAATATATTTTTTTTAAAACCGTAGGCATACACCGCATCCGGCCAGATATCCTGAGTCCATATCGTTACTTCTTTCCCCCATAATTTTTTTATCGCTATGGCAGGCAGAGCAAGAGTCAGGGGACCTGTTTGATAGACAAAAATTTTGTCGTAGTTTTTTCCTACCAATACGGCGGCAATAAGTCCGAGCGCGGCAAAATTGGCGTAATTAAGAAGTTTTAAAAACAGGTTTTTATGGTAGCCCGTCACTGTCGCGAATCTATATATTTTGACTCCAGAAACCGTTTCTTCCTGGAAAATGCGGTTTTTATAATTTTTGAATATTTTTCCGAAAGGATAGCTGGGGGTTTGCGTCAGCACCGCGGGATTAAGGCCTTGCTTTTTCCATTCAAAAACAAGCTCGTTAATTATGAATTCTTCGGGGTAAAACCGCTCGGTTAGTATTAAAACCTTCAGGTTTTCCGGCATAAGGGTTCGTGATTGTCAGGAGGCGCGGCGCCACACCGTTCGGTTGATATAATCGGTGTAGCTGAGTATTATGCGCAGCACTTTCTTCGAAACATTGTCCGTGTCGTAATCCTGCACCATGCGGAAGCGCCGTTGGGCCGCGGAATGCTGTTTTACAACCACGGCCACGGATTCAATTACGCGCTCAGCTTTAAGTCCGCACATTATCAGTGTGCCTTCGTCCGTGCCTTCCGGCCTTTCGTGGGCTTGCCGTATGGTTACGGCGGGCACGTTGAGTATGGTGGATTCTTCCGTTATGGTGCCGCTGTCGGAAACCACGCAGAAAGCGTTAAGCTGCAGTTTTACGTAATCATAAAAGCCCAGCGGCTTCAGGAAGCTTATGCGTTTGTCCATTGATTTCATTCCCGTCTCTTCCAGCTTCTTGCGCGTGCGCGGATGCGTGGAAACTATCACCGGCATGCCGTACTTCCCGGCAAGCGCGTTGAGGGAATCCAGCAGATTTTTGAAATTTTCTTCGCTGTCTATGTTCTCCTCGCGGTGCGCGCTGACTAAAAAATAGCGTCTTTCCTTCAATTTCAGCCGCCGTAGAACCGCGGATTTGAGGATTTTAGGCATGTAATACGCCAGGACTTCCTTCATGGGGGAGCCGGTTTTTATTACCGTTTCCGGTCTGATGCCTTCTGAAACAAGGTAGCGCCTGGCGTGTTCCGTCAGGGTCATGTTTATGTCGCTCAGATGATCCACGACTTTGCGGTTAAGCTCTTCCGGCACCCGTTGGTCAAAGGAACGGTTGCCGGCCTCCATGTGGAATACGGGGATCTTGCGGCGTTTGGCTGGCATCACGGAAAGACAGCTGTTGGTGTCGCCGTAAAGCAGGATCGCGTCCGGTTTTTCTTTTTCCATGATTTCATCGGATTTTGCGATGATGTTCCCTATCGTGGCGGCCAGCGTATCTCCTACGGAGTTGAGAAAATAATCCGGTTTGCGTATGCCCAGTTCCTTGAAGAAGATCTCGTTAAGCTCATAGTCATAGTTTTGTCCAGTATGGACAATTACGTTCTTAAGATGAGTTTCAAGTTCAGCTATCACGCGGCTGAGTTTTATTATTTCCGGCCTGGTTCCGACTATCGTCATCACTTTTAAAGGCATTTTGAGTCTCCTTGGTTTAGTCCAGAATGTCAGCGCAAGAATTCCCCTTCTTCATGAAAAGGCGTTTCGCCTATAAGCAGATCGTGTTTTTTTAGCAGGGCCAGCGCGGCTTTGTAGTTCATGATGCCGTCGCCGGAACTGTATTCCTTCTTTATGGCCTTGGGAGGCCGCGGTCCGTTTTCCAGCAGTTCCGGAAGCATGGGGGCGATAACGTAATAATCTCCGCGTTTAAAGCAATGGTGTATTTCCTCTTCGGAAACCAGTATTTCGGAGAGTTTCTCGCCGGGGCGGATGCCGGTTATTTTTACCTCTATTTTCCGGCCGCCTATAAGCGCTTTTGCAATATCGGTTACATAAGCGGCCGGCGCTATCGGAATATATGTTTCGCCCCGCTTTCCGTGCTTTATCGCGGCGAACACGGTGTCGACCGCATGATTCAGCGTGATCAGAAAACGCGTCATTTCTTTCACGGTGATGGTTACGGGTCCTCCTGCCTTTATCTGTTCATGAAACAAGGGGATTACGGAACCGCGCGATGCCATGACGTTGCCGTAGCGCACGCAGAGAAAACAAGTTTTAGGGTTCAACACGTTGGCGGATGTGAAAATGCGCTCTTGTATGGATTTTGTCATACCCATCACATTTACCGGCTTGCAGGCCTTATCCGTGCTGATGCCCACGACGGTTTGAACGGGATAATTGTTCTCGGTAATGGCGCGTATGATGTTGGCAGGGCCCATGCAGTTGGTCAGCACGGCCTGAACCGGAAAATATTCGCAGGCCGGAACCTGCTTAAGCGCCGCCGCATTTATCACTATGTCCGCGGTTTTTATGGCCGCGCATACGTCGGAGTAATTGCGCACGTCGCCGATGCGGAACTCCAGCACATTTTTAAAGTTATTGTAAATAACCTCGTCGGTGGCCGCAGTCTTCTTCATGTAGGCGATGCGCATATCGTTTTGTTTCGCCTCATCCCGCGACAGGATTATCAGTTTTTTCGGCGTGCCCTGTTCGCCGCTAAGCACGCGTTTGACGAACACCTTTCCGAAAGATCCGGTGCCTCCGGTGACAAGAATTGTTTTCTTTTCAAAAATCATTTTATTTCCTCCATTCAGCGTATGGCGTGGGGTCGGCGGCCATGTCCGCCATCATTTGCCGCCATGGCGGGCAGACAAAGCCTGCCGCCTCCGCGAATTTGTCTCCTTTTAAATCGCGTCTGCACTCAAAGCTGTCGTCCGGTTCTATGTCCACATCCAGTTTATAGGCATCTTTCATCAGCTTTAACATGGCATATTTGGAAATTATTTCGCTTGAAATATGGTAAAGACCGTTTAGAGCGGGGTTCTTTGCAATCAGTTGCGCAACCAGGTCCGCCAGATGGTTGGTGGTAAGGCCTGTGAATAAAGCCCTGCGGAAACCCTTTATCTTTTTTCCCTTTTGGGCAAGAAACCATTCCAACAGTTCCGCGCCGCCTAAAATTTCACGGCCGATAAAAGATGACCTCAGTGTAAGAGCAAAAGGCGCCGTAATATCTCCGAGGGCTTTGGTTATGCCGTAAAGGTCCCGGGCATCCGGATGGCTGTCCTCATCGTAGCCCCCGGTTTTTCCGTCAAAAACACATACCGTGCTGAAGTGAATAAGCCGCGCTTTGTTGCCGGAGCACCACTGCGCCAGGCGGTGCGGCAGAAGAGCATTTATGGAAATAGCCGAATTCTTGTCCAGAGCTTCTTTGCTGCGCAGGGTTACGCCGGCGCAATTTACCACCACGGAGGGCTTGATATCAGAAAGAGCGGAGTTAAGCCCGGAAAAATCACGCAGGTCCAAACCGTCTATGACATTATTTCCGGCAAACAAGCCGCAGTTTGCGTAGAAATCGCGGCTTTTACGTATGGAGACGAAGGTGTCGGGGAATTTATGAGGGAGGATCTGCCAAAGCTTATGGCCAAGGGTGCCTCCGCCGCCGAGAATCAATATGCGCATAAGATCCGCCTGCGCCGGGCCCAAACCTTTTAATACGGCGCCTGATGTATTATCCCAAATAGAAGAGGTGAATGTAAAATATTTTCTTTACTTGGCGCGCCAAGACTGCTAAAATGTTCAATAATTGAACAAGTTCGGCCGGCAGTGTTTTTTCGGGGAGCAAAAGAATATTTAACCCGAATTTTTAGGGCTAAGGAGGAATAAGCATGAAAGTCGTCATACTTGCCGGAGGGTTCGGCACGCGGATAAGCGAGGAATCCTATATGAGACCCAAGCCTATGATAGAGCTGGGGGAAAAACCCATGCTCTGGCATATCATGAAAATCTATTCTTCCTTCGGGTTTAACGATTTTGTGGTCTGTCTCGGCTACAAAGGTTACGTAATAAAGGAATATTTCGCTCATTATTTTCTGCATGAATCAGATGTGACTTTTGATTTCACGGATTCAAAAGAACAGCAGATTATACATCAGCATACTGCGGAAGAATGGAAAGTTACTCTTATAAATACCGGTAACGAAACCATGACCGGCGGAAGAGTAAAACTGGCTCAGCCTCACGCCGGCAGCGCTACATTTATGCTCACATACGGAGACGGCGTGGGGGACGTAAATATAAAAAAACTGCTTGCTTTTCATAAATCGCACGGCAAACTGGCTACCCTTACGACTACTCAGCCCATCGGAAGGTTCGGGGCTTTGGAAATGTCGGAAAACGGCAAGGTGGAAGGTTTTAGGGAAAAACCCAAAGGGGACGGGGGCTGGATAAATGCCGGTTTTTTTGTTTTTGAACCGGAGGTGTTTGATTATATTGCGGGAGCGGAAACTGTTTTGGAAAAAGAACCCATGGAGAAGCTTGCGTCGGACGGACAGCTTTACGCTTACAGGCATGGCGGATTTTGGCATCCGATGGACACTCTGCGGGACAAAAATTTTCTGGAATCGCTTTGGAGTTCGGGCAAAGCTCCGTGGAAAATCTGGTAAAATTGAAAGGTATTGATGTAAAATTTATGGGCAATGAAAATTTTTGGAAAAAAAGAAAAGTTTTTATAACAGGGCATACGGGATTTAAGGGCTCATGGCTGTGTATACTGCTCGACAAACTGGGCGCGGAGATTACGGGATATGCTTTAAATCCTCCCACAAAACCCAGCCTTTTTGAAATATGCGGATTAAAAAAAACAACAAAAACTATAATAGCCGATGTCCGCGACGGAATAAAGCTGAAAAGAGCGGTGATTTCCGCCAAGCCTGAAATAGTCATACATATGGCGGCGCAGCCGCTTGTGTTTGAATCATACAAAGATCCTGTCTGCACCTATTCAACCAATGTCATGGGAACGGTTAATATGTTTGAGGCTGTGCGGGGATGCTCATCCATCCGCGCCGTGGTGAACGTTACGACGGATAAATGCTACGAGAATAGGGAAACGGCCCGGCCTTACAGGGAAGAAGAGCCTTTGGGCGGGTATGACCCGTATTCTTCCAGCAAAGCCTGCTCTGAGCTGGTGACTGCGGCATACAGGAAATCTTTTTTTAATCCGTCGGATTTTAAAAAACACGGGACGGCGGTCGCTTCCGCCCGCGCCGGAAATGTGATAGGCGGGGGAGATTGGTCGGACAACAGGCTTGTTCCGGATATAATCAGGGCTTTTTCAAGAGGTGAGCGCGTAATAATAAGGAGGCCCGGGGCTGTTCGTCCGTGGCAGCACGTCTTGGAACCTTTGAGCGGATATCTTTTGCTTGCGGAAAAATTATGTAAATACGGAGTCCGGTATTCCCGCGCGTGGAATTTCGGCCCTAAAACTGCGGATACCAGAGACGTGGCATGGCTGGTAGGGCGCATGTGCGCGCGATGGGGGCGGGGCGCCCGCTACAGTATGGATACAGGCAGGCATCCGCACGAAGCGCAGTGTTTGAGACTGGATTCTTCCCAAGCCGTAAAAAAGCTCGGCTGGAAATCCCGCTGGTCCGTGTGCGAAACCATAGACAAGGTGATTGAATGGACCCTGCGGTATAAAGCGGGCGGAAATCCGATTGAGGTTTGCCTGGGGCAGATAGAAGAATACTACGGGTAAATTTATGGCGGATGTGATGCGCGGTAAAAAAACAGAAAAACAATTAAGAAAAGAGGTTCTCGATGCGGTTGAGAACTATTACAAAGCTGTTTATAAACCCGGCGGGCAGTTCCATCCGGGAGACAGGATTTCTTACGGCGGAAGAGTGTTCGATGGGAAGGAATTGGCGAATTTAGCGGAATCCGCGCTGGATTTCTGGCTGACCGCCGGAAAATATGCGGATGAATTTGAGGACAGGTTCGCGGATTTTTTGGGCATAAAGCACTGCCTTCTTGTTAATTCGGGTTCTTCGGCTAATCTTATCGCTTTTATGGCGCTTACCGCCGGCGAACTCGGAGAAAGGCGGGTTAAGCGGGGGGATGAAGTCATAACTGTGGCCGCGGGTTTCCCAACGACAGTGGCGCCCATAATTCAATACGGGGCGGTTCCGGTGTTCGCGGATGTAAAAATACCTTCTTATAACATAGACTGCTCTCTTCTTAAAAAAGCCCTTTCCAAAAAAACCAAAGCCGTTATGCTGGCCCATACTTTGGGCAATCCGTTTGATCTGAAAGCCGTCAGGACTTTCTGCGATAAGCACGGTCTTTGGCTTATAGAGGATAACTGCGATGCTCTGGGTTCAAAATACCTGTACAACGGAAAATGGCATTATACCGGAACGATAGGAGACATCGGCACCTCCAGCTTCTATCCGCCTCATCATATGACAATGGGAGAGGGGGGGGCGGTATATACAAATAACGCCCTGCTAAAAAGGCTTGCGCAGTCTTTCAGAGACTGGGGGCGCGACTGCTGGTGCCGTTCCGGTATGGACGATACCTGCGGCAAAAGATTTACCCGTAAGTTCGGCGGACTTCCGCCGGGCTATGACCATAAATACGTCTATTCTCACTTCGGCTATAATCTCAAGGCCACAGAGATGCAGGCGGCAATAGGTCTGGCCCAGCTGGAAAAGCTTCCTGAATTTGTGCAAGCCCGCAAAAGGAACTGGCAATACCTGCGCAAAGCCCTGGATATTTTTTCGGATGAACTTATTCTGCCTGAAACTGCCGAAGATTCAGACCCCAGTTGGTTCGGCTTTCTGCTTACGGTCAGGGAAAACGCCGGTTTTATGCGCGAAGATTTGGTGCGGTATCTTGAGAGCGGTAAAATACAGACCCGCATGCTGTTTGCCGGCAACCTCATGAAGCACCCGTGTTTTGACGAAATGCGCCGTTCCGGCAAAGGTTTTCGGGTCGTAACCGCCGGACGGTTAATCCGTCCGGCCTCTCCTCTTCCCGTCACGGATCGTATCATGAACGATACTTTCTGGATAGGCGTTTACCCGGGCATGACCAAGGAAATGCTCGGATATATTGTTGACACTTTCAGCAGGTTTATGACACGGAATAAATAGTCAATCCCTGATACTCAGGTAGTAAGAAGTCAGAATGAAGGCGGCGTCTGCGCGGCTGAATAGTGACAAGATTATGGCTACAATACGGCAGATAAAAGAATTCGCGAACAATATACGTATAAATGCGATAAAAATGGTGCATCAGGCAAATGGATCTCATCTTGGCGGCGCTCTGTCAATGGCGGATATCCTTGCGGTTTTGTATTCCTCAGTGCTTAAGGTGGATAGTAAAAGAGCCAATTGGGACGGAAGAGACAGATTTATTCTCAGCAAAGGCCATGCGTGCTCCACTCTTTACGCCGCTTTGGCGGAAAAGGGATTTTTCGATAAAAAGTTATTGTCGGAATACTGTAAAGATGGTTCCCCTTTTCTCGGGCATATTACAAAATCTGATGTGCCGGGCATTGAAGTTTCCACGGGCTCTCTCGGGCACGGGCTGCCGATCGCCTGTGGCATGGCGCTTGCCGCCAAAAGAGACGGTTTAAGAAATAAAATCTTTGTTCTTATCGGCGACGGGGAGTGCGATGAAGGAACGACATGGGAGGCCGTATTATTTGCTCAGCAGCACCGGCTCGACAATCTTGTTTTAATTATCGATGTAAACGGGATACAAAGTCTCGGTTCTACCGAAGAAGTGATGAGTTTAAAGCCGCTTTCCGGAAAGTTAGCGTCTTTTAACTGGGGGGTGCGTGAAATCGACGGACACAATGTGGAAGACATAATACAAGCATTTTCCGACGTGCCGTATGTAAACGGAAGACCTTCCTGTATAATTGCCAATACTATCAAGGGAAAGGGGGTTGGTTTTATGGAAAACAGTCTTCTATGGCATTATAAGACCCCCTCCGTGGAAGAGCTTGCCAGCGCGATGAAAGAGCTGGGGGCCGAAAAATGAGAAACGCTTTTTTGGACACTCTTTATGAACTTGCGGTAAGAGATTCCCGTATTAATCTGATTGTGGGGGACCTCGGTTTTTCAGTGGTTGAGAGATTCGCCCGGGATATTCCCGGACAATTCCTGAATGCAGGTATTGCGGAACAGAATATGACGGGAGTAGCCGCCGGGATGGCCCTTTCCGGCAAAAAAGTCTTCACATATTCCATCGGGAACTTTCCGACAATGCGATGCCTTGAGCAGGTGCGCAACGATCTATGTTATCACAACGCGGATGTTAAAATAGTAAGTATCGGAGCGGGCTTTTCCTATGGCACACTTGGGATGTCCCACCACGCTACGGAAGATATTGCGATAATGAGGGCACTGCCGGGGATGCGCGTTATTGTCCCGGCGGATCCCATTGAAACTGCGGCCGCGACAAAGGAGCTTGCGGCGGAGAGCGGTCCCTGCTATCTGCGCCTTGGAAAAGCGGGGGAGCCGAAGATTCATAAATGTCCCGTCGATTTCAAGATCGGCCGCGCTATAACTTTGAGGGACGGCAAAGATGTTTGTATCATCGGCGCCGGTTCAATACTCAAGGTATGCGTCGAAGCCGCGAAACAGCTGTCCGGCGTCGGCATATCAGCCAGAGTCATAAGCATGCACACCGTTAAGCCTTTGGACGTAAAAACGTTGCGATGCGCCGTATCGGAAACAAGGGCTATTATAACAGTAGAAGAGCATAATGTTATAGGCGGCCTTGGCGGAGCCGTCGCTGAATTTCTTGTGACTTCCGGATTGCCGCTGGTTCCTGTTTCAATATTGGGGATAAAGGACAGTTTCTGCCGCCAAGCCGGGAAACAGGATTATTTGAGGCGGATCTGCGGAATATCGGCTTCAGATATATTCGCGCGCGCAAAAAAAGTTTTAGGATATGCGGAGGGGAACAGCTCCATGGGCGGCGGCTGAAAAACTTTACAGGATGAAACAACGCGCACAAAATATGGATACAGATAATTCCACATGGAAAAAGGAAGTCATTTCTAAGATAAGTTCTTTGAAATCGGTCCGGTTCGGGGATGTATGTGTCGGGGGGGAGCTCAATGAAGACAATTACGAGATATTGCTCCTCACAAGAGATCGTGCCGCCGATAGAAAAATAATAGATTTGCTGGGGAAATGGAGGAAAGAGAACGAAGCATTTTTTCTCGCCCAATTCGAGGTGACTTTTGAGCGCACACTGGCTTGGTACTACGCGCAGCTCATCGACAAGCCGGATAGGCTGCTTTTTATAATACGCACAGGGAGCGGCTATGTCGGGCACGCGGGTCTTTTCAGGTTCGATTTTGCGCGGCGGTCCTGCGAGATAGATAATATTGTCAGGGGCGAGAAATCATACCCGGGCATCATGGGCGCGTCCATATTGTCCATGATGAAATGGGGAAAAGAGACTTTGGGGCTGGAGGGCTATACGCTTAAGGTGCTTGGGGATAATAAAAGAGCAGTCCGGCTGTATGAAAAACTGGGATACGAAGAAACCGGGCGCATCCCGCTTGTTCTTGTGAGCGGCAAAGACGGTCATGAGTGGACGGAGGCTCCGGAGGGCTGGGAGGGTAATCCTGAGAGGTTCTATTCTGTGATGACTTTCAAGGGGAAATTGTGAGCAGTATGGCGCGTATCAGGACAAAACTTTCAGTAAGCGCTAGAGCTATGGCAATAGCGCAGTCCGACATCCGTTCCATGTCGGTCGAGTGCGAGAAAGCCGGAGGAATAAATCTTTCCCAGGGAGTATGCGACCTTTCTTTGCCGGGGCCTGTCAGGTCCGGGGCCGAATCCGCCATGCACGGAGGTCTAAATCACTATTCAAGGCACGACGGCATAAAAGAGCTCCGCAATGCCATTTCCAAAAAACTTTACCGTCATAACGCAATGGAGACGGATCCGGAGAAGAACATCGTGATTTCATGCGGCGCCACCGGTGCGTTTTATTGCGTCTGTCTCGGGCTTCTGAACCCGGGTGATGAAATAATAATATTTGAGCCGTATTACGGCTATCATATTAACACCATCATGGCAGCCGGATTACGTCCGAAATTTGTGAGGCTGAATCCTCCGGAATGGACATTCGATTTTCACCGGTTGGAAAAGGCTATAACGCCGCGCACCAAAGGCATTATGATAAACACTCCCATAAATCCGTGCGGGAAGGTTTTTTCACAAGAAGAACTTGAGTATATCGCAAACATGGCCGTAAAGCATGATTTTTTCATATTTACGGACGAAATATACGAGTATTTTGTCTATAACGGCAAACGGCATATAAGCCCGGGTTCCATAAAGCCTGCCCGGAACAGGACAATAACCATATCGGGATATTCCAAAACCTTCAGTATAACCGGATGGCGTGTGGGGTATGCCGTAGCGGATGCAAAATGGGCCAAGATCATCGGCTATATGAACGATCTCATATACGTGTGCGCGCCCACTCCTCTTCAGTTCGGGGTGGCGAAGGGTATTATGGAACTTCCGGACTCCTTTTATTCGGGTCTCTGTTCCCTGTATTATAAAAAGCGCGAAAAAATTTGTTCCGCTTTGAGCGACGCGGGGCTTAAGCCTCATGTCCCGGAAGGGGCATACTATGTTCTTGCGGACGTCTCAGCTATACCGGGAAAAACCAGTAAGGATAAGGCTATGCACATTCTCAGAAAGACCGGAGTGGCCTGTGTCCCGGGCTCCGCTTTTTATCATGATAAAAGCGGTGAAAATCTGGTTCGGTTCTGCTTTGCTAAGGATGACAAAGATCTGGCCGAAGCCTGCGGGCGTTTACAGCGGTTGTAAGAGCGGAGGAAAAATGAAGCGAAGCGGGAAAAAAATAAGTTTTGCCGGCCCGTCAATTACACAGAAAGAGATGGATTATGTGGCAGACGCGGTCAAAAACGGCTGGTATGAGACTTTCCATATGCATGTGCAGAAGCTCATCGCCGCAGTTTCTGATTATCTGGGAGTCAGATATGTGCATCCCACCCATTGCTGTACGTTGGCTCTCCATCTTTCCGCCGCTTCGCTGAGTTTAAAGGAAGGAGACGAGGTCATCTGTCCCGATTTAAGCTGGGTGGCAACCGCCTATGCCATAAGCTATACCGGCGCCAAGCCCGTTTTTGTTGATATAGACCCCGAAACATGGTGCATAGATCCTGAGGCCATAAAAAGGGCCATAACACCCAAGACAAAAGCCATAATGCTGGTGCATATGTTCGGACATCCGGCTATGATGGATAAAATAATGTCAATAGCCAAAGAGCACAATCTTAAGGTTATAGAGGATGCGGCGCCGTCCATGGGAGCTGAGTATAAAGGCCGCAAAACAGGTACTTTTGGCGACTGCGCTTGTTTTAGTTTCCAGGGCGCCAAGATAGCTGTCAGCGGCGAAGGCGGCGTTTTTGTGACCAATGACGAACAGCTTTATAAAAAAGCCATACTTCTTTCAGAAATGGGGCGTACGGATTCAAAAGCGGTCTTCTGGTCGGATATAGTAGGCTATCAGTACACGATGGGCAATATTCCCGCGGCCATGGCGCTGGCCCAGGTAGAACGCATAGACGAACTTGTGGCGATGAAGCGCAGGATCTTTGACTGGTACTACAGCAGGCTTAAAGATATAGACGGCCTGAAGATAATAAAAGAGCAGTCCGGGTGTAAGAGCAATTACTGTTACCCTTCCATACTTCTTGGGGAGAAGATCAAAACGGAAAGGGACAAAGTCATAGGAAAATTTAGAGAGTTGAACATACATGCGCGGCCGGTCTTCCCCCGAATGAGCAAATTCCCGGCCTTTGAGGAGCGGTTCCCCAACCCTGAAGCCGATAAAGCGTGGAGGCGGGGGATATCTCTTCCCGCAGCGGCCGATCTCAACGAGGAAGATGTGGACTTTGTGTGCAGGGCGCTGATAGAAACGATACAAAAATGAATATGACGAAAATAATCTTAACCGGCGGTTCCGGAATGGTAGGGCGCAATGTAATGGAACATCCTTCCGCTTCCAAGCTTGAGATTTTCGCGCCGGACATACCGGAGCTGAACCTTTTTGATTATGAAGCCGTCAGGGCGTATATAGCAAAAATTAAACCCGACATTATTGTTCACGCCGCCGGCCGCGTGGGAGGCATACAAGCCAATATTGCCAATCCCGCAGCTTTTCTGCTTGAGAATCTGGATATGGGACGCAATATAGTTTGGGCGGCCCGCAACTGCGGGGTTAAAAAGCTTATAAATCTGGGCAGTTCATGCATGTACCCGCGCAACGCTCCCAACCCCCTTAAAGAAGAAATGGTGCTCCACGGCGAGTTTGAACCCACCAACGAAGGCTATGCTTTGGCAAAAACCGTCGTAGCCAGGTTTTGCTCCTATATCTCCAAAGAAGCTCCCGAATTCCGCTATAAAACCCTTATCCCCTGTAACCTTTACGGCCGTTGGGATAAGTTTTCTCCCGAACATTCGCACATGATTCCAGCCGTCATACGCAAACTTCATCTGGCAAAACTAAGCGGCGAAAAAACAGTCGAAATCTGGGGCGACGGCACTGCCCGCAGGGAATTTATGTATGCTGGAGACATAGGCGACTGCATCCACAAAGCTATAACTGAGTTTGACTCTATGCCGGACATGATGAATGCCGGCATCGGCCGCGACTATTGCGTTAACGACTATTACCAAACCGTGGCTGAAGTTGTGGAATACGCGGGCGCCTTTACTCATGACCTGTCCAAACCAGCCGGCATGAAGCAAAAATTAATTGACGTGTCCCGGCTGTCATCCTGGGGCTGGAAGCCGAAAACGACCCTGAAAGAAGGTATATCCGCCGCTTATGAATTTTTTAAAATCCATGGAGGCAAATAATGATACCGTTGATGAAAAACACTTTTTTAAATGAGTATGAAACAAAAAAAGAACTGGTGGATTTTATACTTAAGGCCAAGATTCTCAGTATGGGCGAAAAATGTATGGAGTTTGAAAAGGCTTTTGCCAGGGCGCAGGGCCGGCGGCATTGTATCCTTTTCAATAGCGGCGGCAGCGCCAATCTGGCGCTATTTCAGGCCCTTAAAAACACGGGTCGTCTGAAGAACGAAAGTAAAGTGGGCTTTTCTGCGCTCACATGGTCCACCAACATTATGCCCATGATCCAGCTTGGCATGAAACCCGTGCCGGTGGATTGCGATCCCCAGACTTTGAACTGCATGGCTTCCAACCTTTCGGATACACTCAGACAGGTTAAAATGGATGCTTTTTTTATCACCAATGCTCTTGGCTTTGCCGGAGACCTGAACGCGATAAGGGATGTGTGTAAAAAGAACAATATCATTCTCATAGAGGATAACTGCGAGTCGCTTTGCACCGCTCTTCCGGAAGGCAAGACGGGTAATTTTGGTTTGGCGGCCACGTTCTCCTTCTTTGTCGCCCACCATATGTCCACCATAGAGGGCGGCTGTGTTTGTACCGATGACGATGAATTAGACGAAATGCTGCGCATGGTCCGGGCCAACGGCTGGGACCGGAACCTTAATTTTGCCGCCCAGCGCCGCTTAAGGGAAAAACACGGCGTCAAAAGCGAGTTTGAAGCCAAGTATACTTTCTATGATTTGGGGTTTAATCTCAGACCCACGGAGATAACCGGCTTTTTGGGCCTGACCCAGCTTAAATACCTGAATGAAAATTGCGAGATCCGCCAAAAGAATTATCTGATTTTGGAAGAGGAGGTCATAAATAATACAGACCTCCTCCCGGTAAAAAGAAACCATCTTTCCTTTCTTTCTAATTTCGCGTTCCCCGTAATATGCAAAACCAAAGAACTGCGCACGCGGTATATAGAGCAGTTTTCCGGAGACGGCGTTGAGATACGTCCTGTCATAGCGGGAAACATGCAGACACAGCCGTTTTATTTAAAATATGTGCCGGAAACCTATCCTCTAAAAGGCGTTGAATTTCTTCATGAGTGCGGTTTTTACTTCGGAAATTACCCGGAGCTTACGGAATCGGATATAGATATGCTTAAGAGTTGTCTGCGGAAGTATTAGTTCAGCCTATGGCATGATCGTGAAACTAAATAAAAAAATATTGACTGTTTTCATGGAGTGGGATTATTGCGACCCAAAACGGGGCGCGTCCGGCGATAAGGAGTATTTTTACAAGAACCTGGCGGCGCTGGTTTCCGATGTCGAGCCTTTATGGTATGATCCGTATATTCACGATATTCCCAAACTTCAGGAAATACTGATCGAAAAAGCTGAATCCTACAATCCCGATCTTATATTCTTTGTGCCGTATCTGGACCAGTTCCTTCCGGAAACCCTTGATTTTCTCAAGAAACGCTGGCCTACATTTGCCTGGTTCGGGGATGATACATGGCGTTTCGAAAGTTACGCCGCAAAAATGGCGCCGCACTTTTCACATGTAGGAACTACGGATCCCTTCAGTGTCTCTAAATATAAAAAGTTAGGCATTACGCCGATAGTTACCCAGTGGGCCGCGCAGCTTAATAATGACAATCTTGGCTCCGCGCCTCCGGACTCTTACGATTATGATGTTTCTTTTGTGGGAGGCTATAACGGATTTCGCGTCTGGTATATCGAACAGCTGTCGAAAGCGGGAATCAAAATATACTGTTTCGGGGCGGGTTGGCCGGCGGGCAAAGTTTCCTTTAAAGAAATGGACAGGATTTTTTATAAAACCAGAATCAATCTCAATCTTTCAAACAGCGTTAGCCACGATATGCGGTTTATATTCAGCAGTTTTCGCTCCGGAATGAATTATATACGTTCGCCTAAAAGGGCGGAACAGATAAAGGCCCGGAACTTTGAAATACCGCTGGCCGGCGGTTTTCAGCTCACTAATTACGCGGCGGGGCTTGAAAAATATTTAAAAATAGGGGAAGAAGTTGCGGTTTTTTCTTCTCCGGAAGAATGCGTCCAGCAAATACGCTATTATCTTGAAAATGAAGCCGAACGTCTTAATATTTTGAGGGCAGGCCATGCGCGGGCGCAAAAGGAACATACCTATCTCAGCCGCCTGGAAGCGCTATTGGGAGCCATATGGGGTTAGGAAAACTGGCGCTCTGGGTAAGCGGGCTCTACGCCAAAGACGCTATCTTTGACCATGACGGTCCTTTGAATCGGGATAATTGCCTGGCTCCCTGGCGGTCTTTAAAAGAACGGCTTTATGCCGGAGGTTGGCAGTGTCATACGCAGGATGTGTATCTGGCGGATGGAACCGCGCCGGACGTAACATTGTTTCTTGATATCCCCGCGGAATCAGCGGACAGGATACTGGGCAGATGGTCGTCCAAAACGCGAAAATGGGTGGTTATCCAGGAGTGCGGGATCGTTATTCCACGGAACTGGGACATGGAACTGCATAGACAATTTGAGCGTGTTTTCACCTGGAATGAGGAGTGGGTGGACAGAAAGAAGTATTTTAAGATTAATTTTTCAAATTTATTCCCGGAAAATATTTCGGACAGTTTTTTAAAAAAAGAAAAACTTTGCACCCTCATAGCGATGCAGAGGAAGCTTGATCACCCCTTGGCGCTCTATTCAAAACGGGAGGAGACCATACGCTGGTTTGAACAGAATAACCGAGAAGATTTTGATCTATACGGGCGGGGGTGGGATGAATATGTTTTCACCGGACCCAGAATAGTAAGAGCGCTCAATAGGTTTAGACCGCTTAAAAAGTTTTTTGCGCCTAAATTCCCATCCTATAAAGGCCCGGTGGCAAGCAAACGGCCTGCGCTGGAAAAATATAAGTTCTGCATCTGTTATGAAAATGCCCGGGATATCCCGGGTTATATAACAGAAAAAATATTCGATTGTTTCTTCGCGGGGTGCATCCCGGTCTATTGGGGTGCTCCGGATATTGAGAAGTATGTCCCCGCGGAATGTTTCGTGGACAGAAGAAAATTTTCCACCCATAATGCTCTTTACGACTTTTTGAAAAACATGAGCGCCGCGGAAATTTTGGCTAAGATGGATGCGATCCGGGTTTTTGTTTCAGGAGATCGGCCATATCAGTTCAGTGACCGATATTTCGGCGAGACCATTGCCGGAGAGGCGATAAATGGATAAAGATGCCGCTGTTATAATTATCGGGCGTTTCTTCCAAGCCTTGCTCGGCGTCGCGGCGCTGCGCATTATGACCGCAGTCCTTTCTCCGGCGCAGGCCGGGAGCATGTTTTTGATCCTTTCGTTTGTTACGGGTTTTGCCTTTTTCTTTATAAATCCCGTAGGCATGTATATAAACAGAAGACTGCATGCATGGCAGGCAGGCGGAATCATAATGCCGCATTTTTCTGGTTTTAATATCTATGTTTTTTTGATCTCCGCCGCGGCAGTTCCAATAACCCTTGTTGTTAAAAAAATTTCGGGCGCCGGTTCGGATTTGCCCGGCCTGTCTTTCGCGCTTACGGTGTCGGCGTATCTTTATTTCAACACTTGGAATATGACATTGGTTCCGGCGCTTAATATGCTGGGGTACCGTATCCCGTTCGTGGTTTTTTCTGTTCTCACCATCGGGATAGGACTGCTTCTTTCTTTGCTGGTTTCAATAAAAATATCCGCTACTGCCTTTTCATGGCTTTCCGGCCAGATAATTGCCATGTTTTTGATCAGTCTCGCCGCGGCGTGCTCGCTTTGTAAAAACACAAAAGAGAACTTTAGCGGGTTCATCAAGTTTCAGTTAGGAAGTATTAATAAAGAGGCGGTGAGGGACGTGGCGGCTTTCGCCCTTCCCTTAGCCGGGGCGACGCTTTTTATGTGGTTGCAGAATCAAGGATACCGTCTCATAGTAGAGATGAAGGCCGGCGCTGAATTTCTTGGGTATCTGGCTGTGGGACTGGGCATTGCAGCTAGTCTTGCCGCGGTGGCTGAATCATTGGTCCAGCAGATATATTTCCCGGCCTTTTATAAGCAAATAAGTTCAGGGGGGCCTGAAGAGCGCAAGAATGCGCTAGCGGAACTTTCGGAGAAAACTCTGCCGGTCTATGTCATATTGCTTTTTTTTACAGTTTCACTTGCTTCGCAGCTTACCGGGCTTATCGTGGCTCCTAAGTTCCGCGATGCGGCCAAATTCGTGGCTTTTGGCGCTCTTATAGAGTTTTTTAGAATGGCGGCGAATATTATTTCTTCCGCTGCTCACGCTGAGATGCGCACTAAGATGCTCATTAAGCCATATGTTGCCGGCGGCTTAATAACCTGCGGGGGCGTATATGCGGCCAGTTTGTCGCTTTTTAAGGAAAACCTGATTCCTTTGGCTATGGTTTTTGGGGGGGTGGCGACGCTTTTGGTCATGCGTTGGGAGACGGCGCACGCAATACGGTTTGCTCTGAACAGGAAACTCCTGATCAGGACGGGGGTATATTCGCTTCCGCTGTGTTTTTTCCTGTTCCTCAGAAAATTCAATTCGCCGGCATTGTCCTTCACGATACTGGCCGTTGCGGGACTTTATTTCATTTTTTTGCAGTATTGGGTGGTTTTCAGATGGACAAAAGCTGCGGCGGTGGGCGGAGGCTGGAAAAACATGGAATCCCATGCGGCCCTGCGGCCCGGAGAAGGCGCGCTTCTATGACGAAAGGAGCGGGACCTTTAGTCTGCGTTTGTGTCCCAACATACAATTCCGGCCGAACGCTTCCCGGGACTCTTGACTCGATCATAAATCAGACATACCGCAATCTTAAAGTCTTTATTGTCGATAACGCTTCCACGGACAACACGCTCGGGATATCTCGGGCATATGCCGGAAAGGACAGCCGTATAGAGATTATCAGGCATGCCGTGAATGTAGGGGGCGCGGGCAATTTTACGAAGTGTCTTCAGCTTGCCTGCGGTGAATATACCGCCATTTTCCATTCGGACGATATTTATACCCCATCGATAATCATGGAACAGGTTGCATTCCTCGAAAAATACCACGGGGCCGAAGCTGTTTTTGTGATGGCGGAAAGCATAGATGCAGGCGGACAGCAGGGAAGGATATACAGGCTTCCGGCCGAACTGCGGCGCCCCGCAGGGCCGCTGTATGTTTTTCCGGAAGTGTTCAGGGTAATGCTTAAATACGGGAATTTCCTCTTTTGCCCGGGCGCCATGGCCAGAACAACGGTGTACAGGGATTATATAAAGGAATTAAATGAGACGCGGTATGCCAGCGCGGCCGATGGCGATGTTTGGTTGAGGATACTTCAGCGCGGTCCGATCGGTATTATAGACAAGCCTTTGTTGAAATACCGGATCAGCCCCAGCAGTTTCAGCTATCATCTGGCCCGCGGGAAAACCGGTCCTCATGACATGGTCCGCCTTTTTGACGATTATATAAAAGGCTTCGCGGCTGGTTTTATTGGCGCGGAGGAACGTAAGAATTACGAGCTGATGGTATTAAGAGACAATATAAACAGGGCTTTTAATCTGTTGCTGTCCGGTAAAAGAAAAGAGGCGGGTTCTCTTTTGTCCGGTGTTTTTCAACCGGGACTTATCCGGCATGCTATCAGTAGTTTTAATCATTACAGAGTGCTTGTTTTCGGATATTTTGTGTTTTTGTGCTTATTTTTGCCGATGAACAGAACAACAAGGAAGCTGCTTTGGAAAATTAAGTTCAGGGACGGCTGATGGTATGTTTCAGTAAGGCGTCTTTATCCGTTTTCCCGCCTTTCCCTGATGGTACCGGCAGGGAAAGTATTATATAATGTGGGTATTGGGTGTAGGATATGCAGAGGGTTTACCCCTGCGCAATAGAACGGTTATGATAAAAAAGATATTGGCTGATTTTTTGGGTCGGGACAGGAATTCAAAGGCCGATCTTTTCCTTTCCGGAATGTTTCTTGTTTACATGGTGGCTTACTTTCTCGTTCCATATAAGCCGTGGACATCCCCGGTCAGTCTGCATACGCCTTTGCTTGTTCTGGGGCTTGCGCTGGTTGGGCTGCGGATGTTGGCTCAAAAACCGTCTTTTAAAATAATGTTTTCTGATGAATTGCCGTTCTTGCTTCTGATGCTGGTTTTTTTTCTTATTTCGTCGTTATTCGTCCATTTCGACAAGTTTTCAATCAGCGGTTTTCAGGCATATATTTTTTCATTCCTGTGTTTTGTGTTTATCAGATTCACCGTCCGGCACTTAAATCTTGACCTGCTCCATGCATGGATGAATTTTTATCTTATTTCTTCAGCCGTTCTTATTTTACTGCAGGTCAATTTCGCCGGCCTCTTTTACGTTTCCGGTTTTCTGGGACAATCCGGACTTGGCCGGGGGCTGCAGGGGTGGGGTTTCTCCAACTCTTCAACACTGGCCGGAGGTGTAATGGCGTGGTTTTTAACGGTGGAACTTGCAAGATACTCTCTTTCTACGGTTGGTAAAGTATTCCGTTTTCGTGATATTGCGGAGCTATGCGCCATCGGCCTTGGCGCAGTCGGGCTATTTTATACGCTTTCCCGTGCGGCATGGGTGGGGTGTATTCTGGCGGCGGGTTGTGTTTTGATAGCGCTGTATGTGTCGAAGAGCCCCAAAAAAAATTTTGTAAAAGCATTGATTTCAGGCATGGTTTTTATAACTATTTTTGGCGTATTTCTGAGGCCCGAAGTTTACAAGAAGAAGGAGAAAATAATGTTTTTCGTTCAGGTCATGTCCGCCCCAAAGAATACGGTGGCGCATGACGCGTCCGCAAATACTCGCGCGCGGGCTTGGGGTGTGGCGCTTAGGGGGATAAGAAGCGCGCCGGTCTGGGGCATAGGTCTTAATCAGTTTCCCATTATATACCAGCAGGCCTATCTTGCGCTGGCAAAATCGTCAAATGGAATTATTGATTTAAATCAAAATATAAATCCGCATAACTCCTACCTATATTATGCCGTAGAAGTAGGTTTGTTGCCGGCCCTTTTTTTGTTTCTATTGATAGCCCGAATCATAATTATGGGGCTGAAGGAAGGTTTTGCTTCTAGGGCATTCCCGTTCCTCATGGGACTGATTGCCGTTTGTTGTTGGGTTTTTACGAATGATTTTCTAAAAGAGAGAGTTTTTTGGATAGTTCTTTCAATAACAGCCGGTCTCGCCGTTCCGGGGCGGGAGGGAAAATCTTCTCCGGCCGCGCCGCCGCATGCCTGACGTGGCCTGTTTTCTGCCGGGAGATGGTCTATGGTTAAGATTATCCGGGAAGTTCTTGCTTCGTTTAACTGGAAAGAAAATAACTGATGGCATTGCCTGCCGAAAAATACACTACCGACGATTATCTGCTGAACAATCCGTCATGGGACATAGAGGATTCGCCGTGGAAGGCCGCCGCTATATCCGGTTTCCTGAAAACTTCAGGCATAACGCCCGGATCTTTCTGCGAGATAGGCTGCGGGGCAGGCGGAATACTCGCTGAGCTGAAGAAAACTTATCCGGGCGCCGATTTTTGCGGATATGAGATAGCTCCGGCGGCGGCGCGTTTCTGGGAAGCATGCGGAGATAAGGGCATACGCTTTGTTCTGGGGGATTTTTTTAAGCTCAACAGCGTCCGCTACGATCTTATACTTCTTCTGGACGTCATAGAACATATCGGCGATCCATTTACTTTTCTTAACAATCTGCACGGCGCAGCCGAGAAATATCTATTTCATATCCCTCTGGATCTGAGCGCGGTATCGGTTCTAAGGGAAAGTCCTATTCTGAAAGTGCGGAGGAAAGTGGGGCATATAAACTATTTTACCAAAAATATGGCTCTTGAACTTTTAGAGGAGTGCGGTTTTGAAGTTGTTGCCTGCGGATATTCCGGCGCAGCCTTCAGCGCTCCGCGGCGCAGCTGGAAAACCCGTTTTGCCGCATTGCCAAGGTTTCTGGCCTATTCAATTAATAAGGACTGGGGAGTGCGTCTGCTGGGAGGCGAAACCCTCATGGTTATCGCGCGCAGCGCGGTCAAATCAGGAGGGAAATTAAAATAACCGGATACTACGGGAGTTTCCTTCTTTGACAGCGTAAGATCGGCCGCAGAAAACACATAATCAACAAATCATTTTTTTTTGCGCTTTATGTGCGGTATTATGGCTAAATTTATGCGAATAGCCGTTTTAAATATGACCGGGGGCGGTTCCAGCGGGGGATATAAAAAATATCTTTCCGCCATTTTACCGCGGCTGGCCGCGCGTCCGGAGATAACGGAAATACTTTGCGCTTCGCCGGCGTCTTTGGGGGCAGAAGCATGGCTGGCGGGCATTCCCCGTATAAAGTTTACGGAGTGCGAGCCTTTCAGGTTCATGAGACATGTCCCGGAGGCAGGGCTGATGGCCGTCATGGACAGGTTCCGTCCCGATCTGGTGTTCGTTTCGCTGGAAAGATATATCAGATACCGCGACGTGCCAGTGGTAACGGTGGTGCATAATATGGCGCCCTTGAGCGGAGTAAAGGTTTCAAGCGGCATTCTTGACAAAACAAAATGTCTCGCTCAGTTTATAGAAACACGAATGGCCGTAAAAAACTCTGCCGCCGTTATCGCTCCCACCGAGTACGTTAGAAATTTTTTGATAAAAAAGTGGAAGCTTGAGAATAACAGGGTTACGACCATAAATTTCGGCGTTTCGCCCGCGCCTAAGGATTCTCATCCTCCGGCCGGCATGGCTGTGCCCGGGCGGTTTATATTTACAGCGGGATCTTTGGAGGTCTACAGGGGCATTGAGGATATTATTCAGGCTATGCCCGGGCTCAAGAAAACTTTTCCCGGCCTGAAACTCCTGACGGCGGGTGAAACGCGCCCCGCCACCGCCGGGTATCTGCGGAATCTTCATAAGCGGGCGGACGGGCTCGGTATTGCGGATGATATTGTGTGGCTGGGAAATTTATCGGAAGAGGAACTTTCATGGTGTTACCGGAACTGCGCGGCTTTTGTGATGACGAGCAGGGTGGAATCCTTCGGTTTTACGGCTTTGGAGGCTATGCAGTACGGTTGTAACTGCGTTTCAACCGATAGTCCATGCCTTCCGGAGATATTCAGAGACTGCGCTCTTTATTACACATATGGAGATATCCCCGGTCTTTCAAAGGCGGTTTCGGAAGTATTAGCTATGAATGTCACGGAGCGCGGGCGGTTTGGCGCTATGGGCAGGCACCGGGCTTCCGGATTTTCATGGGATGAAGCCGCGGAGCGGACAGCGGAAGTATTGTCAAAAGCCGCACAAAAAGGACCGGCGCGCTGAATCGATGGAACGTAGCATTAGAGCAGGTTTTTTCCACGGTCACAACAGGAAGATAAGCACTATTGTGACGATCATCACGCCGCTTATAAAGAGCGTAAATCCGAAGCCTGTTCCGATGAATTCTGTAAATTGTTCCAGCGGTGATTTGGGCGGAGCAATTTCCTCCTGCGGAGCGTTCGTGCGCGCATAGTATACGGTTCTGAGTATGCGGCTGGAGAGGCCGTGCTTGCCGGTGGCCGTTATTTCTATGTTGTTCTGTCCTTCTGCGAGCTTTACCGTGACGACAAATCTGCCGTTTGAATCAATAAATGCGGTTTGTCCGTTCACGGCGGCTTCGGCGTCTTTTTCGGTTATCCCCTCGACCGGAAGAAATGCTTCAAAAAATTTTTCGCCCGGCTTGGGGCTGATGATTTCAAGTTTCGGCGGAGAATCGGTCACCGATATTTTTCTAGGAGCGGTGAATGTGCCTTCCAGCCCAAGCAGGTCTATAAGGGCTATCCGCACCCAGTAGTTTCCGGCGGGGAGCTTTTCTTTCAGATCGGCCTGCTCAAGAGCGGAGTATGACGTATCCAGAACTATTTTTGAAAATATATTATCCCGCGACACCTGAACATGGTAGCCCTGAATGGGATTGCCGACCGTAACGGCTTTGACCTGCGCCTGCGGCGCTCTTTCTTCGGATGCCGGACGCGTCCGTTCCGATTTTGAGGAAGAAAGCGGGATAACGGCATCCGCGGTTTTTTGGGGAGTTTTTAAAAAGATTACCGTGCCTTTAAAAGATATTTCGGGTCCGCTTTTCAGCTTTTTCAGTTTTGTGCTCCCCTCGCCGGCAAAGGCCGGCGGGGGCGGAAGTTTTATGGGTTCGGAAGGCGGCATGTCAAGCACCACCTCGGAGGCAAATCCGGCGGGCACATTGATTATCTTCCCGCTGGCCTCGACGTCGGCCTTTCCTTTATATACCTGAATGAGAGTTGTGAGATTTTCTTTTACTTTGGCGCTGAAATCCGTATCCCGCGTTGTCGGCGTTATTCTGGCGGCCGCCGTCACCACACGCGAGCGCAGGCTTCTTACCTCTCCGCTGAGCAGTTCAACATCGGTGTTTTTTGACGGAGGCTGAAGCACGATGATCGAATTGGGAGATATATTTAAAATTTCGCCGTTATAAAACTTGAGTTTTGCCTTTGAATCCTTTAACGTTCTGAGTCCGTCGTTGCGGTAGAGCGCCATGTCGGCCTGCGCATTTTTCCAATCCGGAGTTTCCTGCCTGCGGTAAAAAACCTCGTTGAGGAGATATATCAATTTCGCGGAAAGCAGATTTTCTTTGATTAAATTGACCGGAACTTTCAGCACGATGCCCGGCAGGGCGATTGACGGATCTGAAGTGGGGAGTTTGTTGTATTTTAGGATTTCGCTCCATTTTACCGGATCTTTCAGGTAAAAATTAGCGATGCTCCAAAGCGTGTCTCCCGGTTTAACTTTTACATTTTGAAACTCCGGCGTTTGAGCGCCGGCCGGACAGGGGCCGAAGGCGGATATCGCGGCGAGTAAGACCAAAAAAAAATTTAACCGACGGCGCATTTTATTGTTACTTCCCCTGTTTCCGTTTTCGAAAGATTTTTGGGCAGAGTGAAATAGAATTTTGATCCTTTCCCCAGTTCTGATTCCGCCCACATTTTTCCGAGGTGCGCATTTACGATATATCTTGAAATAGTCAGTCCCAATCCGCTTCCTCCGCTCATTTGTCCCTTGACCTGCTCGAATTTTTCAAATATCTTGGTGAGATATTCCGGCGGGATGCCTTCTCCCGTGTCGGCTATGCAGACTTTTATTTCAGAGGGGGAATCCGACATGGTGACGGATATTTTTCCCTCTTCGGGAGTAAATTTTATGGCGTTGCCGATAAGATTGGTGAAGACCCGTTCAATAAGTTCGCTGTCGGCTTCCAGCGCCATGGGGCCTGATATCGTTGTTTCTATCTTTATATTTTTGCGCATGGCAAGGGACTGAAGCAGGTCTAAAATTCTCAAAACTATTTCGCGCAGAGCCGTTGTCCCGAGCCGTATTTCAAACTTGCCGGCTTCCATTTTCGCGGTATCAAGGATATTGTTTATCATCCCAAGAAGCCTGAATGACGCTTTGTCTATTGAGCCAAGCATTTTTTTCTGGGCATCGTTGAGCGGTCCGGGCACTTCTTTCAGCAGGAACTCCAGGAATCCCCGTATGGCTCCCATGGGATTTCGCAGGTCATGGGTTATCGAGTGCAGAAATTCTTCCTTTATCCGGGCCAGTTCCCGTTCCAGAGTTACGTCGTGCATGGCTGTGACGACTCCGATGGCCGTATTTTTTTCGGGGGCGGTTACCGGAAGGGAAGAGCATTGAAAAATAAGTTTTGTCTGTCCGGCGGCTACTTCAAAATCTTTGTATACGCCTTCCTGCGGATTGAGGACGGCTTCGTTTAAAATATTCTTTATTCCGGGATCTTTAATGATATCCGCCAGCGCATGCCCTTCCAGGACATCCGTCGCTGGCAGCCCCAGCACGGAGCGCGCCTTTCTGTTTGCCAGCTGCAGTCTGCCTTCATGATCCGTCATGATAATTCCGTCCGCTATTGAAAAAAGTATCGCTTCGGTTTTTTTCTGTTCGCTGATTATGCGGTCCACCTGTATGTCGGAATATGATTTTAACTGTCTTATCATTCTGTTGAACGTTTCCGCCAGATCCCTGAGTTCATCCCGCGTTGTTATCCGGACGGGCTGGCTGAAATCTCCCTTGGCCACCAGTTCGGCTTTCTGTGTCAGCTCAAGTATGGGTTTTGAAAGCTGAAGCGATAGGAAGTAGGCCGTAAAAAGGGCAAAAATTCCAAAGCCCAGCACCAGCAGGACGGCATGTTTTTTCATCAGATAGGCGGCAAGATACGCCTCGCGCTTGGGCTGAAGTATTATCACCGCGCCTTTTATCGAATTTAGGGGGCTGTAGGCTCCTACCATGTCAATATTTTCGGGGTTTTTGAATTCGCTTGAGCCTGTGCCGAGGGCTTTTAGCGAGTCTTTTACGATCGGCCATGAATGCACGCCGCTCAGCAGGGATTTTGCGATCCTGGTTTCAGGATAAACAAAAGGCATTCCGTTTTTATCCACCAACAGCGCATAGCCTGTTCCGCCTACCCGCTCGTTCCGTATTTGCTCCCAGAGAGTTTTAAATTCGGCTTCGGCGCGGATTACAAACCCCGCGCTTACGGGATAATAAAATACCAGCTTGGGGGCGCCGGATTGTATTTCCACTCTGGCCGTTTTCAATAAAGTGCTTCTTGCCCGTATAAAATCAGTGTCGGTTCCGTAATTATTCAATTGCGCATCGGGTTTCCTCATTGACGGGCTAAAAACTTTAAGGGCTTCTTTTCCTGAATTGGCCACGATCGAAACGGAATCTATATCTTTCTGGGTTTCAATGAACGTCTGCAAAAGCGATTGCTTTTCCGCCCAATCCACATTTTTTTGCAGGATTTGCACGGCAAAATGCAGGCGGTCGTCCATGGAGGCGGAATAATTATCCGTATTATTGGCGATTTTTTCCGCTAATTTATAATGAAGCTCCAGCACCGCCGCCTGTATTCCGCGCTGATTTATATTTATAAGAAGGGAACCCAGTATGGTCAGGGGGATGACCGAAATCAGCACCAGCGTAAGAACAAATTTGGTATATAACTTAAAGCGCATGTTACTCCCCTGCTTTTTTCAGCAGACCGACAAGGTGTGCCTGAAGAATAGTAAGTGCTTCTTCCAAAGTTCCCAGTCTTTTATAAATTTTCCGGCGCGTACTGACCGTTCCGCTAAGCCAAGTCTTAATTCTAACATTTTCTTCGGCTGTTGTTTTAAGGCTTTCTTCCGCCGCTTTAATCTGCGAAAGATATTCGGCGGAATAAGCCAGCCCGGACATGGTGGCCAAAGTTTGTCCTATTTCATTTAAGGTCAGGCCGAGTTCTTCGCAATCCTGAAAACCGAAACCCGCGGAGCCGGGGCTTGAGGATTCGGCGCTAAGATGGAGGCGGCTGCGTAAAGTTTTTAACTTTCCGGATTTTTCGGATAACTCCTGAAAAATCGAGTAGACCGAAGCGTTGTCCGCCGGTTCAACCGGCGAAAAAGCGTTTTGCGGCGGCTCCGCGGGTTTTTTAAATAAATAAAAGGCCGAAAGCAGAATAACCGCAAAGAGTGAAAGCAGCGCGAAATTTTTCATATAATCCGGTTCTTAGGTAAAGTTATTCCCGGCCGTCCGGCCGCAATTCCCATAAAGCATCCCGCCGTATCAATAAAAAAATCGCAAATGCTCGCGGTTCTGCCCGGAACGAACGCCTGGTGAAATTCGTCGCTTGCCGCATAACAGGCCGCAAAGATAAATGCAAGCAGATTTAATTTAAAACTTTTTGAAAAATGTCCGGCTAACGCCCGCGCGGCAAGATAAGACAATACCGCGAATTCCAATATGTGCGCGGTTTTACGCAAAATAAAATCCCAATCCTCCCAAGGGCCCGTAAGGCTTGGAATGGAGGACAGATAAAAAATCAAAATACACCATAAAACAACGGGAAGCCATAAGCTGATCAATTCGCGCGCGGTATGTTTCATTCGTTTGGCGGCAAGTTCTTGATATGGGGGATAATTTTCCTGACCGCCAGAGTCCTGTGGCTTATTTTGTTTTTTTCCTCCGCGGAAAGCTCCGCAAAAGTTTTACCTGTTTCCTGAACCAGAAACAGAGGATCGTAGCCAAAACCATTTGAACCTCTGGGCGTATCGGCAATGGAGCCCGAGACCGAGCCTTCTTCCAGTATAAGTCTGCCTTCGGGCGAAGCGAGAGCCATGACGCATCTGAATCTGGCGTTCCTGCGGTTTGATTTAACCCCGGAAAGCTCGGCCAGCAGTTTTTGGTTGTTGGCGGCATAATCCGCATTTTCGCCGGCGAATCTCGCGGATTTTACTCCGGGTCTGCCGTTGAGAAAGTCCACTTCCAATCCCGTGTCGTCGGCTAATGCCCATTTGCCGCAGGCTTTGGCCGCCGAGCTTGCCTTTTTTGCGGCATTTTCCTCAAGGGTGAGGCCGTCTTCTATTGTTTCCGGAATGCCGGGAAAATCCGAAAGAGCAAAAAATATGATCCCGCTGTTTTCGGGAAACATGGCGGACAACTCCGCGGCCTTATGTCGGTTTCTTGTGGCCAGGAGTATCTCTATCATTGTGCTAAATTTTATCAATTAGCGGATTTAATGTAAAATTTTTTAAGAGATACAGTTGTCTGAGGCATGTGATTTTTGGGATAATTTTTTTATGAAAACCAAACAATCAAAAGTTCTCGGAGTGGTTGTCTGTGGAGCCCTCGGCCGCATGGGGGCGCAGGTTGCGCGCAAAATAGTTTCCGACGGGCGTTTCCGGCTTTCGGGTGCGATAGACCGCCGCGTTTGTAAATCGGCGCCGGAATCCGGAGGTTCTTCCTTCGGCTGTCTGTCTCCGTGGTCTTTTGGGGAGCTTTTGCAAAATGCCGATATCGCGGTTGATTTTACCGCGCCGGAGGCTTCCGTGCAATTTGCCGCCGCGGCCGCAGTCCTCAAAAAACCCATAGTGATAGGAACAACGGGTTTTTCGCCGGAACAGATCAACGCGATAAAGAAATCCTCCATGTATTGCCCGGTGTTTATCTCTCCCAATATGAGTCCGGCCGTCAATCTTATGTTTTATCTGGCGGAGCTGGCAGCCGGGCGGCTTGAGGGATTTGACGCGCACATAATTGAGGTTCATCATAAGATGAAAAAGGATGCGCCGAGCGGCACCGCCAAACGGCTTGCGCAGGCGGTTTCCCGGGGGGAAAAAAACGGCTTTCAGCCGGCCGTGTCAAGTTTGCGTATGGGAGATATAACGGGCGAACATACCGTACTGTATGCCGGGCCTTTTGAAAGGCTTGAAATAACGCACAGGGCTCATTCGCGCGAAGTGTTTGCTGAGGGAGCTCTCGAAGCGGCTTTATGGCTGGCGGGCAAAAAAACCGGTATCTACGATTATATGGATATTTTAAAACTAAAAAAATGAAAACAAGCGAATGGATGAAAAAACTTCCCGCATATCTTTTTGCCGAGCTTGACCGCAAGCGGCAGCGCGCTGTCCGCGCCGGCGCGGATATAATAGCGCTTTCAATAGGGGATCCGGATATCCCTACCCCTGCGCCGGTGGTTGAAGCGGGTTTAAAAGCATTGGCTTGCGCCGAAAACCATTGTTATCCCTCAAATAAAACCGGCAAAAGGCTGAGGCAGGCGATAGCAAAATGGCATTACAGGCGGCATGGCGTAAGATTTAATCCGGATTCTGAAATACTTGTTTTAATAGGTTCAAAAGAGGGGATAGCGCATACCCCGCTTGCGCTGGTTGATCCGGGAGAGAATGTTCTTGTCCCGGACCCGGGATATCCGCCGTATAAAGCGGGCGCGTTGCTGGCGGGAGCGGATATCGTGCCGATGCCGTTGAAAATTTCCAATAATTTCCTGCCGGATTTCAGGGCTATCGGGCAGAAGATGCTCAATAGGGCCGGGCTTATGTTTCTTAACTATCCGAATAATCCGACCGGCGCCTGCGCGGGAATGGATTTTTACAGAGAGGCCGTTAAGTTCGCTAAAAAGCATTCAATTTGGATCGCTCAGGATGCCGCTTATTCTGAAATATATTCCGCGGATCCTCCGCGCAGTATCTTTGAGCTGCCGCGGGCAAAAGATGTGGCGCTGGAATTTTATTCGCTTTCAAAAACTTTCAGCATGGCCGGATGGCGCATCGGCTGGGTTTGCGGCAACGCAAAGGCCGTAGGGGCGCTTGCGCGGCTTAAAGAAAATATCGATTCAGGGGTCTTTTCCGCCGTGCAGGAAGCCGGAACATACGCGCTTGAACATGCCGAAGAGTTCGGCCGGGAAATACGCGGTGTTTATGCGAAAAGAAAAAAATTCTTTAAAACAGGTCTTGAAAAACTCGGCTGGGGGGTGTTTGATTCCGAGGCCACGTTTTATCTTTGG